>JAUZRJ010000126.1 GCA_030950545.1 Aquificota bacterium | reverse complement strand
CCCGTCCAGGTGAAGGCCAACATACCCGTGGACCAGGTTGAGGCCCTTTACATCTTTGCGGACAACAACTTCAACCCCTGGGTCACAAAGGTGGAGCTTTCCTCCATGAACGGTGAGGTCTTCTTCGCTACCAGGATAAAGCTCGCCAAGACGTCTCCCGTGAGGGCGGTGATCAAGATGAAGGACGGGAGCCTCCTTATGGCGGTGAAAGAGGTTAAGGTTACAGTAGGTGGTTGTGGTTGACCTTATAAAAAACCTGAAGGGAGGTAGGACATGGCGAGGATAGGAAGGGCTATTGTGAGGGTTCCCAGGAGGATCAGCAAGGGCCAGGTCTTCAAGGTCCAGATGGTCATAACCCACCCCATGGAGACCGGCCTCAGGAAGGACAAGAAGACGGGGAAGTTGATCCCCGCCCACTACCTGACGCGCATAGAGTTCCTCTTCAACGGCAAGAAGATGACCACCATCCACTCGGGACCGGGAATAAGCAAGAACCCCTACTTTGCGGTAATGATGAAGGCCACCGAATCGGGAACGCTCACCATCAAGTACGAGGACAACAAGGGAGGCAAGTGGGAGAAGAGCTTAAAGGTAAGCGTCGCCTAAAAGGAGGGGTCTGATATGGGGAAGAGAGCTCTTCTTGCCCTCGGTCTGTTCGCAGGAGGGGCGGTTGTAGGGACGCTGGCGGTCGCTAAGGAAAAGCTTCCCGAACACCTGAGGGAGCTCCTCGAACTGGGTATGCACCCGGGACACGTCTTCGTCGACGAGGGAAGGGACTACTACCACAACCTCAAGGGTCCCAACGGGAAGACCTGTGCGACCTGCCACGGTCAGGACGGGGCAAAACTGGAAGGGGCGTACGCCAAGATGCCCAGGTATTACAAGGACATAGACAAGGTGGCGGACATAGACCTCAGGATACTCAGCTGTATGACAAAGTACATGGGCTTTGACCCCAAGGACAAGAAGTTCAGGAAGGAGTATGACAAAAAGCTCAGGGTTCCCCTCGCCACCTACGTCGCTTCACTTTCCAACGGTATGAAGATAAACGTGGAGATAAAGCACCCCAAAGAGAAGGAGATGTACGAACTCGGTAAGAAGATATGGTTCACGAGGGCGGGAGCCAGGGAGTTCTCCTGCGCCATGTGTCACACGGTCCTCGCAGGAAAGAGGATAAGACTCCAGGGGCTTCCGAACCCTGTCAAGGCCAAGTCCTACAACCACTGGCCCGCCTACAGGTTCGGCTCGGACAGGATGTGGACCATGGAGGACAGGGTGACGAGCTGTTTCAAGGCCTACTTCCTCTTTACAAAGAGGTGGGATGAGAAGAAGGACTGGGTGAAGAAGCCTCCTCTTTACAGCAAGGAGGTCATAGCGGTGGAGCTTTACATGAAGCACGCCTCCAACGGCGGTATCATAGAGGTGCCCGGACTCTTGAGGTAAAGGAGGGGCGAAGATGAAGAAGATAGCTCTTGCGGGAGCGGTAGTAGGTCTCGGGCTTCTCGTTGCCTGTCAGCCCGCTGCCCAGAAGGCGGAAGCACAGAAGCCTAAGAAGAAGCTCAGCAAATACGAGAAGTTCAAGATAGCCTTCTACCAGAACCAGGACAAGTGGCAGAAGTACTGCTCCAACGAAGCCCAGCTTGTCCCTCAGGGCATAAGCATAGAAGAGTTCAAGAAGGCCATGCTCGCCACCATAAAGTTCCCACCAGGCGGTAAGGTGATGGGCGACTGGAAGAGGGGTGAGAAGCTCTTCGGAGACCCGAAGAAGGGCGGAAGGAGCAGGAGGGGTAACTGTTACGCCTGCCACTGTGGAGACCCGCAGATAATAGCCTGCGGAAACATCGGTCCCAGCCTCAGGGGTTACGGCAAGAGGGGGATAGACCCGAAACAGACCTACATGAGGATCTACAACTCCTGGGCCTTTAACCCCTGCTCCGCCATGCCGAGGCTGGGGTACTGGGGAGTTCTGAAGCCCGAGGAGATAGCGGACATAGTCGCCTTCCTCCACAGCCCCGAATCCCCGATAAACAGGTGATGTCCCGCGGGGGTTGTTTTCTTCCCGCGGTATCCTAAGATAAAAAATCAGTTTATGAGGAGCTGGTTATTTTTCTGGAGGTGACGGCGGATGCACATCACCAGAAGGGACTTCCTTGAGCTTGCGATAGTCACAGGGGCTTACCTGACGGCAAACCCGGTAAGGGCCCTTGCGGAGATGACCTACGACGACATAATGAGGTTCAAACCTGTCGGCAACGTCACCCTTCTCTTCACCACGGACATGCACGCCCACCTTGAACCCCTCTACTTTGCGGAGCCTATGAACCTGGTTGCCCCCAAAAAGCTGATGGGTACACCCGGATACATAACGGGTAAGGAGTTTTTGAGGTACTACAGGATCGCACCCGGCACGCTCGAAGCTTACTTCACCAGCTGTGTGAACTTCCCAGAACTCGCCCAGAAGTTCGGGAAGATGGGCGGAGCTGCACACATAACAACGATAATAAAGTCCGTCATAGAGGAGAGGGGAAGGGACAAGGTCCTCGTCATGGACGGTGGAGACACGTGGACGACGACCGCCATAGGTACCTTCACCGAAGGTAAGTCGGTTGTTGAGTGGATGACCTACACGGGCTACGACCTCTTCGTCGCCCACTGGGACTACACCTTCGGTAAGGAGATCTTCTTAAAGCGAATAGAGGAGCTCGAGAAGGGAGGCTGTGAGTTCATAACCCACAACGTCGTGGACGAGCTGTGGGGTGACCTGGTCTTCAAGCCTTACACCATAAAAGAGGTCGGCGGTGTAAAGCTCGGCATAATAGGCAGTTCCTTCCCGTTCACGCCCCTAGCCAATCCGAAGCAGTTCGTCGAAGGATGGAGCTTCGGCATAAGGGAGGACCAGCTCCAGCAGTTCGTTAACGAGCTAA
>JAUZRJ010000125.1 GCA_030950545.1 Aquificota bacterium | reverse complement strand
AGGCAGAAATCCGGGAAAGGACTTCAGGCTTTTCGTCGTTGGGAAAAGGTGGTCTCAAACGATCCCCGCGGAGGTGTTTGAGGGCGTCCTAACAAAGGACGTTGACTGGTCAGCGGTGGAGAAGGTGGGTGAGGTTCTCATATCCAGGTTCAGAAACGGGTTCAGCGACGCCTGTTATGTGATCCTCCAGAGGCCTGCAAAGGACACACCGGCAGGTGGAGGTTTGGCGAAAATCCAGGGGACAACGGTAAGCATCGAGCAAGCACCGCTCCTTTACGGTGTTTTCGAACACCCGTATGAAAGCGGGTTCTCCTCAGGTCCGGAGGCGGGTGGCTACAGACCTTTAACCCTGAGGTTCCTCCCACCTCAGGCTAAGGAAACCCCGAGATCCGCCCTCAACATAGAGGGTGACGAGGATATGTTCGTGGAGGGAGTCCTGAGGATGTACCTGGAGGTGTTCCTTAAAAGTGTGTTCCTCGACCACTTCACAGCCCTGAACCTGGCGAGGCAGAGGACTTTAAGGCGCGTGATGAAGAACATAGACGAAAAACTGACCCATTACAGGAACCTCATCAACAGACTCAGGCAGGAGAGGATAAACAGTGAGATCCAGGACATGGTCCTCGCGCTGGTGTCCTCCGAGGAGAGGCTCTGGGTGGAGTTCAGGGAAAGCGGGTCAGTACTGGAGGTGGATGCCGGAACTCCCGACGATCTCAGGAGCCTGATCGCTTCCAGGCTGACCGCCCTCGGTTTCAGGGTGTCCGAAGTCAGGGAAAGGGACCTGATAGGCGGTTTCAGGATCACAGGTCCCGGAAGAAAGAAGGACATGTCGGTGGAGGGAGCCCTGAGCACGTTGAAGGAGAAAGCAGGGAAGTTATATTTTGATCAGGAACAGGGTCGGTAGCTCAGCTGGCAGAGCGCGGGACTCTTAATCCCGTGGTCGCGGGTTCGAATCCCGCCCGACCCATACTCTTGAGGGCATATATTTAAAATCCATGAAGTATCCCTCTTACCTGAACCTCTACGAGAGCGGAGAACTCAGGAGGCGGGTTGAGAAGGCAAAGGAGATGCTCCTCTCCTGCAGGGTCTGCCCCCACAGCTGTGAGGTCAACAGGGTAAAAGGGGAGATGGGATACTGCAGGACAGGGAGGTACGCGGTGGTCTCCAGCTACTTTCCCCACAGGGGGGAGGAGTTTCCCATAAGGGGCTTCAGGGGTAGCGGAACTATCTTCTTCTCCTACTGCAACATGAGGTGTGTTTACTGCCAGAACTACGAGGTGAGCCACTTCGGTGAGGGCAAGGAGGTTACACCCGAGGAGCTGGCTGGCATGATGCTTGAGCTCCAGGATATGGGATGCCACAACATAAACCTGGTCTCCCCTTCGCACGTTGTACCCCAGATCCTCGAAGCCCTACTCCTGGCGGTTGAGGAGGGTCTCAGGATACCCCTGGTTTACAACACCTCCTCCTTTGACTCCCTTGAGTCGCTGAGGCTACTGGACGGCGTTGTGGACATATACCTCGCGGACCTTAAGTACCTGAGCAGGGAATACGGGAGAAAGTACTCTAAGGTAAAGGACTATCCCACCCACGCCAAGGAGGCGATAAGGGAGATGTTCAGGCAGGTAGGACCCCTCAAGGTGGACGAAAGGGGCATAGCGGTGAGGGGTCTTATAGTCAGACACCTGGTCCTGCCGAACGGTATATCCACAACCGGAGAAGTGATGGACTTCCTGAGGAGCGTGGACCCGAACATGGCGGTGAATGTGATGGACCAGTACTTTCCCTTTTACAAGGCCAAGGAGTACCCTGAACTCGCGAGGAGGATAACACCCCAGGAGTATGAGGACGCCCTGAAAAGGGCGGACGGTTTCAGGCTTATCCTGGACTGATCAGGACCTTCCGACAGAGTAGTACTCGAAGCCCATCCTCTTCATTTCCTCGGGCTCAAAGATGTTCCTCCCGTCCACGACCACGGGAAGGTCCATGAGTTCCTTCACCTTTTCCATGTCCGCCTTTACGAACTCTTCCCACTCGGTGAGTATGAGCAGTGCTTCCGCTCCCTTCACAGCTTCGTACATGTCTTCCGGGTAGGATATCCTGTCCCCGGGCGGAAATAAGACTCTGAAGTTTGAGACCGCCTTCGGATCGTAAGCCCTCACACGGGCACCTTCTCTGATCAGTGTCTCCACTACCTTTATGGAAGGTGCCTCCCTTATATCGTCGGTGTTAGGCTTAAAAGACAGACCCCACACCGCTACCCTTTTGTCCTTAAGCGTCCATAGGGCGTTCCGTACCTTGTCCATGAACCTCTCAACACGCCCCGAGTTTATCCTCTCGACCTCCTTAAGAAGGCTGAAGTCTACCCCGTACTCCTCCGCTATCCTTATGAAGGCACGGACGTCCTTGGGAAAACAGCTTCCTCCGTAGCCTATACCCGCGTTCAGGAAGTCCCTCCCTATCCTCCTGTCGTAGCCCATGCCCTCCGTGACGAGCTTCACATCCGCACCCGTCTTCTCGCAGAGGTCCGCTATCATGTTTATGAAGGAGATCTTCATGGCGAGGAAGGAGTTGGAGGCGTGTTTTATGAGCTCCGCGGTCGCTGGGTCCGTGATCAGAAGGGGGACACCCCTATCGGTGAAAGGTCTGTATACCTCCTCCATAATCCTCCTCGCCCTTTCGCTTTCCACACCGACCACTATCCTGTCCGGGTTCAGAAAGTCCAGGACCGCGGAACCCTCCCTCAGGAACTCGGGGTTGGAGGCTACATCGAAGGGTACGTCCCTCTTCAGATACCTCTGGACCGTCTTCTTGACGAGCTGGTGGGTGTTGACCGGAACGGTTGACTTCTCAACGAGGAGTCTGTAGGAGTCCATAAGCTTGGCGGTTAGCCTGGCGACCTCCTCAACCTGAGACAGGTCCGCGGACCCGTCCGGGAGAGAGGGTGTGCCCACGCAGATGAATATGACCTCGGAAAAGGCCACACCTTCCCCTATGTCCGTAGTGAATCCGAGGTTACCCCTTTTGAGGCCTTCCCTTATGAGGTCTTCAAGGCCCGGTTCGTATATTGGGCTCCTTCCCTCCTTTAACATCTTTACCTTCTCGGGTACCTTCTCCACCACGAGGACATCATTCCCAAGATGGGAAAAGCAGGCTCCTGTCACAAGACCCACGTATCCGCCCCCTACGACGGTGATCCTCATGGGTTAAATTTTAGCGTATAATATTTAAAGAGCGGGCGTAGCTCAGTGGTAGAGCGGCTGCTTGCCATGCAGCAGGTCGCGGGTTCAAGTCCCGTCGCCCGCTCCAGATAATCAATGAAGGTCAGGTTCCTCAAGTCCACGTACGACGACTTCCCTCCCCCCGAACACCCGGAGGTGGTCTTCGCGGGAAGGTCCAACGTAGGGAAGTCGTCCCTCATAAACATGGTCGTTGGCCAGAACATAGCCAGGGTGAGCAAGGACCCGGGAAGGACCAGAATGATAAACTACTTCCTCCTCGAAGACACGGTTTATCTGGTCGACGTTCCGGGATACGGTTTTGCAAGGGTCCCGAAGGAGGAGAGGGAAAGGTGGAGGAAGATGATGGAGAACTACTTTAAGGAGAGGAAGGATAACATAAAGCTCCTCTTTCTGCTGATAGACTCGGTGGCGGGCGTACAGAGACTCGACGAGCGGATGGTAGAGTGGCTCCAGTTTTACGGCATACCCTTTGAAGTCGTTCTCACCAAAACGGACAAGGCTACCCAGAAGGAGATAGCGAGGACCTTAAGTCAGGTGAAGAGGTTCGTCGGGGACGGTGCCATAATACTCTCCTCCGCAAAGGAGGGGAAGGGAAAGCGGGAGATACTGGGGAGGATTCTGGGGCGGAAACCATAAGGGAACATTATAATTTTTTATTGTCCAGACCCGCTACGGAGGGTTAGAGTGGCAAAGGTGGTAGGTTTAAGGTGCAGGGAGTGTGGAAGAGATTATCCCGTCGAACCACTGCACGTCTGTGAGTTCTGCTTCGGACCCCTCGAGGTCATATACGACTACGAGGAGATAAAGAAGACCATCTCGAGGGAGAAGATAGAAAGGGGTCCGAAGAGCCTGTGGAGATACATAGACCTGCTTCCTGTGGAGAGGCCGAGGGTCGGGCTGAGTGCAGGGTTCACCCCGTTGAAGAGGGCAAAGAAGCTCGGAGAGGTCCTCGGTCTCAAGAACCTTTACATAAAAGACGACTCCGTTAACCACCCAACCCTATCCTTCAAGGACAGGGTCGTGTCGGTGGCCATATCCAAGGCTATAGAGTTCGGCTTCGACACAGCCGCCTGCGCGTCAACCGGGAACCTGGCTAACTCGGTCGCCAGCCACTGCGCCCAAGCGGGGCTCAACTGCTACGTCTTCATACCCGCAAATCTGGAGACCCAGAAGATATTCGGGAGCCTCGTGTTTAACCCCACCGTTGTGGCGGTGGAGGGAACTTACGACGACGTTAACAGGCTCTGTTCGGAGATAGCGAACGACCTCGGCTGGGCCTTTGTGAACATAAACATAAGACCCTTTTACGCTGAGGGTTCAAAGACCCTCGCCTTCGAGGTGGTGGAACAGCTGGGCTGGAGAGCTCCCGATGCGGTTGTGGTTCCCGCAGCTTCAGGCTCCCTTTACACCAAGATATGGAAAGGTCTTAAAGAGCTGAAGGAGGTGGGTCTGATAGACTCCGTAAGCACCCGTATGTACGGGGCCCAGGCGGAAGGTTGTTCCCCCATAGCCCAGGCCTGGAAGGAAGGCAGGGACTTCATAAAGCCGGTAAGACCGAACACCATAGCCAAGTCCATAGCTATAGGGAACCCAGCGGACGGCATATACGCACTTCAGACAACCAGGGAAAGCGGTGGTGACTGGGAGACCGCTACGGACGAGGAGATCGTGGAGGGTATAAAGCTCCTGGCGGAGACGGAGGGTATATTCACAGAGACCGCGGGAGGGACAACGGTCGCGGTCCTCAAGAAGCTTGTAGAGAGGGGTCTCATAGACCCGGAGGAGCTGGTGGTCGCCTACATAACCGGGAACGGCTACAAGACCCTTGAGGTTCTGGAGGGACACATGAAGGAGCCTGTCAGGATAAAGGCGTCCCTCAAGGACTTCAAGGATAAAGTCCTTGCGAGGGTTTAGGAGGTGGTGAGATGGGTGTGACGGTCAGGGTTCCCACACCTCTCAGGAGGCTGACGGACGGCCAGGGGGAGATAGAGGTGGAGGCAAAGACCGTAAAGGAAGCCATAGAGAAGCTGGAGGAGATGTACCCGGGCTTTAAGGAAAGGATACTGGACGAGAAGGGAGACCTGAGGAGGTTCGTGAACCTCTACGTTAACGACGAAGACATCAGGTTCCTGAAGGGAATAGACACGGAGCTCAAAGAAGGAGACACCCTCTCCATAGTCCCCGCCATCGCGGGTGGAAGGTAAGAGGAGAAATCTGAAGAGGCTGGAAAGGTCAGTTCCCGAAGGGTTCGTCTTCTCTGTGAAGGCAAACAGGTCGGTAACCCACATCAGGAAGTTCAGGGAGACAGAAGACATCGTAGAGAGGTTCTACCTTGAGGTTTCGGAGGGACTCGGTAAAAGGCTCGGTCCGGTTCTCTTCCAGCTAGAGTTGGTGGAGGAGGGAAGTGCTTGAGACCCTGAGGTCCGAGGGTGTCATCTTCTGCTCCGTCAGCTTCCCCGGACTTCCCGAGGACCTTGTGGAGACGGGAAACAGCGTATACGTGAGATTCCACGGGAAAGAGGCTAGGTACAGATACAGATACTCCAGGGAGGAGCCTGAGGTGTGGGCGGAAAAGATAAAGTCGTCCCGGGCGGAGGTAATCTACACTTACTTTAACAACGACTACAACGCCAACGCTCCTGAAAACTGCCTGGAGCTCATGGAGGTCCTCGGGGTCAGGCCATACCGGGCGGTATCCTGAAGGGTACATTCAGGAGAGGGTTCT
>JAUZRJ010000124.1 GCA_030950545.1 Aquificota bacterium | reverse complement strand
CGAGCTCCTTCTTGAGGTCCTCTATGAGCTTCTCAAGAAGCCCTTCACCCATTCTGCTGAAGACACCCCTGTAGCCCTTCCCGAACATAATTAATTAAGATCATGGACTGGGCGAGGAAAGTTCTGAGCGAACTCAGGTCCAGCGACCTCTACAGGAAGAGGGTCCTGAGGGAGGGAGTTTTGGACTTCTGCTCCAACGACTACCTCGGCCTCAGGGATCATCCCGAGGTGGTGGAGGAAGCTGTTAAGGCTTTAAGAGACACAGGCCTAGGGTCAGGAGCCTCCCAGCTCGTTTCGGGATACACGAGATACCACAGGAACTTAGAGGAAAGGCTCGCGGAGTTCAAAGGTGTGCAGAGGTGCGTCCTCTTCGGTTCAGGTTATCTCGCCAACGTGGGAACAATACCCGCCCTCGCGGAAGAGGGGGACCTTATTCTGAGCGATGAGCTTAACCACGCCTCCATAATAGACGGTTGCAGGCTCTCAAGGGCCAGAAAGGTTATCTTTCCCCACAGGGACTACGAGAGGCTGAGGGAGATACTGAGGAAGGAGAGGGGAAACTACAATAAGGTCCTCATAATCTCAGACTCAGTCTTCAGCATGGATGGAGACACAGCGGACGTGAGGAAGCTTCTCTCCATAGCGGAGGAGTTTGACTGTCTCCTTTACCTGGACGAGGCCCACGCGACGGGAACGCTCGGGAGGGGAAGGGGGATCATGGAGGAGTTCGGACTCAGGTGGACAGAACGGATAATCCTGATGGGAACCCTCTCAAAAGCCCTCGGGAGTTACGGTGCCTTCGTCTGCGGGAGCGGTGACCTTGTTGACCTCATAGTGAACAGGGCGAGGTCACTTATCTTCACCACGTCGCTACCCCCTTCCCTGTGTGCGGGCGCCCTGAAGGCTGTAGATATAGTGGAAAAGAACCCCGAACTCGTGAGAAGGTTGAAGGAGAGGTCTATTCACATTCGCAGGAGGCTCTCCGAGCTTCCCCTGGAGGTTCCCTTCCACGGGACGCCGATAATCCCCATAATGGTGTGGGACGAAGGGAAGGCTCTCAGGATGGCGGAAGGTCTTCTGAGGTCGGGTATACTCCTGCAGGCTATAAGGTACCCGACTGTCCCGAAGGGCAAGGCGAGGCTCAGGCTCACCGTAAGCCTCAGATACAGGGACGAGGACGTGGATCTCCTTCTGGACAGGCTCGGAGAGCTGATCTAAATTAAATAATGGCTATCAGAGGGGGCGAACGGATTCGACGGGAACCGGGGTCCCCGGGGAGCAGGCCGGGTGGCACCCGTAACAGCTGTTAAAACACTTCCCGAAGCTGAGCTCGCCCTCGCTGCCTAATTAAACAGGCAGCGCGTCCCCGGTGGGTGGCGGGTGGCTCACCGGCGGGCGTCAGAGGACACCCGCTCGGGTACCCCGGGCGCACGGGGACGGGGTGCCGACACGGAACTCCGTGCTTTCCTCCGGTAGCCTGCCCGTGGGCGACCCGGAGGGAGACCTGAAACACGGGCTAAGCCTGTAGGAGCCCCGGATGTGGCTCCGGTTCTCGGACGCGGGTTCGATTCCCGCCGCCTCCACCAAAAAAATAAGAATGGG
This sequence comes from Aquificota bacterium, assembly GCA_030950545.1. Classification (GTDB taxonomy): domain Bacteria; phylum Aquificota; class Aquificia; order Aquificales; family Aquificaceae; genus Hydrogenivirga. Next base: position 1,350 of record JAUZRJ010000124.1, on the reverse strand, counting down.
GAACCTCTTCTTACTGCTGATCCTGATATCATCCGCCTTTTCTCAGGAGGTCTACATCCAGATATTCGGCGATGTGAGGGCCTCTTACTCCTCACAGAATAAAAGGGCGGACTTTGTACTCGGGGACGCGGACCTTCTCGCCTTTCTCACCCACGGACGTCTCAAGGGACTCCTTGAGGTATACCTGGAACAGCCCGAAGGCAAGGTGGACCTGGAGAGGGGGTACGTTGAGGTCTCCCTGGGAGGTCTGTATATCAAACTGGGTAAGTTTCACTCCCCTATAGGCTACTTTAACCAGAAGTGGCACCACGGTCTTTACCTGATGACACCCGTGGACAGGCCTCTGGTAGTTAGCTTCGAAGACGAGGGGGGACCCCTGCCCGTTCACATGGTGGGTGTTGAAGCTGGCCTGGAGACGGAGGTTTTCGGGAAGAGGGCGGGCCTCAAAGGTAGCATAGGCAACGGCAACCTACAGCTGGGTTCTGAAAACACCCAGGACTTTGACCCGAAGAAGAGCCTTCTCGGGAAGGCTTACCTGCTCTGGGACCCTTTTTCTGAGATCGGTCTCAGCTTCGGATACGACCCTATGGAGGTGAGCGACCCGGACGTGGGTTACGTGAAGACAGAGAACTACATATTCGGCCTCCATCTCGCCCGCAGGAAACCCGGCTCCTTGGAGGTTAACGGTGAGGTGTACATCCTCAGGGAAAGGTTGTCCGGAAAGTCCGGGACGGGAGGCTTTTTCCTTATCTCCTACCCTGTACACAGGGGTGGATTTTTGGGTGAGATAAGGCCCTACGGTGTGGTAGACTTTTTAAGTTGGGAGGAGGGAAACATCTGGTTTGAGAAGCTGGTTGAGAAACTATCCGCGGAAAGGGAGGAACCGGTTTTGACAAGGAGGACAAGATACACCTTCGGGGTGAAGGTACAGCCTTCCCTTTACTTCAGCGGTAAGGCGGAGGTCTTCTACGAAGACCGCGTGGACGGGCGGGATCTCTGGACATTCAGGGTATTCCTGGGTTCGGGATACCTGCGGTGAGGTAAGGTATGCGTTCTGCTATACTGACGGCAGCGCTGTTTCTGAATCTGTCTTTCGGGGAGATAGCTGTGGTCGCAAACCCTTCCTTCAGAGGCACCGAGAGGGTAGAGGACCTCCTGCTCGGTTTTTCAAAGGTCAGGGTGGTCATATACGTGACGGACGACCCCGAGTTCAACAACACTGCGGTCAGGAAGCTAATAGGCATATCTTACGAGGACTTCAAGATGCTCTGGATGGAGAGAGCCCTCGACGGAAGGGGAGTACCGCCGAGGGAGTTACCTCCCGGAGAGGTTTATCTCAGGGTCAGGGAA
>JAUZRJ010000123.1 GCA_030950545.1 Aquificota bacterium | reverse complement strand
GCCCCTCGGCAGGGGTGAGAGCGTGAGCGAGTACGTGGCGAGGGTCGTGGATATCGTGGACAGGTCAGGGCTTCCTTACGTCCTCACTCCGATGGGTACAATAATCGAAGGGGAGAGCTGGGAAGAGGTCATGGAGGTCCTGAGGAAGGGCTTTGAGGAGCTGAAGAAGGACTGTCCTCGTATATCCATAACCATGAAGATAGACTACAGGGAGGGTAAGTCGGGCAGGATAAAGGCCAAGGTCGAGTCGGTCCAGAAGAAGCTGGGGAGGGATATAAGCACCCTCAAAGGGTGATCTTGAGCGTAAAAAGGGCTATCTGGTGGAGGATTACACACAGGGCTATGAAATAGTAGACCTGTATGTGGGTCCTGCAGACCATCAGGGAACCCATAAAGGAGATCCCGAAAAGAAAAGGGATGGACGCCATGTTGGCCAGGTTCATTACCCTTTCCTTTGAGACCCGTTTTTTCCTTATTTCCGCGGAAAACCTCTCCTCGGTGTCCAGCCTGTATGTCTCAAAGCTTATCAGGAAGTACTTATCCTGATCCTTGGTGACCAGGTAGCCCTTCCTGAAAAAGAACCTCCCACCGCTCTCGTAGGTCGCCCTCTCCGCGACAACGATCAGGTCCCTGTACTTCAGGAAAACCCCTTTAAGGGTCCCTTCTCCCCTTTCCCTGATGTAAACCACGAGGTCACCGATCTCAAGGAAGGTCCTCTCAGGCATGTTCCCGAGGGCCTTGTCCTTATACTTTATGAACAGCTCCTTCCTTGCAAAGGACACCTGCTCTTCAAACAGCAGGAAGGAGAACACAAGACCCAGAGCGGAAAAGACACCCACCGGCAAAAGGAACAGGGACAGGATCCTTAGAGGAGACAGGTGGAAGGACTGCATTACCTGAAGAAGCTTTCTCTCCTTCAGGTCGTAAAGGGTTAACGCTGTGGCCAGAGCTATGCCGTCCGGTATAAAGAAGAAGCTGTAGTAAGCAAACCAGCTTATGAAGAAGGGAACCGAGTCCGAGAGAGGAAGGCCGAAAAGTATGAAGCTCAGCCTGTATATCTGGACAAGCAGGAGAACGGTAGCCAGGACCAGCGCGGTCAGGTAGGTGATCTTTGTAATCTTCCAGAAGATCAGGCTCCTCAGCATACTCTTAGTTATAATACTCTCCGTGAAAGTTCTCATAGTCGGCAACGGCGGAAGGGAGCACGCTCTCGTCTGGAAGATAGCCCAGAGCCCTTTTGTGTCCAGAATATACTGCACCAGGGGGAACGCGGGTATAAACAGGGTGGCGGAGGCGGTTGACATAGACCCCACGGATGTGGAAAGGCTGGCGAGGTTTGCTGAAGAAGAGGGTATAGACTTCACCGTTGTGGGTCCGGAGGCGCCTCTGGTGAAAGGGGTGGTGGACGCCTTTGAGAAAAGGGGTCTCATGATCTTCGGGCCCTCAAGGGAAGCCTCGAGGCTGGAGGGAAGCAAGGCCTTCGCCAAGAGGTTCATGGAAAGGCACAACATACCCACCGCGGAGTACGCGACCTTCGAGGACCCGGAAGAAGCCAAGGAGTACGTGAAATCGAAGGGAGCTCCGATAGTGGTGAAGGCGGACGGCCTCGCGGCGGGTAAGGGTTCCGTTGTCTGCACAACTCAGGAGGAGGCCCTCAGAACCGTTGACAGGTTCATGAGGGAAGGTGTGCTCGGAGAGTCGGGGAAGAGGGTCGTTATAGAGGAGTTCCTCGAAGGTGAGGAGGCGTCTTACATAGTAATGGTAAACGGCGACACCTACGTCCCCCTTCCCACCTCTCAGGACCACAAGAGACTCCTCGACGGAGACAGGGGCCCCAACACGGGCGGGATGGGAGCTTACTCACCGACACCCGTGATAGACGAGATAACCGAGAGGAGGATAAAGAAGGAGATCGTGGAGAGGACCTTAAAGGGCCTGAAGGAAGAGGGTATATACTTCAGGGGATTCCTCTATGTGGGCCTTATGATAACGGAGGAGGGTCCGAAGGTTCTCGAGTTTAACGTGAGGCTCGGTGACCCCGAAGCCCAGCCTATACTGATGAGGATAAAGAACGACTTTTTAAAGGTCCTCATGGACTTTTACGAGGGAAAGAGGGTGTATATAGAGGAGGACGAAAGGTGGGCCCTTGACGTAGTCCTCGCCTCGAAGGGCTACCCGGAGAAACCCGAAAAGGGTTTTGAGATCCACGGTATAGAAGAGGCGGAGAGTGAAGAGGGTGTAGTGATCTTCCACGCGGGCACAGCTCTCAGGAACAGCAAGGTCATCACCAGCGGAGGGAGGGTACTCAACGTCTGCGCTTACGGCAGGACACTTAAGGAAGCAAAGGAGAGAGCCTACAGGGCGGTTTCAAAGATACACTTTGAGGGGATGCGGTTCAGAAAAGACATAGGGGATAAAGCCTTCAGGTACCTTTCCTGAGGATCCTCCTTTCGTAGATCTTGAACAGGGAGAAAAGGGTGGTGAATATGATCGGTCCGAGGAACAGACCTATGAAGCCGAACTTCAGAAGGCCACCTATGGTTGCGAAGAAAAGGACCACGTAGGGTATGTTAACACCCTGCTTTATTATAAGTGGCCTTATGAAGTTGTCCATAGTTGAGATGAGCAGGGTGCCCCAAACACCGAGAAACACCGCCTTCCAGGGGTCTATGTTGAAGAAGGTGTAAACCGCCAGGGGAAACCAGACCGCGGAAGCCCCGAAGGGAGGAATGAACGCTGCGAAGAAGGTGATCACGCTCCACAGGAGCGCGAACTTTATCCCCACTATTGTGTAGCCTATGTACCCGAGTATCGCCTGTATCATGGCGGTCCCCACCGCCCCGTAAACAACCGCGAGCGTTGTCCTGTATATGGTGCTGAAAACGTTCTCCAGGTCGTCCCTGTCCATGGGTATCAGCCTCTCAACCCTTTTCAGTATCTCGAGGCCGTCCCTCAGGATGAAGAAGAAGGTAAGCAGGAACACGAAGACGTAAAAGACGTTCTTACCCGCTATGAACGCCACCTGACCGAGCTTGTCGCCTAAGAACCTGAGCGCTCTGTTCAGCGACTCCGCCAGTATCTTCCTGAACTCTTCCCTCTCGGTGAACTCGATAAGCGGACCGAACCTGTCCGCATAATCCCTCACGAGGGGCAGGGATGTGATCTGGTCTATGAGGTCCCTGAATGTGTTCTTCTGAAAGTAGATGACCACCTTCTGGGTCACGTCCACGACCTGCTGTATGAACAGAACACTTATGACGCTTAAGGGAACTATCAGGAACATGAAGACGAGAAAGGTAACGATACCCGCGGAGAGGGTCCTGCTCTTCACGAGCCTCTGAAGATACATATGCACCGGGTATATCACTATGGCTATCACGATGGCCCAGAGGATAGGGACCAGAAAGGGTATCAGGGTGATAAGCGCCAGGAACAGAAGGAAGATTATGAGTCCGAGGAAGAAGTAGAAGTATATCCTCTCCCTCTCCATGAGTAACGCTCTGGTAACAGGGGACTAATATAATTAAAGCATGGTGTACCTGATCACACTTTTTTTCTTTCTGTCAACCGCCTTTACACAGACCCCCCAGGAGGAGATCCTCAGGCTCATAGAAGAGGTCAAGAGGACGGACCCCGATGAAAGGTACAGGGTTATGAACGAGCTAAAGCTCAGGCTCAGGGAGCTGAGTAGGGAGGAGAGGGAGGAGATGATAATGAGGATCTACGAAGAGCTCAAAGGTGAAAGGGAGGAGAGGTTCGAGGAGAGGGAGATGGAGATCGAAAGGGGAGAGGAGGAGAGGATGGGGGCTATGGAGGAGATCGAGGAGAGGGAGATGGAAGACATGATGGAAAGGGTCGAGGAAATGGAGGACGAAGACGAGAGGCACGGAAGACCTTGGTAAAATAAACTCCCATGAAATCCAGATCTCCCCTTCTCGTGCTACTCCTGACAGCCCTTTCCTTCGCCTTCAAGGACTCGGACCTGGACGGTGTGGAGGACAGTAAGGACAGGTGTCCGGGAACCCCCATCCTCGTCCTCGTGGACCGCTATGGCTGTCCCATAGAGAGGCCAAAGGGCAGGTTCTACCTCAGGTTGGGGGCGAGTTTTGTATCGAGCGGAGATGAAAGACGGGCCTCCGCTATCACCTCGGTTGCCTACTACTACAACAGGTTCTACATTTCCGCGACAACCAGGTATTACTTCTACAGCAGGCTTTACGACAGCGGTATGGGTGACACGACCCTCTACGGGAGCTACAGGATACCCCTCAAGAACCTCTACGTGATCCCGGGCCTCAGGGTCAGGCTACCGACGGGAGAAAGGCCCTTCTCGGACGGGGATGTTCATCTGACTCCCTCCGCCATCTTTGACCTCCTTTTTGACTCCTTCAACCTGTTCCTCTACGCAGGCTACACCTTCAGGTCTTTAAGGAGAAACACCTACGCCCTTTCCGTGGGAGGAGGGTACGACATAACCAGAAAGACTTACGTGAGCCTCTCCTACGACACCGCGGAATCGGTCACGGGAGGTGGTAATCTCAACTACATAACTCTCTTCCTGCTCCGGGACATAACCAGGTCCCTTTACACAACCTTAAGCTACAGCTACGGCCTCAACAGGAGGTCCGTGGACCACTCCCTTACGGTGAGGCTGGGTGTGAGGTTCTAAATTAACTTATGATGGGAGTAAAGATACTGCTCGTTGAGGACGACAGGGTCCTCGCCCGGAGCCTGAAGAGCTACCTGGAAGCGGAGGGTTTTGAAGT
>JAUZRJ010000122.1 GCA_030950545.1 Aquificota bacterium | reverse complement strand
AGGTAGCCTCACGGGGTTTTTCAGTAGCCTCTCTATAAGGTCGAGCTTACCCTCAAGAGACGATGTGTCAACGCCGTAAACCTTACCGAGGTCTTCGAGTGAAGGAGCCTCCCCGACCTTTTTAGCTATCTCCCTCGCAATTACGTATGCCCTGTGATCCACCTCCGGGAAGAGGTCCTTTATGTAGGTGAGGACGTCACTCGAGTAGACGACGATCCTCGGGTACCTGATCATACGCTGGATCATCTCCTCGAGATGTAGCTGGTCGAACTTGAGCACTCCTTCTTCCGTCTTTATGCCCGCTATGAGCTTATCACCTTCGAACTGGGCGTGGTAGAGCACCCACCTTTCGGGCACCTCTTCCCAGCCCGCCTCCCGCGCGGTCGTGAGGAAGGCTCCTATGGCGTCTCCCTTTGAGGGAAATATGCCAGCGACCTTCTCAAACTCCACCTCGTCTACCTCGAGAAAGACTATGTGCCTTTCCCTGTCTATCCTCTTGGAGTGGAGCCTGAAGCTGAGCTCACTCCAGTTCTCGATCAGGGAAAACCTCTCGGGGTAGTTGTCCCTGAGGAACTCCTCCACGTTCCCTATATCACCCTCAGATACAACCAGGGTCTGGAGTTTCATGGTATAAATGATAACAGTAAAAATGGGTCGGGACTACCTCGAGCTCGCGGTGAAAAAGGCCAGGGAGGCTTTTGTTAGGGGAGAGGTCCCCGTCGGGTGTGTTGTGGTGAGGGAGGGAGAGGTCATAGGGTCCGCCCACAACATGACGGAGACTACCAAGGACCCTACAGCCCACGCGGAGATCCTCGCCATAAGGGAGGCTTCTTCCCGTGTGGGTGACTGGAGGCTGGAAGGGTGTGAGGTCTTCGTGACCCTGGAGCCGTGTGTTATGTGTGCCTATGCCCTGGTCCTTGCCAGGGTGAAGCGTGTAACCTTCGGGGCCCTCGACAGGAGACACGGAGGTGTGATCACCCTGTACAGCATACTCGACGATGAGAGGCTGAACCACAGGGTTCTATGGGTGTACGATCCGGTTGAGGAGTGCTCACGTATCCTGGAGGAGTTTTACAGGCTGAAGAGAGATGGTGGTGGGTGTCCTCAAGGTTGAGGTCTTCCTGCCGGATGCGGACTCGTTGAAGGCGAAAAGGCGTGAGATCAGGTCCATGAAGGACAGGATAAGGTCGCGCTTTAACGTGTCCGTCTCCGAGGTGGACAACCAGGAACTCTGGCAGAGGGGAACGATAGGTATAGCGGTTGCGGGGGGTGATGTGGGGTTTGTGAGGGAGACTCTGGAGAGCATCCGGACCTTCGTAGAGAGGAACTGGCCCCACCTGATACTCGGGATCTCCGGTGAGATCATAAAGGTCTAAAACCTCGACCCGAGGAAGTCCGCAACCGCGGAAGCAGCGATAGCCTCCGGCTTGAGGACAGGCTTTAGCCCCTGGGCCAGAACGTACCCCACCGCTTCCTTCACTATAACGCTCGACCTGTGGCTGGGGTTAGGGTTTATGTCAAGGTGGACCTCAAAGGGCCTTTCTCCCACCACGTCCGCTATCATCAGAGCCATGTAAACCGCCCTGCTGACCTCCTCAAGTAGCCTCTGCCTTATAGACCTTATCCTCTTCACCTTGTCCACCCGCCAGAAGATCTTGGCACCGTGGTTCGAGTTTATGTGGACCACGATGACCGTTACGAAGACCGTCTTCTCCCTGAACTGCCTTGAGTCACAACCCACATAGACCGCGGTCTCTTTGGAGGTCTTTCTTATGAACTCCCTTACCTCCTCTATGCTCTCTATACGGGGCATATCACTCCTTCCCGCCGGGATCGAACTCAACGTTCCCGTACCAGGAGGGCCTGAAGAAAACCCAGTACTTCATGTTCTCGGGACTCCTCGCGTAGCAGACTTCACACAGGAGACCTCTGTGCGTTATCTTCGAGTTGTCATCACAGCACTCAGAAAGGTTCCAGAACTCGTACCCATCGTGGAAAACCATCTTACCGCAGGATATACACCTGTGGAGGACACACCCCTTCTCCCTGAGGAACTCCTCCAGGTCCTTATCCAGCGGGAGTTCCTCCATCTCAAATACGTTTTTCAGGAACTCCCTCTGCCTCTCGGAGAGGTCTCTGATCTTCATAGTAAAAGTATAAACCACCGCCTTCCGAAAACCCTTCCAAGAACTCCCTTATCTCTTTCCCCGCCCTGTCTATAACCCGAACCGATTCGCACACCGCGTAGTTCAGCTTGCACCTGATCTCGCACCCGGTTCTTCTGTTCTGGTCAAAGGGGTACCTGTTAGCGCAGTCATAGACACACCTGTCGTATCTGAGCTCACACTTTCCCCTTACCTCCTCCCCAAAGGAGAAACCGAAGAGGATAAACAAAACCACCCAGACCATACTCCTATCTTAACACCGGGTTTACCGGATCACCCCTTCTGTTTCTTAGCTCAAAGTATATACCGCATCCCTTCCTCCCCTTCCCTACCCTCCCGAGGACCTGTCTGGCTTTGACCCTCTCTCCTGTTCGCACCCACGGTTTTCCTGTCTTGCCGTAAACCGCAACGAATCCGTCCGTTTGTCTGACCATCACGACCCACCCGAAGTTCCCCACGTCCCTTCCCGCGTAGATCACCTTGCCTTCGCCCACGGACCTGAAAAAGGCACCGCACCTGGTTCTTATGAACACACCCCTTCCCATCCTGATCTTTTCCCCCTTAACCGGCGGGTAGTAGGCGGGGGGAGCTTCCCTCTTCACCTCCACCTCTGCGGGCATGTAAACGCATGAGGAGATGAGGAACAAGACCAGAAGGACCGCAGGTTTCATCTCACGAAGTCCTGATCTATCCTGGAGGGGACAACACCCTTCTGCTTTGAGTACTTGCCCCTGTAAACCTTCTCCGGGTTCCTGTCGAGTCTGGCAAAGACCAGCTGACATATCCTCATGCCCACGTAGAGCCTTATGGGGGATCTGTTCGCGTTGTAAAGCTCGAGGGTTATCTGTCCCTCAAAACCAGCATCCACCCAACCCGCGTTCTCTATGAACAGGCCGAGCCTTCCCAGAGAAGACCTCCCCTCAACGAACGCGGTGAGAAAAGGAGGGAGCTTTACGTACTCGAGGGTAGTCGCGAGGAGGAACTCCTTGGGAGCTATCTCTATGAACTCTCCCGCCCTGAGTATGTCTACCTTTCCCGGGCCTTTTCTCACGTCTATAACCCCCGAGTCCTTGTATCTTGCGAACTCCGGTCCGAGCCTCAGGTCGAGAGAGGAACTCTGGACGAGGTTCTCATCGAAGGGTTCAACCCTGAGGTCTCCACTCTTTATCAGCTCCTTTATACTCCTGTCGCTGAGTATCATAACCTTTAAAATTATATGGTCGCCATCTTAGTTGGTTATAGTGAGATGAGGTTCCTGGTTGTAGGCGTGGGAGCCATAGGAGGAGCGTACCTTGCCTTCCTCACGAGAGCGGGCTGTGAGGCTGTGGGTCTGGTGAAACCCGGAAAGAAGATCGAGAGGATACACGTGACCGGGATATGGGGGGATTTCAGCGTTGAAGTCAGGACCTTTGACGACCCCCGGAGCGT
>JAUZRJ010000121.1 GCA_030950545.1 Aquificota bacterium | reverse complement strand
GTCCTCTATGCTGTCTATGAACCTGCCCAAGGGTAGAACTTCACCGTTCTTCACAACCCTGAAGAGCAGTTCGTACCCGTAGACTGTGTTGTTCTGGATGTTGTAGATGGGTTGAAGGTGGTGTGTAACCGACCCGCTGAGGATAAGCTCCGCCAGATCCCTTTCCCTTCTGAACCTCTCAAGGTAGAGGTCTCTGTCCCTCTTGGAGATCAGCAGGGAGGTCCTGTTCCTGCCCTCAGTTTTAGCCTTGTAAAGGCTCAGGTCCGCTATGGCGAGAAGGTCGGAGGGGTTGCCTGTATCCTCTGGAAAGCTCGCAACACCGAGGCTCACAGTTATGTGGACCGTCCTGTTTCTGCTGACCGTGAACCTCTCCCTCCTTATGGACTCCCTTATCCTCTCCGCGAGCTCAAAGGCACCCTCCTTGTCCGTTTCAGGACAGAGGACAGCAAACTCTTCACCTCCGTATCTGTAGAGCGTGTCCGTCTCTCTTATGTTCCTGAGGATAAGCAGGGCTAACCTCCTCAGGATCTCGTCTCCCGCCGGGTGGCCGTAGGTGTCGTTCACACCCTTGAAGTTGTCTATGTCTATCATTATCAAGCTGAGCTTCTTGTTGTACCTCTTGGCGAGCTTTCCGTGCTTTTTCAGGTCTATCTCCAGCATACGCCTATTAGGAACACCCGTGAGCGGGTCCGTTGAGGCCAGGTGGCTGAGCCTTATAGTTCCTATCAGGTGCTGGCATATGACCTTGGCATAGCTCTCGTTCTCCTTGGAAAGCTCGGTTCTTAGCCTGAGCAGGACCGCACCCCTGCTGTCCCTTCCCAAGTTAAAGAGTATAACCCCCACACACTCCCTCCCCCTTGACTCCTTTATGCATATGAGGTCTTCCGTGAATGGGTTTATTTCCCTTTCCTTCTCCTCGAATATGCTTATGAGTTCTCCCATACCTTCTTCGGTCAGGTTGGGTGACGGTATGATGAAGCTGTACTTATCACCCTGGAGGTCCCTCACGAGGAAGAGTGAACCTCTGGTCTCAAGGATCTCGTTCAGCCTGCCGAGGGTGAACCTGACGAAGGGGTAGATCTCCTCAGGCGAGGAGACAGGGTTGAAGGCGGTGTCCAGAATTAACTCCATCTTCTCTATTCTCTCCTCCATATCTCTGGAGTAGCTCTTCAGGATCCTGGCTATGGACCCGAACTCGTCCTTTGCGTCTATGAGCTCCGAGAAGTCCACCCCGGAATTTCCCCTCTCGAGCTCTCTCACTATCTGCCTCAGCTTTTTTATGGGGTGGTTTATAAGCTTCGCCCAGAATATGTAGGATACAGACAGAAACAGGAGAAAGCCTATATAAAGCCTCATGTAGAGGACGACCCTCTCCTTTATGAGGGCCTTCATCAGGTTCCTGTAAGATATAACAACGAACATGCTGGCGTTTGAAAGGTTACTGCTGTAAGAGACGAGTATATCATCCTCCTCTACCCTCGGCTCCGAACCGAAGTAGAACTCCGCACCGTACTTGGCTATGGCTCCGACTTCGCTCGAAAGTATCCTCTCGAAACTGGAAAGGTCATGGCAGAAGTAAAAGGTTCTCCCTTTTCTCCTCACGACAGCCACTCCCTCCCAGGTTCCTGGCTTGAGGTATAGGAAAAACTCCCTACCGCCCGCCAGGTCCTGCGCCCTCTTGAGGTCTTCACCCCTCACCTTCCCCAAGGAAAACCCCCTGCCCACCGCACAGGTTATGAGCTTTCCGAGGAAAGGCCTGACAGCGGAAGGTCCATTCCTGCTTATCAGCTCCGCGAGGGAAAGGTCCGCCTTCTTCAGAGACACTATCTCGTTCTCTATGGCGGTTGTCCTGAAGCTCGCAGCTCTCCTGGCTGCACGTGTGAGGTCCTCTTTTAGCTCCGTCACTGAGTAGAGAACGTCAACGGTGAAGGAGAGGACCATCGATATCAGGATTATCAGTGAGAAGAGAAGAACTATCTTGGCTGAGTACCTCCTTATCTTTAATCTGTCCTCAACAAAGCTGTTTATCCTCGAAAAGAGGGACATCAACTAAAATGATAAATCAGATCTCAAGATACCTGCCCTCCTCACGCCACCCGAAGTAGTAGTACTCCGCTTTAGACCTGCTCAGGACCTTCTCCGCGTACCTGAACCCGAAGGTGGGGTCAAAGGGCATCATGTCTGAACCGAAGACCATGTCTACACCTACGGAATCGAGCATCCTGAGTGGGTTTACCCTCCTTGCCCTTTCCTCCCCCAAGGCCTTTACGTAAGTGTCCATGAAGTAGGGGTTGAAGTTGGGCTGGGTGCAGAGGAGGAGGTTCATCCTTCTAGCCCTTAAGGCCTGGTCTTCCGTTATCAGCTCCGCGTGTTCTATCCTGTGGTATCTGAGTCTCGGTCCTACCTCCTCAAATGCCCTCAGGCACTCCTCTATGGCGCCGTCCCCTATAGCGTGCAGGGACACCCTGAGACCTTGGCCTTCGAGTTCAGTTATTATCCCCGCTATCTCCTCCCACGTCTTTAAAAGCACACCCCTCCAGTCTTCCCTGTCCGCGTAAGGTTCCTTAAGGTAAGCGGTCCTCGCCCCTATGGACCCGTCCACGTAGACCTTCACCCAGCCGATCCTGACCTTCTCCTTCTCCTCGAAGTTCTTCAGAACATCCCTGTAGGTTTCGTAATAGGGCATCAGGACAACACTTACGGGAAGGTCATCTTCGGACAGGTAAATGCGTGCGACCTCCTCATCTACGTAGTCATGTATCTCGACCACGCCCATATCCCTGGCCTTCAGCAGGCCTTTTCTTATGCAGTTTGCGAGCCTCTCACCTTTGGGTTTCAGTCTGTTCGCAGCTTCCCAGAGCCTATCCTCAAAAAGAAGACCCCTTTCGGGGTCGAACTTCTCACCCTCCTCGATACCCAGGACCTCAATAGCCTTCGAGTTAACCACGCCCACGTGTCCGTCCACCCTTATCAGGAGCAGAGGAAAGTCCAGGTGGTCTATGTGCTTCTTCTCCAGGAAAACCCCTATCTTCCTCTCATCCCACCCCCAGAGGGCTAAGGAGTCTCCTCCAAAGCCCTCAAGCTTTCTCAGAAGGTCCTCAATGCCTCTCACGTCTTCGAGGTCTATTTCTTTAAAGGCGAAGAGCTCCATATGGGTGTGGGCGTCGACGAACCTCATATTTTAAAATTTGGGTATGAAAGTAGACTGCAAACTGTACAGAAAGATCACCGCGGGTGAGGTCCTCACCGAGGAAGACTACAGGGAGCTCGGAGAGATAGTCAAGGAAGTCCTCTCCTTCATGGCGAGCGAGAAGATAATACCCTCTCCCCAGAACTATGAAAGGTGGTTCAAGATATTCTGTTACGTCCGGGAGAACAACCTGAACCTGTCCAGGGCGGAGCTCATAGACCTGTACCTCGACACCTACCACGTCAAAGAAAAGGAGAGGTCCGCGGAGTTCATGGAGAAGATAGCGGAGGACCTTTACGGGGAGGTCCAGAGGATCATAAAGGCTGTTTCAGAACATGATCGGGAGATCTCGCAAGGAGGGACACGCATAGAGGAGATAGCTTCGGAGGTGACCAACGAAGACCTAACCAGGGTTCTTGAGGAGATAATGAGGGAGGTAGAGGGTCTGAAGAATGTAAACAGGAAGTTCATAAGGAAGCTCGAAAGCCAGAGAAGGGAGATAAAGAGGCTTAGGGACGAGCTTAAGAGGGTAAAAGAGGAGGCAAGCGTGGACCCCCTCACAGGCCTCAGGAACAGGAGGTCTTTCGAGAGGGCCCTTGGGGAGTTCTTCAGGGACTTCAGGAGGTACGGGTATCCTTTCTCCCTTATCATGCTCGACCTTGACAACTTCAAGAGCATAAACGACACATACGGCCATCTGGTCGGCGACAGGGTGCTGAGGGAGATAGGAGTGATCCTGAAGAGCTACCTGAGAGCCAAGGACATACCCGCGAGAACGGGGGGCGAGGAGTTCACGATCATACTGCCCGGCATAAGAAAGGAAGACGCCCTCAAGGTGGCGGAGAGGTTGAGGCGTGTCCTGGAGAACCACCTAATAGACGTCGGG
>JAUZRJ010000120.1 GCA_030950545.1 Aquificota bacterium | reverse complement strand
GGTGGTGGAGAACCCGAGATCTCCCAAACCCGGCAGGGTTATGGTGGTTCACGACGGAAACTACAGGGTAAGGGACGGTCTTTACGTTGCTGGTCTCCTTGCGGGAGTTTCCTCCATGTTCACCGCCGCGGCGGGTTCGGGTGTCCAGGTGGCGGTTGATATACTCTCCCTTTGGGCTGGCAGGCCTGTTGTCATACATGATGTTCCTGAGGGGAGTTGAGGCTGAAAACCGTCCTCGGTCTGTTTCTTACCCTGCTTTTCCTGATCCTATTTTTGATCGTAGTTCCCTTAGAGGAGATCGTCCTTGACCTTTCCCGGATCTCCGTCCTGGATGCTACCATGTCCCTAGTCCTATACACACTGAGCCAGGTGGTCAGGGCTGTCAGGTGGAGACTTCTGATCGGGTCCGTTTCCCTGAGGGACTGCTTTCTGATCAGCTCAGCCAACGTGTTTCTGAACAATCTCCTTCCAGCGAGAACCGGGGAGCTGAGCTGGTTCTATTACACCAGAAAGGCGGGTGTGAGCCTCGGCCTGTCAGTGTGGTCATTCCTGATCGTGAGGATCTATGACCTGGGAGGTATGGCCTGTGTTCTGATGCTTTCCTTCCTGTATCTGAAGGCTCCATGGCTGGTAATACCCGCCTGCGTACTCGTGCTTCTTCTCGCCTTGTCAGTTCCAGAACTTCACAGGCTTATCCCCAGGAAGGGCAGGATGGTTGAGGTGAGAACCTTTCTGAAGGAGAACATGTCGGGCGGACTATCAGCTGTTGTGCTGATGCTGTCTGTCATCACCTTTGTTCTAAAGTTTCTGTCCATTTACCTTGTAACCTCAGGGGTGTGGGGTGTTGACCCGGTCAGGTCCTTGGTGGCCTTTACTGGAGGCGAGCTTACAACGGTTCTGCCCGTGCACGGGTTCGGGGGCTACGGTACGTACGAGGCGGGTTTCCTGATACCCCTTAAGATGACGGGGGTCGATCTGGAGACCGCCCTTAAAGCAGGCTTTACCGCCCACTCCTTTCTGCTTTTCGCCTCAGCCATCTTCGGCCTTCCGTCTATGCTCTTCCTGCATACTCTCTACCGTAGATCTCCCTGACCTTCCTCCTCGCCCACTCAACCGCTTCCAGGATCTCCTCCAGGGACTCCGGGTCAGGTATGTTCACCTCCGAGAGGGTCCTCTCCACAAGGTCCACTATATCCAGAAAGCCTATCCTGTCCTCGAGGAAGAGGTTCACCGCCTCCTCGTCCGCACCGACAAGTACGGGAACGTAGACCCCTCCCATCTCACCCGCCCACCTGGCAAGGTAGATAGACCTGAACTTATCGCCGTCCACAGGTTCAAACTCCAGAGGCGAAAGAGACGGGAGGTCCGCCCTGCTGAAGGGTGTGTTTTTTCTCTCGGGGTAGA
Organism: Aquificota bacterium; assembly: GCA_030950545.1. GTDB lineage: Bacteria > Aquificota > Aquificia > Aquificales > Aquificaceae > Hydrogenivirga. The sequence goes on along the minus strand of JAUZRJ010000120.1, from coordinate 5,529 downwards.
AGAGGGCGTGGGCTATGGGTATCCTCATGTCGGTCTTTGAAGCGTGCATGAGGTAAGTCCCGTCTTTCAGCTCCACTACCCCGTGGACAACACTCTGGGGGTGTATGACCACCTTAACGGTGTCCAGGTCCAGGTCAAACAGGTTTACAGCTTCAAGCATCTCAAACCCCTTGTTCATAAGGGTTGCGGAGTCAACGGTTATCTTGGCTCCCATACTCCACCTGGGGTGGTTGAGGGCCTGTTCCTTGGTAGCCCTTTTCATCTCCTCGAGGGTCCAGCTCCTAAAAGGTCCGCCTGAGGCGGTGAGATAAACATGCCTTATCTCCTCTCTATTCACCTTCTCGAGTATCTGGAAGAGGGCGTTGTGTTCGCTGTCAACGGGTATGATCCTGTCCCTCGCGGACCTTACAAGATCTCCGAGGCATATAAGGGACTCCTTATTGGATGCCAGGAGGATCTTACCCTCTTTAAGGGTTATGTAGGCGGGTTTTATACCGTGGACACCCGCGACCGCGTTCATGACCCTGTCCGCCATCCGGATGGCGGTCTTGAGCCCATCATCACCCTTCACGTACTCCGTGCCTTTCGGTAAGGCGGAGATCCAGTCCTTAGGAGGATCCTCGTAGCTCACGACCACTCTGGGGCAGAAGCGGGCCGCCTGGTTGAGGAGCTTCTCAGACGCTCTTCTGGCGACGAGGGCCACAACCTCTATCTCATCGGAAAAGTGCTCCGCCACCTCAAGGGTCTGGGTTCCGACGGAACCTGTGGACCCGAGAACGGTTAGCTTTATCATGACTGTTATATTTTATTTCCGGACCCTCACAAAAACCTGAGCAGGAGCCCTATGAGGACCCCGGGGAAGAGGCCGAGTGCTACCGTGCTGACGCCCGTGACAAAGAGCGTCAGGGATTCCCCTGCGGAAACGTTAACACCGCCAAAGCCCCTCTCCCTTTTGTACAGGAACATGTAAACTATGACCTTTACGTAGTAACCCGCGGCTATAATACTTGCGAGGGCGAATACCAGGGCAAGGAAGATCTCCTCGCTCTTAACGAGCCCCATGAAGATACCCAGCTTGCCCACGAAGACCGCCATAGGGGGAATGCCTATGAGACCGAAGAGAAAAAGGGCGAGAAGCGATGACAGGACCGGGTGCTCCTTAAAAAGACCCCTGAAGTCCTCAAAGTGGTGGGTCCAGCCCTCCTTTTTCTCCAGGACCGAAAGGACCGTAAAGGCCCCGAGGGTGGCGAGGGCGTAAACGACAACGTAGAAGAGCAGAGAAGAAAGCAGTATTCTGTCAACCGATGTGAGGGCGACCGTGAAGTAACCCGCGTGGGCTATGGAAGAGTAAGCCAGAAGCCTCTTGACACTTCTTTGAACGTAGGCCATAAAGCTCCCGTAGAACATGGAGGCAACCGCTATCACAGCCAGAACCATCTTCCAGGATGGGAGCGTTGAGAACAGGTACAGGGTGAGCTTCACAAACAGGAAGTAAAAGCCTATCTTGGGGACGGTAGCGAGGAAGGACGTCGTGGGTGTCGGGGCACCCTCGTAAGCGTCAGGTGTCCAGAAGTGGAAGGGAACCGCGGAAACCTTCAGGGCGAGGGCTGAGATCAGGAAGAGAACACCCAGGGCGAAGATCGGGTCTCCCGTGTTCGTTGCGGAAAGGGTAACGGTTCCCGTTGACCCGTAGACGAGGGCGGATCCCAAAACGAACATGGACGTTCCCGTGGTCCCTATGACCAGGTACTTGTAGGCACCTTCCTTGGAAAGGTGGTCCCTTCTGAAGAGGCCGACCAGTATGTACATGGTTATGGAGGCGAGCTCCACGCCCACGAATATGATCGCCAAGTTCTCCGAGGACAGCATGACCATAAAGCCGAGAAGCGCTATCAGGTAAAGGTACGGGAGCTCTCCGTACGGAGAACCTTTCCTGGAGAAGTAGTCGTAGGAAGACAAAACCACAAGCCCCGTTACAGCCATCATCAGGAACTTGGCTATAAGGTTGTAGCCGTCCACGGAGAACCCGTCAAAGAGAGTCTTTGCGGGAAAGTTCACGAAGAAGACCGAAAAGGCGGAGGCTACAACGACGAGGAAGGAGATAAGGGTAAGGGCCCTCTGGTAGCGTTCCCTCAGGAAAAGCTCGAGGGTAAAGACGAGCAGTATGCCGAGGGACAGGACGATCTCGGGCAGAAGGGCGTTCCAGTTCATACCTCAGCCCCCAGAACCATTCTCGCTGTGTGTGTGAATATCTTAACGAACGGTGAAGGATAAAGCCCCATTATGAAGGCAACAGCGAGTATGGCTACAAAAGGTATAAGGTGGTGCACCTCAACGTCCCTGAGGGTTTTCCATTTCTTTATCCTCTCGTCAGTTATCGTGTCTTCTTCGAGCATGGTCTTCTTGTACATGTAGAGGAAGTATGCGGCGCTCAGGACCATACCCACACCCGCTATGAAGGCCCAGACGGGGTGCTTTTTAAAGGTGCCGAGAAGAACGAGGAACTCCGCTATGAAGCCCGCAAGTCCGGGAAGACCTATGGCTGCGAGGCCCGAAATCATGAAAAGGACCGCGAAGTTAGGTATGTACCTGGCGAGACCCCCGAGGTCGTCCATGTTGTAGGAGTGGATCCTGTCGTATATGAACCCGGCGGCAAAGAACAGGGCTCCCGAAGAGAGACCGTGAGCTATCATCATGTAGATAGCACCGTTCAGGGCGTCCTTGTCCATGGCAAAGGTTCCCAGGGTCACTATACCCATGTGGGATATTGAGGAGTAGGCTATGAGCCTCTTTATGTGGGTCTGGGCTATCGCCATCATCGCCGCGTAGATTATAGCTATCAGGCTTAAGGTAAAGATAAGTGGTATGTAGAACTCGGAAGCCTCGGGGAAAAGGGGAAGGGAGAATCTCACAAAACCGTAAGTTCCCATCTTGAGCAGGACTCCAGCGAGTATCACGGACCCTGCGGTCGGCGCCTCGACGTGGGCGTCAGGAAGCCAGGTGTGGAAGGGCCACATCGGTATCTTAACCGCAAAACCGAGACCGAAAAGCAGGAAGGCGATCTTCTGAAGCCAGAGGGGGTATCCCATCTTAAGGTGGTCGATGTAGTTGAAGGTGATCTCCCCGGTCTGGAAGTAGGCGTATATGATCACGGAGGCAAAACCAAGGAGCAGAAACAGGCTCCCGAAAAAGGTGTAGAGGAAGAACTTGTTCGCAGCGTAAACCTTCCTCTCGTGTCCCCAGAAGCCTATTATGAAGTACATGGGTATTAGCATCCCCTCCCAGAAGATGTAAAAGAGGAAAAAGTCAAGGGCGGAAAAGACACCGAGACACGCTGTCTCGAGCATCAGGAATAAGGCTGTGTAGAGAACAGGTCTGTCCTCTATCCTCCAGGACCAGACGAAGACCGCAAAGAAGAGAAGGGCGGTCATAACTATCAGGGATATGGCCATACCGTCAACGCCCAGATGATAGGAGATCCCCAGTGTGGGGATCCAGTCCAGCCTGGTGACGTACTGAAACCCTCCCCTTTCAAAGTCGAAGTTCACAAAAAGTACCAGTGACAGGATGAGAACGAGACCCGAAACCGCCACCGAGGACACCTTTGCAAAGGTCTCGTTCCTTATCAGACCAACAAGCCCTGCGGTTATAAGGGGAAGGAAGATTATCACAGTGAGCAGGTGATCCATCTCACAGACCCCCCACGGTAAGTCCTAATATCAGAACGACCAGAACTCCAAAGCCCGCTGTGAGCGAAACCGCATACCAGTTTAGCTTACCGCCCTGCAGAAACCTCATGCCCCGACCGACCGACTGAGTTATGTAGGCAACCCCGTTCACTATACCGTCTATAAGCTGTCTCTCTCCCACCGAATACAGGATCCTGGAGTAGCTGAGATACCCCCAGGCCAAGACTTTGTGGTAGAGCTTTTCAGTGAAAAACTGCTCCCTGAAGGCTGTGTGCGAACCTCTCAAAGACTCATACGCCCTCCCAGGGTCCACCACACCTCTCACATACACCATATACGCCACACCTATACCCACCAACCCCACCAAAACCGATATAACCGCCACCTCCATATGCACTCCCCCCTCCTCACCCATTACCCCCATATACCACCCCTCCCCAAATCCCACCACCACACTCATCACACCCAGCACCACCATGGGCACACTCATCACACCCCTCACCTCCTTCGGCTCCTTACCTGACACCCCCCTCCACCTGCCCTCTCCCCAAAACACCACAAAACACTCCCTGAATATGTAGTATGCTGTTATAAAACCTACCACCACACCCAAAACACCCCACACAAACGACTCCTCAAAATAGCTCCCTATCAGCCTATCCTTTGACCAAAACCCTGACAGCGGAAATATGCCCCCAAGCGCCAGCCCCCCTATCACAAAACTCGCATGGCTCACAGGCATGTACTTCTTCAACCCCCCTAACCTGTATATGTCGTACACCTTGTGGTGAAAGGCTACTATCACACTCCCTGCTGATAAAAACAGTAACGCCTTGAAAAAGGCGTGTGTCGTAAGGTGAAACATCGCACCAGCTTTATCTCCTACCCCAAGGCCTAAATACATGTACCCCAGCTGGCTCATCGTCGAAAAGGCGATTATCTTCTTTATGTCCGTGTGAGATGTAGCCGCAAGTGCCGCAAACAGTGCTGTTATGCCCCCCACAACCGCCACAACCTTCAGTGTCTGGGGCGCCGCTTCAAACACGGGGTAAAGCCTCGCCACCATGTAAACCCCCGCAGCTACCATCGTAGCTGCGTGCAACAGAGCAGACACAGGTGTGGGCCCCGCCATTGCGTTCGGTAGCCATGTGTGGAGCGGTACCTGCCCCGACTTCCCCACCGCCCCTCCAAAAAGCAAAAGAGTCGCAAGTCCGATAAGATGGCTATCAACTCCCTCAACACCCCTGAATATCTCCACTATGTCCAGTGTCCCGAAAATCAGAAAAACCGTTATTATCCCAAACAGGAAAAACCAGTCCCCCACCCTGTTCATCACAAAGGCTTCAAGGGCTGAGTCCGTCGCCTTCTTCTGTTCGTGGTAGTACCCTATCAGAAGGTAAGACGCCAGTCCCACTCCCTCCCAGCCGAAAAACATACCAAGCAGGTTGTCCGACAAAACTATCAAAAGCATGGAAAACAAAAACAGGTTAAGATATGCGTAAAACTTGTAAGCCCACCTCCCGAAATGGTGCTCCATGTACCCTATCGAGTACAGAAATATCAGGCTCGCCACAAGGGTGACCACGCTGGCGGTTATGCTGGACAGCTCGTCGTAGTAAAGCCCTACTCTCAGAGTGTAGTCCCCTACGCTTATGAACTCGTAAAGCTTTATCTGGACCGGTTCCTCAAGGGCCCTCTTCGTCATTACGAGGGAAAAGAGAAAGCTCAAAAACCCCACCACAGTCGTCAGTATCCCGCTCCCGAGGTCCCCCACCTTCCTCCCAAAAAGCCCTATAACAGCAAATCCTATTAACGGAAGCAATACTACAAGTATTCCCTC
>JAUZRJ010000012.1 GCA_030950545.1 Aquificota bacterium | reverse complement strand
CCCCCCGAGGACGCCAGGTGTCCCTTCTGCAACGCGCTCATAGTTGGTGATGAGGGTCTTTGTACCATGAGAGTGGGAAACCACACCCTCTACTTTGACTCCTGCGACCATCTGATCAGGTTCCTGCAGGAGGTGGACTTCCTCCTGAAAGCGGGAAAGGTCCCGAAGGGGAAGGTGTCGGACGTTTTCCTGAAGACCGCGGACACAGGTTCCTGGAGGTCCGCATCCAGGGTACGGGTGGTGGAAAGGGACGGTGGTTACACCGCGTACGAAACACCGCCCGAGGGCGGTAAGGTTTTAGATCTGGAAGGTCTCCTCGCAGACTTTCAGCACAAGCTCGGGATCGGGAGATCTTAGGCATTCAAAGGTTCCTGTCCTGCACCTCTTCGGATTGGGAGAGCACGGAGAGCAGGGGGTTGGATTCCTGACAAACCCGCCCTTGAGGGGGTAAAAGCCGTAATCGGGAGATGTAGCTGTGTAAACCGTGACAGCGGGAACGCCGAGGGCGTTTGCTATGTGAACGGGTGATGAGTCGCTGGCGATCACCCCCCTTGAACCTCCGATAACAGCGATCAGGTCCCTCAGGGTTGTCTTCCCCACCAGGTTCACGAACCTAACCTCACCCTCCAGCTCTTTTACCTTACTCAGGTCCTCCTTAACGCCGGTCAGAACCACTTCCACCTTCCCGCTCAGCCTCTTCATAACCTCCTTCCAGCCTTCCAGATGCCACTCCTTGAGGGGAAAGTTAGAGAAGGGGCTGACAACCACGTAGCTCCCCTCTTTGAGACTGAACCTTTTTAGGACTTTCTCCTTTTCCTCCCTGGAGAGCGGCAGGAAGGGTTCCCTCACGAGGTCGCTGACCTTAAGAGGTTCAAGAAGGCTCAGGTTTCTGTCGATCTCGTGGACCTCCCACCTGTGGGGAACCCTAAAGTTGAAAGCGGGAGGGAACTCAGACCTGTCAAAGCCTATCCTGACCGGGACACCCGAGGCCAGGACTATAAGGGCTGTTCTGAGGGACCTGTGGGGGACGAGGGCCACATCGCTGCGTCTTATAAGCTTTACCATCCTGAAGCTCTCAAGGAAGCCCTTGGAGAAGGGGATCACCCTGACCTCGTCCCAGCCTCTGAAGAGATCTACACAGAAGGGCCTGCCTACGAAGGTCACCTCCGCACCGGGGAAGTTTCTGAGGACGGTCCTTATCAGGGGTGTGGTCAGGACCACATCACCCAGATATGCTGTCTGCCAGATGAGAAACCTCACCCCGAAAGTGCTAAAATTATACACCATGCTTCTCGGAGTCCTCAAAGAGCGGTATCCCAACGAGAAGAGAGTGGCACTCACTCCCGCGGATGTGGAGAGGCTTGTGAGAAGTGGTGTGGAGATCCTCTTAGAGAGGGGGGCGGGCTCGAGGGCGGGTTTTCCCGACGAGGAGTACAGGCGTGCGGGGGCAAAGGTCACAACCCGTAAGGATGTCCTGGGAAAGGCTGACATCATCCTCTCCGTCAGGAATCTGTCCGCTGACAGGGAGAACTTCCTGAAGGAGTCGGAAAGCTACAGGGATAAGGTGGTCGTGGGTTTCCTGGACCCTTTCGGTATAGGTGATATGCTGGAAGTTCTCAGGGATCTCAGGATCACAGCCTTCGCCCTCGAGCTCATACCCAGGATAACGAGGGCCCAACCCATGGACGCCCTTTCCTCCCAGGCTACGGTGGCAGGCTACAGGGCTGTCCTGATAGGGGCGAGCCTGCTCCCCAAGATGTTCCCCCTCCTGATGACAGCAGCGGGGACCGTCCTTCCCGCCAACGTCTTTGTAATAGGTGCGGGGGTCGCAGGCCTTCAGGCTATAGCGACCGCAAAGAGGCTGGGAGCTGTAGTCCACGCCTACGACATAAGGCCTTCCGTCAGGGAACAGGTCCAGAGCCTGGGGGCTAAGTTCGTTGACCTCGGCCTTGAGACGGGGTCCTCAGAAGACAGGGGAGGTTATGCAAGGGAGATGGGGGAGGAGTTCTACAGAAAACAGAGGGAGCTTATGAGGGGCCATGTTGCAAAGAGCGACCTCGTGATATCCACCGCGGTAGTTCCCGGAAAGAGGGCGCCCGTTCTTATAACCGAGGACATGGTAAGGGAGATGAGGCCCGGATCGGTTATAGTTGACCTGGCGGCTGAGAGGGGAGGCAACTGTGAACTTACCCAGCCGGGGAGAACCGTTGACAGATACGGTGTCAGGATAGTCGGGGCTGTGAACCTGCCTTCGGAGGTTCCCTACGACGCCAGCGTGATGTACTCGAGGAACATTACCAATTTCCTGAAACTCATCGTAAAAGATGGCGGTCTTAACATCAACACTGAGGACGAGATCGTGAGGGAGACCCTCCTCCTCAGGGAAGGTGAGTTGGTCAGTGAAAGGATAAAGGAGTTTTTAAAGGGGGAAGGCTGATGGAAGACCTGGTCATGTACATAACCGTCTTCGTCCTCGCCATGTTTGTGGGCTTTGAGGTGATAACCAAGGTGCCTCCGACACTCCACACGCCTCTTATGTCAGGGGCAAACGCTATCTCGGGCATAACCGTAGTCGGAGCTCTCATAGCGGCCGGGTCTCAGAACTCGGGTCTCGCTAAGTTCCTGGGGCTTCTGGCACTGATCTTCGCGACCGTGAACGTGGTGGGCGGATTCCTCGTAACCCACAGGATGCTGGAGATGTTCAGGAGGAAGGAGTAGATGAAGGAGTTCATGATAAACATAGCCTACCTTATATCCGCCTCTTTATTCATCTTCGGCCTCAGGAACCTGTCCCACCCGAAGACCGCGGTAAGAGGGAACATGATAGGCGCCTTGGGAATGCTGGTCGCGGTCGTGGTGACCCTGCTGGACAACAGGATTGTTGACTTCTCCCTGATAATCCTGGGTCTTCTAGTCGGGGCTGTCGTGGGGACCGTTCTGGCCCTCAGGGTTCAGATGACCGCCATGCCTCAGCTGGTTGCGGTCTTCAACGGCCTCGGCGGAGGTGCCTCCGCTCTGGTTGCAGGAACCGCCCTGTACGAGCTTCTCTCTCTCGGGATGACTCCAGATGTGCCGTTCACCACCGCGACCGTAGCCTCGGGGATAATAGGTGCTGTTACCTTCTTCGGGAGCGGGGTCGCCTTCGGCAAACTGCAGGGGCTTATAAAGGAGAGGCCCATAAGGTACTCGGGTGAGCAGGTTGTAAAGGCGCTGGTCTTCGGACTTGCCCTGCTGTTCGGACTCCTGCTTATAAAGAACCCGGGGGACACACACCTCTACTGGCTCATGATCCTGGTCTCCTCCGTTCTCGGTGTCCTGCTGACCATAGCAATAGGCGGTGCGGACATGCCCGTGGTGATAGCCTTGCTGAACTCCTACTCAGGTCTTGCCGCGGCAGCCACGGGTTTTGTGCTCGAAAACAACGCCCTCATAATATCCGGGTCTCTCGTGGGAGCTTCAGGGATCATACTGACAAACCTGATGTGCAAAGCGATGAACAGGTCGCTCCTGAACGTACTGTTCGGCGGTTTTGGAGAGGCGGTCAGCGAAGAGGAGGACATATACCAAGGTAAGGTCAAGGCAACGACTCCCGAAGAGGTCGCCCTCATACTTGAGGGAGCCAGAAGGGTCGTTATAGTCCCGGGGTACGGCATGGCGGTCGCCCAGGCACAGTATGCGGTGAGGGATCTTTACAACCTTCTCGAGTCAAGAGGTGTCGAGGTAGAGTTCGGCATACATCCCGTAGCGGGCAGGATGCCCGGGCATATGAACGTCTTGCTCGCTGAAGTTGATATACCCTACGAGAAGATGAAGGAACTTGAGGAGATAAACCCTACCTTTGACCAGACGGACGTGGTGATAGTCATAGGGGCAAACGATGTGGTGAACCCGTCAGCTCAGACCGACCCCAAGAGCCCGATAGCGGGTATGCCCGTACTGGAGGTGTGGAAGGCGAGAACCGTTGTCGTCATAAAGAGGTCCCTGAGCCCGGGATTTGCGGGCATACCGAACCCCCTCTTTGCCATGGAAAACACGCTTATGCTCTTTATGGACGCAAAGAAGGCGGTCCAGGAGATAGTTAACGCTCTGAAGGAGTCCTGAAGACCTTTCCCAGAACCTTCAGCGGAAGCCCCCAGACCTTGGTGAAGTACCTCCCCGCTGTGTGGTCGAAGGAGTCCCTTTCTGAGTAGGTGGCTAGATCCTCAACGTAGAGGGAGTTGGGAGACCTCCGCCCCACGACGGAGACCTTTCCCTTGTAGAGCTTTAACCTGACCTCTCCCGTTACCCTCTCCGCTACCTTGGATGTAAAGGCGTCCAGTGCCTCTCTGAGGGGTGTGAACCAGAGGCCTTCGTAAACGATCCTGGCGTACTCACCGGGTACGTGGTTAAGGAAGTAGTGGAAGGTAAACCTGTCGGTGACGAGGGACAGGAGGTCCCTGTACGCCTCGTACAGGACCGTAGCACCCGGAGCTTCGTACACCTCCCTGCTTTTTATACCCACGAGCCTGTTCTCCACCATATCTATCCTGCCGACACCGTGTCTTCCTGCTATGGTGTTCAGGTCTTCTATTAAGGCGTGGACCCTGTCATACCTCTTCCCGTTCAGGGAGACAGGTACCCCCCTTTCAAAGCCCACAGTGACGTATTCGGGATCGTCCGGAGCCTTTTCCGGAGAGACCGTGATCTGGAAGGCGTCCTCAGGGGGTTCCTCCCAAGGGTCTTCCAGCGGACCGCACTCTATGGAAACACCCCAGAGGTTCCTGTCTATGGAGTAAGGTTTCTCCTTGGTGACCTTTACGGGTATGCTGTGCTTCTTAGCGTACTCCACCTGATCCTCCCTTGACCTGAACTCCCACTCCCTTACCGGTGCGATGATCTCTATGTCAGGGTTAAGAGCCCACACGGAGAGTTCGAACCTCACCTGGTCGTTCCCCTTTCCGGTGGAACCGTGGGCAACACAGTCCGCCCCGAACTTCTCCGCGACCTCAACGAGTTTTTTGGATATAAGGGGTCTCGATAGGGACGCGGTGAGGGGGTACTTCCCTTCGTAAAGGGCAAGGGCCCTTAGGGTTGGAAGACAGTAATCTCTGGCGAACTCTTCCCTGACGTCCTCAACGACCGCCTCCACCGCACCCGAAGCCTTTGCCTTTTCCGGTATCTCCGACAGCTCCTCACCCTGACCCACATCCGCGGTGTAGGTGATCACCTCGTAACCCTTTTCTGTCAGCCACCTGACTATGACCGATGTGTCAAGGCCTCCTGAGTAGGCGAGGACCACGCGTTTTCCCATAGTTCTATATTACCAGAAGATCTTCACAAGTTTTCTCGCCCTTTCGGGATCCCTCTTTATAAGCTCCTTCGCCCTGTGGATAGCTTCTCCTGAGGATCCTTTAGGTATCTTACCTCCGTAAAGGGGTTCGAGTCTCCGGATCTCCACCAGAAACTTCGCCCTCGCGAGGAGGCTCGCCACAGCGACCTCGACCTCCCTCTCCCCCTTCTTCACGAAGCGTACCCTCTCAACATCCTGGAAGGGGTTTTTGCCGGCGTAGGCATCGACAGTTATCCTGACAGGTCCCTCCCTTACAGCCCAGCTGAGTAGCTTTCTGTAGCCCGCGTCAAGGATCCTGTTTATGTTGCTTACCTTCGGGTATATCTGGTTGAACCTCTCAGGTGTTATGTTCACGAATCTGTAGGTGACAAGGTTCTTAAGGTCCGAGGCCTTTTTCAGGACCTTATCGTCCTCGAGCTTTTTAGAGTCCCTAGGAGCAACCTTAAGGACTTCCCTGTAGTTTTCGGGCTTTACCACCGCACAGCAGAGGATCAGGGGACCGAAGACCTCTCCCTTTCCCGCCTCATCACAGCCCGCAACGGGTCCCTCCGGTACCTCTATGAGGTTGAGGATCTCCTCTGCCCATGTCTCCGCTTCCTTTCCCTGAACGAGGAGTATACCCGAAGGGTAAAGGGTGAAGAAGGCGTCTTTACCTTCAAAGCTCCACAGGCTGTTCGGAATTTTTCTCTCCCTGAAACTTTCCGCCAGGAACTCCTTTATCCTTCTCTCCTGACCGGGGGGTATCTTCAGTGAGGGCATAGCTTATATTTTTATTACTTGTCATGGGTATGGTGGTGGACGAGTTTGACGTTGCGGTAATAGGCGGAGGACACGCTGGCATAGAAGCTGCTCTCGCTTCCGCCAGGATGGGGGCGAAGACCGTAATGTTTACGCTTAACGCGGACAACATAGGTCAGATGTCCTGCAACCCCGCCATAGGAGGTATAGCTAAAGGCATAGTGGTCAGGGAGATAGACGCCTTAGGTGGGGAGATGGCGAAGGCCATAGACAGGACAGGTATCCAGTTCAAGATGCTGAACACAAGGAAAGGAAAGGCGGTCTGGTCACCCAGGGCACAGGCGGACAAGAAGAGATACAGGGAGTACATGAAGAGGGTCTGTGAGGAACAGGAGAACCTGTACATAAAGCAGGACGAAGTGGTGGACATAATACTGAACTCGAAGAACGAGGTGGTCGCGGTAAGAACCAAGCTGGGCTTGGAGTACAGGGTCAGGGCGGTTGTCGTCACAACGGGAACATTCCTGAACGGGACCATATACATAGGTGACAGAACCTTCCCCGCAGGCAGAGCGTGGGAGCCGAGGTCTGAGAGCCTTGCGGAGTTTTACAGGAGACACGGTTTTCCCCTCGTCAGGTTCAAGACGGGAACGCCTGCAAGGCTCGATAAGAGAACCATAGACTTCTCCGTCCTTGAGAGGGCTCCCGGAGACGACCCGCCTCCCAAGTTCTCCTTCTGGACGGAGCCCGTAGGGACCTACTGGTTCGAGCCGGGCAAACCTCAGGTGGACTGCTGGATAACCTACACCACCGAGAAAACCCACGAGATAATAAGGAAGAACCTTCACAGAACAGCCCTCTACGGTGGTCTCATAAAGGGCATCGGTCCCAGGTACTGCCCGTCCATAGAGGACAAGGTGGTCAAGTTCCCCGACAAGCGGAGACACACCGTCTTCCTTGAACCCGAGGGTCTTGACACTGTGGAGATCTACCCGAACGGCCTTTCCACATCGCTCCCCGAAGAGATCCAGTGGGAGCTCTACAGGTCAATACCGGGCCTCGAGAAGGTTGAGCTGATCAGGCCCGCTTACGCCATAGAGTACGACGTTGTCCCTCCCACCGAGCTCTACCCGACCTTGGAGACCAAGAGGATCAGGGGTCTTTTCCACGCGGGCAACTTCAACGGGACCACAGGGTACGAGGAGGCGGCGGGGCAGGGTATAGTGGCGGGTATAAACGCAGCCCTGAGGGCCTTCGGCAAAGACCCGATATACCTCAGACGTGATGAGAGCTACATAGGTGTCATGATAGACGACCTGACCACCAAGGGGGTCACCGAACCTTACAGGCTCTTTACCTCAAGGTCCGAATACAGGCTCTACCTGAGGCAGGACAACGCCATCCTGAGGCTGGCCAGTATAGGCCGCTCATTGGGACTCCTCACGGATGAACAGTTCAGGCTTGTGAAGGATCTCCAGGAGGAGATAGAAAGATGGAAGGAGTTTTACAAGACTGAGAAGGTATCGGTAGCTGTCGGAGAAGGGACCAGAAGTTACCCGGTTGCAACCCTCTTTACCGCCAACTACACCATAGACGATATAAAGAACAGGTTCGGTTATGAAGTTCCGGACCATCCCTACGTCAAGGAGGAGGTTGAGATCCAGCTGAAGTACGAGCCATACATCGAACGCGAGAGGAAGCTGAACGAGAAGCTCAAGAAGCTCGAAGACGTCAGGATACCAGAAGATATAGACTACGACAGGGTTCCCGGGCTGACAAAGGAGGCGAGGGAGAAGCTGAAGAAGATGAAACCTATAACGGTAGGGCAGGCTTCCAGGATAGACGGCATAACTCCTGCAGCTGTCACAGCCCTTCTCGTTTACCTCGGAAAGCTCGACTGAGGGTTCCGTTTCAGACCCGCTTTCCCGCCGGATACCTGAGATAGATCGCGGAGAGGAAGGCCTCCACCAGGTCTCCCTTTCTGATCCCAAGCTCCTCGAGGGAGATTATCCGTCTTCTGAGGTCCGCCTCGTTAACACCGAGAAGGTCCGAGGCGGTCCTGTAGTCGAACCTGAGATAAACACTTCCGTGGGCGAGGAAGGCCCTTTTTAATGTCCTCATCGCCATGGCAACCACCTTCCTTCCCTTTAACGTCAGCTCCCCGAAGGTGGGGACGAAAAAGCAGTAGTACCTTTCAAGGTACCGTCCTCTGAACCTTTCTATCTTTAGATCTACTCCTATCTTGGAAAAGACCTCCCTGAGGAACTCGCTCACCGAGGAGTGTATACCGCAGACACTCCCACCCCACCTCTCCCTCAGATCCACCAGGGCGAATGACAGGTCCCACCCGTGTATCAGGGCGCCCCCTCCCGTGGGTCTTCTGACAACCGGTATACTCAGACCACGGGGCGGTTTCTGGGAGTAGCCTATGCTGAGGCACACCCTGTCCCACTCGTAAAGGCGGAAGGTGGAGTCACATCTTCCCTCTTCAAGGGAGAGGAGAAGGTCCCTGTCCCTGTTCATGTTCTCCTCGGGGGAAAGCCTCTCGGGAGGTATAACCCTCATGTTCTTAATCTAGACCCTGTGAAACCCCTTTTTAGCCTCTCTATCCTGAACAGGTTTGCTCTCTCGGAGGGTGACACAAGGTTTATGGCTGTTCCCTCCCTGCCGAGTCTTCCAGTCCTTCCTATCCTGTGTATGTAAACCTTCGGGTCCTCGGGTATGTGGTAGTTGACGACCAGGGACACCCCGTCTATGTCCAGACCCCTTGAGGCAACGTCCGTAGCGACAAGCACGCTGACCTCACCTTGTCTGAAAGCCCTCATTACCGACTCCCGCTTCCTCTGGGGCATGTCTCCGTGCAGGGGAGCAGCGTTAAAGCCGGACCTTTTGAGGGTGGATGCGAGCCCCTTTGCGCTCCTTCTTGTCCTTACGAAAACCATGACCCTCTCATCCCCGTTCTCCTTCAGGATCCTGGTGAGTTCACCTATCTTCTGGTCCTCACTTTTTATCCTTATAACTATCTCCCTTACCCTGGGTTTTAGCTCTTCCACGCTGACACGGTGAAAGTCCCCTTTCAGGTACCTGGCGGCTATTTCTTTTATCCCGTCAGGGACTGTTGCTGAAACCATAAATGTCTGCCTGCTCCGCGGGACCTTCGATACTATCCACTCTATCTCCTCCCTGAAACCAAGGTCCAGCATGAGGTCCACTTCGTCAAGGACAAGATATCTGATCCCGTCTATTTTCAGGGATCCCCTGCTGATCAGGTCTCTGATCCTGCCGGGTGTTCCCACGATCACATCGGGGTCCGCTGTGGAGAGGATCCATACATCCTTCATTACGGGTGTTCCCCCGTAAAGGGCAAGGATCATAAGCCCGAGGAACTTCCCCATATCTCTCATGTGGTCCCTTATCTGCAGGGCTAGCTCCCTAGTAGGTGCGAGTATGAGGGCCTTTTCTCCGGGCTTTATGCTTTCGAGTATCGGCAGGGCAAAGGCTCCTGTCTTTCCTGTTCCTGTTCTTGCCTGAATCAGAAGGTCTCTTCCTTCAAGGGCTAAAGGTATTGCCACCGCCTGCACGGGGGTCGGTCTTTCGAAGCCCATGTCCTTGAGGGCGCTCTGGATCTCGCCTTTGAGTTGGGAAAAGGTGAACCGCATGTCTTCCTCCTCTGATTTTCTGCGCTCACTCCAATTTAGCAGATTTTTTAAATTTTGCAAGGCGACCTTGTAGGGTGATATCCTAAGGGAGAACCTGCATGGAGGTGAATGGGAATGAGCAGGCAGACCAAACAGATGGGAGGCTGGGGTCTGATAGTAGCACTTGTGGGAGGTGTGCTGGCCCTTGTGCTACCCCTGGTGTGGGTGGTCGCCTTAGTGGGCTGGGTTATAGCCATAATAGGCTATGTGAAGGCTTCAGAGGAGTACGGGGAGCCGGGTATAAAGACGAACACCCTCATAGCTATCGCGTTCATTATAACCTCCTGGGTGGTGATGCTCCTTGGGGGCGGTGCCATGATGGCGGGTATGATGAGCACCATGATGGGAGGGGGAGACATGGGAATGGCTATAGGGGGTGCGGGTATCCTGGGCCTTCTGGTAGGCTGGGTGCTCTCGGTTGCCGCGGGGTGGTTCTGGTACAAGGCAAACAGCCTGCTAGCCAGAAGAAGCGGTCTTAACCTGTTCAGCATAGGAGGTCTTCTCTTCTTTATCGGTGAGATACTCACGGTCATATTCGTCGGTGGTATACTGCTCCTTGCGGGGTTCGTCGTCCTGATAGTCGCCTGGTTCACCGTTCAGGAGGAGGCAGGTCAGGCGGAGACATCCCCTTCGTAAACCTTCACGACCCTGTAAAAGGTGTCCCTTTCTACAGGGATCTTTCCCGCCTTCCTGATCAGGCTGACGAGCCTTTCTACAGAATGTCCGTAGGCGGACCTGGCTCCAGCTGCGTGGACTATCCTCTCCTCTTCTATGGTTCCGTCCAGGTCATCCGCTCCGAAGTTAAGCGCTACCTGGGCTATCTTCTCACCCAGGGTTACCCAGTAGGCCTTTATGTGATCAAAGTTATCCAGGAATATCCTCGAAACCGCGATGGTTCTCAGGTCGTCAACGGAAGAGGTCCTCCTCCCGCCGAGTCTGGTTCCCTCGGGCCAGTAGGCCAGAGGTATGAAGACCTGGAAACCGCCTGTCTCATCCTGAAGCTCCCTGAGTCTCGCCATATGGCTGACCCTTTCCTCAAGGGTTTCCACGTGGCCGTACAGCATCGTCGCGTTTGTGGGTATGCCAAGCCTGTGGGCGGTCCTGTGGACCTCCAAGTACTCCTCCGCTGACGCCTTGTAGGGGGCTATTATCCTCCTCACCCTTTCCGAGAAGATCTCCGCACCTCCTCCGGGCAGGGCGTCAAGACCCGCCTCTTTGAGATCCAGGAGTACTTCCTCGTAGGTCTTACCCGAGATCTTAGCCATGTGGTGGATCTCGACCGCTGTCCAGGCCTTCACCACAATGTTCGGGAACTTCTCCTTTATGACCCTAACTATCTCCACATACCTGCTGTAGTCCCAGTGGGAGGGTATACCTCCGACTATGTGGACCTCCCTGCCTCCCGCCCTGTAGGTCTCCTCCACCTTCCTCAGGATCTCCTCAAGGGTCATCTCGTAGGCCCTCGGGTCGGACCTGGTGACACCGAAGGCACAGAAGTCACACTGATACATGCACACGTTCGTGGGGTTTATCTGTCTGTTCACTATGAAGTAGGCCCTGTTTCCGTTCTTCCTCCTGTTTATCTCCTCCGCCACCATGCCGAGGAGGGTGAGGTTATCGGTCCTGAAGAGCCTTACAGCCTCTTCCTCCGATATCCTCCTGCCTTCAAGGGCCTTCTCCGCTATTTTTGCGGTGTCCTTATCAGCTGTGCTCAGGAGCTTTTCCACAGCTATATCCATGGGCAAAATAATACTATATTCCCGTGTGGGGTTTTACGCTCCAGGTCATAAAGATAAGCCTGCTGGAAAAACCTGCCTTTTCCGTAATTTTCTTTACGCTACTTATCCTGCTCACACTCAGCTTCCCAGTTCCTATCCTGGGTCAGCTTCTGTTCCTCCTTAACCTGTTCCTTGTCTTTTCTTTCATAACCTTCACCTCCAAGACCGTGGTCCTACACGGGGGAGACATGGTCAGGGTAAGGCAGGAGTTCAGGAGGTCTGGTGTGCTGAGGATCCTTTTCTCTTACGTTCCGGAGACCTTGGGTGTCCTCGTCGGTCAGTTCGTCCTTACCCTGGGTGCGATCCTTGTCGCCCTGATCGTGCTGGTCGCGGGCGGTTCCTCCTTCCTGATAGCTCCCCTGATAAGGGGGGAGGAGGTGAGCTGGTGGGGTGTTCTCGGGACGCTTGTACTTTGTGCCCTGCTGTACTTCTCTGTTGTCACTTCGTTTCCGCTGTTCTTCGGCAGGGCGGTCCTGAGAGGTTCAGGCTTTTCAGCCACCTTCGTCAAGTTCGTCTCCTCCCTGTTCTTCGAGGTGAGCTGGAAAACGGTCTTCAGCTGTGATTACATGAGGTCCTCTCTGGTCCTCTCCTTTGTGGTCCTGGGGCTGATAATGCTTGATGTCCTGCTTCTCTCCCTCCCTCCTCTTGGTGTCCTTTCACCAGTAATTTCCTTCCTCTGTTTCCACATCGCCTACACCTTTGGAACAGTAGCCTGCCTCAGACTCCTCCGCTCCTGAAGATCTCAACCGGGTCCAGCGAGGACGCCCTCTTTGAAGGGTAAAAGGAGGCCAGCCATGAAAGGAGGAGGGCAAAGAGAAAGGCACTCAGGTAGTATACGGGGGACCTGTCGAGGAAGGAAAACCCCCTTACCCTGAGGAAGCCTTCCAGATCGATCTCTAAGGACAGAAGGTACATCTGGACGAGGTAAGCGGACAGAAAACCTAGGAGCGTCCCGAGGACACCTATCAGGACACCCTGGATCAGGAAGATGAAGGTTATGTCCCTCTGGGAAAAACCCGTTGCTTTCAGTATGGCTATCTCCCTCCTCTTTTCGAGGACCGTCATCATGAGTATGTTGAATATGCCGAAGGCGGAAACCACCAGTATGGACCCCGTAACCATGTAGGTTATGATCTTCTGAACCTTAAACAGGTTCAGAAAGTTACTGTAGGCTTCCTGCCAGCTGACCGCGTCGTAACCCGTTTCCTCCTCTATCCTCCTTGCTATTCTGACAGCGTCCTCCACATCCCTGACCTTTACCAGGAGCTCGTTCACTTCGTTGATCCTGCCGGTGAGCCTCTGGAGTGTTCTCAGGTGAACGTACACTCTCGATCTGTCCACGTTCGTTACTCCTGAGCTGAAGAAGTCAACGACCTCCAGAACCTCGGACCCGCCCCCGGGAACTATCAGGATCACCTTCTTTCCCGTTTCGTTAACACCCAGGTCCCTAGCTACAAGCTTGCCGAGGATCACTCCCTTTCTGTTCTCGGTGAGCTTTCCGAGGTTTCCGGCTTCGAGGAACCTCTCTATGCTCGTGGCCCTGCCCTCAAGGGTGGGATCTATACCTACCAGGTTCACGGGTTTCTCTTTCGGTCCGAACCGGACCACCCCGTTGGCCCTCAGGTGGGGAGCAACGCCGAGGACACCTTCCATTTTGGATATATCCTCTATCAGCTTACCGTAACCGTTTATCCTGTCCCTCACCTCCCTGGGTCTTGACCCGAGGATCTCAAATATGACCTCCCGCCCGAAGACCCGCCTGAGGATCCTGTCCTCCTCAAGGTCGTATCTCTGCTTTACCGATATGTGGGCGTCCAGATCTATCACCTGCCTGACGAAATGCCTCTGCAGTCCGAACATTAGGGAGCTCATGACTATGAAGGCGGTAACCCCAACCGCTACCCCGAGGACCGAGACGAGGGTCTGCCTTTTCCTCTCCCTCATGAGTCTCAAACTGACAAAGAGGACCGCCCCTTCAGGGAACCTCACAGGGCGTTCCCTCCGGGTAGCCTATGACCTCCGCGTACTCGCTGAAAATCCTGCCCACCTTCACCTTTCTCCTTTCCCCGTTCAGTATGAGAACTACCTTACCGTCCTTCACCGCTTCCCTCGGAACCACCGTGGTCTTGAGTATGTCCACCACTATGTTTCCCTCCGCGAGTGAGTTCACGGGAACGCTTTCCGGTACGTCCGCCCTCACGAACACCCTAACCACCCTTCTTCCGGGGTCGCTCTCGAGATCCCTGGAAACCACCTCTCCCTTCAAGACCCTCCCCCTCAGGGCTTCCAGCTCCAGGTAAACCTCCTGTCCTTTTCTCACAAGAGGTGCCAGCTCCTCGTCTATCAGTAAAACGACCTCCCTCTCCTCCGACCCGACCGTGGCCACCCTGTCCCTCCCCCCTACCGGGTTGACCGTGTCCCCCTCCTCAACGAACACCCTGAGGACGAGCCCATCTATGGGAGACCTTATCCTGTACCTTTCGAGCTCTTCCTTCAGGGCGTCCCTGAGCCTTTTCAGTGACCTGAGTTCGTGTTCCAGGTCCTTTATCCTCTCCTCCCTCTCCTTTAAGGCGATCTCGTACCCTCTGAGAGCCTTCCTGTAAACCCTCTCCGCCTCCTCAAGGGCTTCTTTGGGGATCACACCCTTTTTGAAGAGCCTGAGCCTCCTCTTGTATCTTGCCTCCGCCTTCCTCAAGTCCTCCTCCGCTACGGAGACCTTGAGGTCCAGTATCCTCCTGAAGGCGGAGCTGTCCTTGAGCTTCTCCTTAAGACGCCTTATCCTCTCCTCGACCTCCTTAACCCGCTCCTCAAGACCACCGCTCTCCACAACCGCGATCATCTGGCCCTTCCTCACCCTGTCACCTTCCCTGACGAGGATCTCCTTCACTATCCCCCCCACGCTGGACCTGACCACCACCTGGCTTGCGCTCCTGACGTACCCGGAGCCGTAAACGCTCCTGACGACCTTCCTGACCTCTACCCTGCAGGTGTCAGGGCTGTCCGCCCGGGGCTGGGAGAAAAGAGGAATGACGGACAGGGTGACCAGAACCCTGAGGAGCGTCCGTCCGTGTCCCATACTCCCGGAACCGCGCTTTTCAGAGGGCGGGGTTCGTTTTTTCACTCACAGCACTCGCCTTTGCTCCTGCGCAGAACTCCGGAGAGGAACAGATAACCACCCCCGAGAACTATAAGCAGGACGAGTGCTATGTCCTTCCACTCCATAATAGAAAAGTTATGGCAAGGATAAAGGACAGTCCAGAAGACTTCTTTGTTAAGGAGATCAGGACCCTGGATCTGAAGGACTCTGGAGAGTTCGCGTACTTCCTCCTCAGGAAGAAAAACATGACAACCAACGAAGCTGTGAGGGAGGTTTCCAAGATCCTGGGTGTGAAGCCTTCCGATATAGGTTATGCGGGGCTGAAGGACAAAAGGGCTGTTACCGAGCAGTACTTATCCGTGAAAAGGCCGAGACGTGTGAGGGAGGTTGAGGATGAGAACCTGTCGCTCAGGTTCCTCGGCTACGGAGACAGGCCGATCCGACTCGGAGACCTCGAGGGAAACTACTTCCGTATAAGGGTCCTGCTGACCTCCAGGAGAGAAAGGGCCAGACTGGAGGAGGGGTTTGATCTGGTTAAGAGGTTCGGCTTTGAGAACTACTTCGGTGAACAGAGGTTCGGGTCGGTGAAGCACGCGGAGGAGTTTATCATCAAGCACCTGATCAGGCACGACTACGAGTCCGCCATGAGGGAGTATCTCACGTCTCTCGGGGACAGGAGGCTGAAGAAACAACTTCTGAAGGCTTGGAGGGACTGGGACCGTTTTCTGGAACTTATGCCTAAGGGGTCCCACTACGAGGTTGAGGTGGTAAAGGCTCTGAGGAGGGGTGTCTCCTTCAAGAGGGCCTTTTTAATACTGCCCGCGAGCGTGAGGCTCATGTTCTCCTTCGCCTACCAGAGCTACCTGTGGAACAGATACCTCACCACCTTTGTGGTCAGGTACTTCCCCCACTGCTCGGTTCCCTTTCTGAAGTGGAGGCTCGCCTTTATAACACGTATCGATGAGAGCGTGTTTGAGGAGATAAAGCACCTGGAGATACCCTTCCTGGGCAGGGAGGTAAAACCTGAAAACCCCAAGGTCGACCTAATAATAAGGGACGTGCTGGAGGATGAAGGGCTGACACCGGGTGTGCTGAAGGCTGAGAGGATAG
Organism: Aquificota bacterium; assembly: GCA_030950545.1. GTDB lineage: Bacteria > Aquificota > Aquificia > Aquificales > Aquificaceae > Hydrogenivirga. The sequence goes on along the minus strand of JAUZRJ010000012.1, from coordinate 8,270 downwards.
GTATGAGGATCTTCACGGACGGCGTGAGGAAGGCGTTCGTGTTTCCCAGGGACCTGACACTGGAGGAGGTCGGGGACAAATACGCGGTTCTCTCTTTTGTCCTCCCTCCTGGCAGTTACGCAACTGTTCTTATCAGGAAGATACTCTGCTCACCCCTGGATATGTGAGTATATTAATTAGAGCCATGAGGGTCGCCTTCTACACACTCGGGTGCAGGATGAACCAGTTCGACACAGACCTGATGAGAACCAGGTTCCTTGAGTCCGGCTATGAGGAGGTGGACTTCGAGGAGGAGGCGGACATCTACGTTATAAACACCTGCACTGTTACCTCGGGCGGGGACAGGTCCTCCAGGCAGGCCATATACAGAGCGAGGAGGAAAAACCCGGGGGCTGTTGTGGTCGCGACGGGGTGCTACGCCCAGGTAAAACCCCAGGAGCTCGCCTCCCTCAAAGAGGTGGACCTCGTCGTCGGGAACACCCACAAGTCCGAGATCCTGAAGATAGTCGAGGAGTTCCTCGAAAACAGACAGAAGAGGACACTGGTGGGTGAGATCTTCAGGGAAAAGGACCTTAAAAACTTCGACACCGTCCTTTACTTCGAAGGGTCAAGACCCTTCCTGAAGGTCCAGGAGGGGTGTAATAAGTTCTGTACCTTCTGCGTCATACCCTTTGCGAGGGGAAAGGTGAGGAGCGCCCCAAAGGAGAAGGTTATAGAACAGGTACGCCTTATAGCGGACATGGGGTTTAAGGAGGTGGTTCTGACAGGTACCCAGCTCTCCCAGTACGGGTGGGATAACGGATCGAGTCTTTACGACCTTCTCAGGGACCTCATCAGGGTTGAGGGGATAGAGCTCATAAGGCTCTCCTCGATGCACGTCGGGGAGATGGACGGAAGACTCCTTGACCTTATAACGACCGAGGAGAAGATAGCTCCCCACTTCCACCTCTCCCTCCAGAGCGGGAGCAACAGGATCCTGGACCTGATGGAGAGGGGATACACCAGGGAGGAGTACGGTAAGGTGGTTGAGTTCATTCTGAAAAGGCGTTCCGAGACCGCGATAGGAACGGACATAATCGTCGGCTTTCCTACGGAGACCGAGGAAGATTTTAAGGAGACCCTGAGGTTTGTGGAGGACACACCTTTCGCCTACCTCCACATCTTCCCCTACTCGGACAGACCCAAAACTAGGGCGAGCAGAATGAAGGGCAAGGTTCCCGAGAGGGTGAAGAAGGAAAGGGTGAGCCAGCTCAAGGAAATTGACAGGGAAAAGAGGGAGGAGTTCTACAGGAAGAACACGGGCAGGGTCCTCAGGGCGGTCGTTGTAGAGGAGGACAGACTCCTTACGGAGAACTACATAGATCTCAGGAGGGAGGGATACAGGGAGGTGGGGAAGCTGGTAAGGGTGAAGGTCTAAAAGGGAGGTTATACCATGGGGCTCATGGACAGGGACTACTACAGGGAGAAGAAGGAGGAGTCCTGGCTGAGAGAGAAGATAAGATGGGTCAGGGAAAACCCGCTTAAAGCCCTCATAGTCATCTTAGCACTTGTAGCGCTGATGCTGTATGTCCTTTAGGGGAGGGAGCAGGAGAAGGTTTTGAAGAACCTTTCACAGGTTCTGGTTATGTCTCCCGCACCCATGAAGAGGATTACCGAACCCTTCCCGAACCGTTCGATCGCGGAGAATATATCCTCCTCGTCTCTGGCGAAGATCGCACCGCAGGACCTTGCAAGCTTCTCTCCGCTTACACCGTAGGTGTTTTTCTCACCCGCAGGATATATCTCGGTAACCACGGTAACATCCGGGATCCTCAGGACCCTGACGAACTCCTCAAACAGATGGTATGTTCTCGAATACCTGTGGGGCTGGAATATGAGGAGTATGCGTCTGTCAGGGTGCAGGTCCTTTACGGACTCGAGGACCGCCCTTATCTCGGTGGGGTGGTGTCCGTAGTCGTCGTAGATGGGAGATCCTTTGAAGTAGCCCTTCAGCTCCATTCTCCTTTCAGCGTTTCTGAAGCTCTCAAGGGCCTCCCTTATGGTGGGAAAGTCCACACCGATCTCCAGACATGTGGCGACCGAGGCAAGGGCGTTCAGGACGTTGTGCCTCCCCGGTATCCCCAGCACGATCTTACCGATCAGCTCCCCTTTCCTCAGGACCCTGAACTTGTACCTTCCGTCCTCCACGGACAGGTCCGTACCGAGGATATCCGCTCCGGTTCTCGTTCCGAACAGGACAACCCTCTTCGAGGTCTTTGATGACAGGCACCTCAGATTGGGGTCGTCTCCGTTCATCACTGAGAACCCGTAAAAGGGAACAGAATCCGCAAACCTGAGGAAGGCTTCCTTTATTTCCTCGAAGTCCCTGTAAAAGTCCAGATGTTCCCTGTCCACGTTCGTTATCACCGCCACAACCGGTGACAGCTTCAGGAAAGACCCGTCGCTCTCGTCCGCCTCCGATATCAGAAGGTCACCGCTACCGAGCTTTGCGTTACCCCCGAGCCTGTGGAGTATACCGCCTATTATCACGGTCGGGTCGTAGCCCGCCTCCTCGAGTATGTGGGCTATCATGGAAGTGGTGGTAGTCTTGCCGTGGGAACCGCTGACCGCTATACCCTCCTTCAGCTTGAACAGCTCCGCGAGCATCTCTCCTCTGGGTATAACTGGTATGCCGAGGGCTCTTGCCCTTTTTATCTCAGGATTGTCTTCCCTTACAGCGGATGAGTAAACGACTACCTGAACATCGTCCTTCACGTTCTCCGGGGAGTGTCCTATGAATATCCTCGCACCCTTCCTTCTGAGGGTCTCCGTGTTTTTGTTCTCCTTAAGATCGGAACCGGAGACCTCATAGCCCATCTCCAGCAGGATACGGGCTATACCGCTCATACCTATACCGCCTATGCCGACGAAGTGAAACCTCTTTATCCTCTCCCTGAGCATAGTCCAAGTATATTAAAACCCAATGAAGTGCATATAGAGGATGGGTCTGTATAATACTTACCCATGGCAGCGGCGGGAACAGGTGTAGAGACAGTAGAGGTAGATATACACACCCTCTTCCTCCACATAGCGGTGATCCTCATAGCGGGAAAGACCTTCGGTACGATCTTCAAAAGGCTGGGCATACCGCCCGTCCTCGGGGAGGTCTTTGCGGGCATAGTTCTGGGCCAGTCCATTCTGGGGATCATACCCTTAAGCGAGGCTGTAAAGGTCCTCGCGGAGCTGGGGGTGATACTGCTCCTCTTTCAGGTGGGGCTTGAAGCGGACATCCACACCCTCGTCAGGGTGGGTATATGGTCTGTTGCGGTCGCCTTTGTAGGTGCTGTCCTTCCCTTCTTCGGCGGTTTCGTGCTTTCATATTACGTCTTTGACCTCCCGCTGATCAGCTCCCTGTTCATAGGGGGAGCCCTGACCGCCACGAGCATAGGTATAACCGTAAGGGTTCTGACCGACCTAGGAAAGCACAAGGACAGGTTTGCCCAGATAGTCCTCGGTGCTGCGGTCCTCGACGACATACTCGGTGTCATCATCCTCGCCGCCCTGTATGAGTTCTCGAAAACCAGAACAGTTGACCTTCAGTCAACGGGAAAGCTGATGCTGTATATTGCGATATTCTTCGTGGTGGCTCCCTTCGTAGCCAGGGCGGTCGCCAAGCTGATATCCTATGCGGTCGACAGACTGAAGGATATGGACATAATCCCATCCGCCATTCTGTCGCTGGTCCTGTTTACCGGTTACGGCGCCTACAGGGTGGGCTCTCCCGAGATCCTGGGGGCGTTCACAGCGGGTCTCGCCCTTTCGAGGAGCTTTAATTTCCCCTGGGTGTCCTTCCTGAAGCTCAGCGAGAACGTGATCCACAAAGTTGAGGAGGGTATACTACCTCTTGTCTGGGTTGTCGCTCCCATATTTTTCGTTTCGGTGGGTCTTGCCCTGAACCTTAAGGCTATAGACTTCTCTTCCCCCGACTTCTGGGTGCTTTCCCTCTCCCTTATAGCGGTGGCGGTGCTTGGTAAGGTCCTCTCGGGTTTTGTCATAAAGGGCACGCTTAGAGAGAAGCTCAGCGTCGGCATATCCATGATGCCGAGGGGTGAGGTGGGGCTGATCTTCGCGGAGTTCGGCAGGAGCTTCAAGGCTATAGACGACGTGGGGTATGCGGTCGTGGTTTTCGTGGTGGCGGTCACAACCCTGATCGCGCCGGTCCTCCTGAAGATCACCCTCAGAGCTTGAATGAGCAGTGAAAGCTCCCGAAGCTGACCCGCTTACCTCAGGTCCCTCCACGGTAGTAAATTATACGCCATGAGGGTGGAGGACTTCGACTACCACCTTCCTGAGGAACTCATAGCCAAATACCCTGCGGTCCCGAGGCACTCCGCAAGACTTATGGTTCTCAGCAGGAAGGACAGGTCCATAAGGCATGACGTCTTCTGGAACCTGCCCGACTATCTTGAGGAAGGAGACCTCCTCGTTTTCAACGACACCAAGGTCCTGCCCGCAAGATTACACGGCAGGAAACCTACGGGCGGTAAGGTTGAGGTACTGCTCACCGACTACATAAGGCCGGACCTCTGGAAGGCCCTCGTAGGGGGGAAGAAGATAAGGCCCGGCCTGATCGTTGAGGTCAGCAGGGATCTCAGCATAGAGGTTCTGGACCATATAGAGGGGGGTATGTTCCTGGTGAGGATCCTCGGGGACGACCCTTTAAAGCTCATAGACAGGTACGGTAAGATCCCTATACCGCCCTATCTCAGCAGGGATGAAGAGGAGATAGACAGGGTTTACTACCAGACGGTCTTCGCAAAGGAGGAAGGCTCCGTGGCAGCACCCACAGCCTCCCTGCACTTTTCTGAGGAGCTCATCGATAAGCTCAAAAACAGTGGCATCAGGATGACTTTCATAACCCTGCACATCTCGTACGGAACCTTTAAGCCGGTGAAGGCGGAAGACGTGAGGGAGCACAGGGTAGATCCCGAATACGTTAAGGTTCCCAAGGAGGCGGTTGAGGAGATAAAGAGAACCAAGGAGATGGGGAGAAGGGTGGTCGCGGTGGGGACCACCGTGGTGAGGGCTCTGGAGACAAGACCCTTTGAACCCTATGAAGGCTGGACCGACCTCTACATTTACCCTCCTTTTAAGTTCAGGGTTGTTGACGCCCTGATCACCAACTTCCACCTCCCCAGGTCCTCCCTGCTCGTCCTCGTGTGCGCCTTCGGAGGCAGGGACTTTATCCTTGAGGCGTATGAGGAAGCTGTTAGGAGGAGATACAGATTCTACAGCTACGGGGACGGGATGCTGATCCTTTGATAAAATACTTCTCCATGGGAGAGAGGATAGACATAAACAGGATAGCGAGGGACATGTTCATAGAACACAAGGGAGAACCCTACAGAGTCCTTGACTACGACCACGTGAAGCCCGGAAAGGGGCAGGCCTTTGTTAGGGTAAAGGCAAAGAACATGATCACAGGAAACGTCATAGAGATAACCTACAAGGCATCGGATCTCATAGACCTCGCGGACTTCGACCAGGTGTTTGCGGAGTACTCCTACTCGGACGGTGACAGCTACTACTTCATGAACTCCCAAACTTACGAGATGGTGGCGATCCCTAAAGAAAAAATAGAGGAGGAGGCGAAGTTCCTGAAGGAGGGGACACAGGTGGTCGTGTTTTACTATAAGGGACAGCCCGTGGGTATAGAGCTTCCCAAACACGTTGAGCTCAAGGTCGTGGAAACAGAGCCCGCCTTCAAAGGGGACACCGCAACCGGAGGAACCAAACCCGCAAGACTTGAAACGGGTGCGGTCGTGCAGGTACCGTTCTTTGTCAACGAGGGTGATGTGATAAAGGTGGACACCAGGACGGGTTCTTACGTTGAGAGGGTGAAGTGATGGACAGGGAGTTCATAAAGGAGCTTATAGAGATCGTTAAGGACTCGAACATAAAGATGATAAAGGTCCAGCAGGGTGACACCGAGCTGGTCATAGAGACCTTTGAGACAAAGCATGTAAGGGAGAGCAGGAAGCCCACCGACGAGTTCACCCACCAGGAGATACTCCCTCCCTCCGAAGACGTGAAGGAGGAAGAGAAGAAGTATCACGTGATAAAGAGCCCCCTCGTCGGGACCTTTTACAGGTCCCCCTCTCCCGGAGCACCGCCCTTCGTTGAGGTCGGTGACATAGTCTCTCCCGGGCAGGTCCTCTGCATAATAGAAGCCCTCAAGGTGATGAACGAGATAGAGAGCGACGTGAGGGGAAGGGTTGAGAAGATCCTGGCGGAGAACGGAGAGACGGTCGAGTACGGACAGCCCCTCTTCCTCATAGACACGGACGTTTAGGAGACCGTGTGCCTTATAAAGGCGATGCTACCTATGACCATCAGGGCTCCCGTAAGGGAAAGAAGGGAAAGCCTGGACGGGGTCAGTCCCTTCATCAGGTTGAGGTGGACCACAAGGGCGTAGTAGGCCCAGAGACCCATTGTGAGCATCAGCTTGGGATCGTTTATCCAGTGGCTACCCAGAAAGGCCTTCGCCCACAGGCTTCCGAATATCAGGGTGAGGGTCAGGAAGATAAAACCGACGTTTATCAGGATCCTCTCGGTTTTTCTGAGCAGGTTCACGGGAACCATGAAGCCCTCTATGTGCTTTGCCCTGAGCTTCCTCTCCACGATCATCTTAACCAAGGAAGCGAAACCGCAGAGTATGAGGGAGGCGTAGGCCACGCCCGCGGAAAGTATGTGGTAGGCGTATAAAGGGTTGGGGTATCCGACCTTTTTGGCGGGTATGCCCGCTAAGGTTGTGAAAAAGCCCACAAGGGCGACTATAAAACCGAAATCCGCAAGGCTTCTTTTCATAACCCCGTTAGTTATCAGAAAGAGGGCGACCATAGTGTTCCCCATAAGGGATACCATGCCGTAAGGGTCTCCTACAGGGAATCTCCCCGCGCTTATGTAGGTGCTTATAAAGTCGAGGAGGTAAAGCCCCATACCGCCGACAAGGGCTATGAAGGGAAGCGGTCCCACCCTGACGCCCAGGAAGGTCTTCAGAAAGAACACTCCCGCTGAGACCAGGTAGAGCAAAACTCCCCCGAAGGTGAGGGTCATGAGATAATTTTAAGACCTTCAGCTGAGCTGAAGCATCCTCTCTATGGGTCTTCTCGCCCTCTCCATTATGTCCTCGGGGAGGACCACTTCGTTTATCTCCCTTCTCAGGGTCTCGTAAACCTTGGGCAGTGTTATACCCTTCATCGTACAGCAGTAAACTGTCCCGCAGTAGTTCATGGACTCGGGGAAGATGTACTCTTTTTCGGGGTTCTTCTTCTGAAGTGTGTACTTCAGGCCCACCTCCGTTATCACTATCACCCTCTTGGCGTCCACGGTCGTTGCGTATCTGACTATCTGGGATGTGGACCCGACAAAGTCCGCAAGCTCTATCACTTTGGGGTGGCACTCGGGGTGAACCGCCACCTTGGCGTCGGGATAACGTTCCTTCAGCCTCATGACCTCTCCCGCGGTGAACTCGAAGTGAGGCGGACAGAAGCCCTTCCAGAGGATAAACTCCTTTTCCGGGACCTGCCTGGCTATCCAGCCCCCGAGGGCCTGGTCGGGGAGGAAGACTATCTTCTTTGCGTCCAGCTTCTTTATTATCTTCGGAGCGTTGGCGGAGGTAACACACACGTCCACCTCAGCTTTTACGTCCGCGGTTGTGTTTATGTAGGCGACGAAGACAGCGTCCGGGTGCTTCTGTCTTAGCATCCTCACCTGTTCCGCTGTCACCATGTCCGCCATGGGGCATCCCGACTCGGGGTTAGGGTGGAGGACCTTCCTCGTCGGGTTAAGGATCTTCGCGGTCTCGCACATGAACCTGACACCGCAGAAGACTATTATGTCCGCATCCGTCTCAGCGGCCCTTCTGGAAAGCTCAAGGGAGTCCCCTATGAAGTCCGCCACGTCCTGAACCTCGGGTCTCTGGTAGTAGTGGGCGAGTATGACCGCGTTTTTTTCCTCCGCGAGCTTCCTCACCTCCCTCTGGAGGTCCTTTATCTCATCTACCGAGAGATCCCTCTCTTGGGAAAGGGCGAAGCTCACGCTCATGGTCTTCCTCCTTCTTGGATAAGGTTATAATTTAGCTGGCGTAAGGGGGTGAAGCAACCTTGCGCATCATCCTGGCTTCCTCATCCCCGAGGAGGAGGGACCTCCTCTCCAGGATATGTGTTGAGTTTGAGGTAAGACACCCGGATGTGGAGGAGCGTGTTCTCGGAGACCCCGTGACGACCGCA
>JAUZRJ010000119.1 GCA_030950545.1 Aquificota bacterium | reverse complement strand
GAAATGGAAGGAGCATATGGAGTATGGCAAGAGGTGGCTTGTGGAGAGCTTTTTCTCAGTATTTAAGCGATGGTTTGGTGAGTATGTGTCAGGTGTGAGGTTTGAGAATATCAGGAAAGAGATAGTGTTTAAGGTAGCAATAGTGAATATGTTCTTGATGGGTTATGGGTCATGAGGTTAGGAGGGAAGCTCAGGAAGGTCAGGTGGGGGATATGTGGCTATGGAGGTAGCAGTAGACTTTGTTGGACAGAGCACTTGTGGGCTTATCAGTAACTCTCCTCTCTTGACCGGCCGGTTGTTGTATTCTTTCCAGTCTTTCTTTATTCTGCCATATGTTCCATTACTGGAAAAGCATAATTTACCCTGTAAGGGAATAGATGTTAATATTTCTTAGAACTAGTCGCGAAGACCATTCAAGATAATGGCCTGCGGATTTTCTATAATCTTCTTTATGGAGATCCGTGTGGTAAAAGGCAGTTTGCTGGAGGTGGAGTCTGAGGTAATAGTCAATCCCGCCAACAGTCAGGGCTATATGGGGGGAGGCGTTGCGGGGGTCATAAAGAAGGTGGGAGGTGAGGAGATAGAAAGGGAAGCGGTCTCTAAGGCACCCATACCCGTGGGCGAGGCTGTCTTTACTACAGCAGGCAGACTGAAGTTCAAAGGGGTTATCCACTCACCCACCATGGAAGAACCTGCCATGAGGACGACCGAGGAAAAGGTGAGGAAGGCGGTAAGGGCAGCTCTCAAGCTGGCGGACGAGATGTGCTTCAGGTCCGTAGCCTTCCCCGGTATGGGGACGGGCGTCGGTAGGGTTCCCAAAGATGTGGCTGCGAGGGCCATGGTGGATGAGATAATGAGCTTTAAACCCAGGTGTGTTAAGGAGGTTATATTAGCTGACATAGATGAGGAGATGGTTGAGGAGTGGAAGAAGGCACTTGAAGAGATCGGCTGAATCGAGGCAGGGTCTTGACTCGCAGACGTCAGGAAAACAGGGGGAGCACTCAAGACCCAAGCTCAGCTGAAAGACCTTACTTCCTATGGGTTTCCAGACCACAGGGTCAGTGGGACCGTATATAACTATTGAAGGCACACCAACGTAAGAGGCGAGGTGTGACACACCGCTGTCCAGACCCACATAGATAAGAGCCTTCTTCAGGGCCCTCCCTATCCACAGGGGGTCCAGGCTCTCGACGAAGTTCGACACCTTACCCTTTAACCAGCTGTCCGCCTCACCCACAAGGTAGACAACCTCGAACCCTAACCCAGCCAGATACTCTTCAACCCTGAGGAAGAGATCCAGTGGAGGGTTCTTCTTCGGAGACCCGCTCGAAGGGTGAAGGACCGCCTTACCTTCCAGGGGTGAAACAGCAAGGGGTTCAAGGGGCAAGGTGTCCGAGAACTCCTCTCCCTCGAGACAGGATGACCTGAGGTAGTGGCGGACCACCCACTCCCTGTCCCTGGGGAAGGGGCTTATGTTACCGTCAGTGCCTATGACCAGCTTCAGATCAAACTCATCCGCAGGGATCTCAGGCAGGACCTCCTCCGCCCACCCGACCTCCTTAGCGATCTTAAAGTAATCGGTGTTCCCCACCGCGGTCAGACGGTATCCCTTCCGGGTAAGTATCTCAAGGACGGGAAACGTTAGCAGGGTGTCTCCGAGGCCACCTCTCCTGTAGATAAGTGCCTTCATCTCACATGCCGAGCCTTATCCTCACACCCATATACACCATTAGAAGCCCGAGGAACAGGTTGATCACACCAAGAGCTTTGGCCCACTTTCTGTGAAACTCGGAGCGGATAGCCCTGTTCCCCGCCCACAGGTCGTGGAGGAGGGAGATTATAACCACGACAACGAACAGGAATAACTTCTCCTTTACGGTTCTCCTCTCGAAGCCTCCGTGGAGGGTGTAGGCGAGACCCACACCTGTCAGAAAAAGCAGGGCAAGCGTGATCAGTGTCCCGTACAGACTGAACCTCCTTCCCACCTCCTGAAAGGCTTCGTTTCTGAAGGGTTTGTCTTTTATGTAAGGCGCCACGACAAGGGAGAGAAATATCATACCGCCGACCCAGAATGTTGCGAGGATCACGTGAAGCCAGAGGAGAAACTCCTTCGTAAACATACGTTAACATTCTACCAGAGGGTTTCCCTGAGGACAAGGGCGGATCCGAGCAGGACAACGCTCAGGGATATAACCTGCTTTACAGTGCGGGAGCTGAACCTGTTTGAGATCACAACTCCCAGAAAGACGCCGAGGGGAACAAAGAGGAAGGAGGGCAGTATCATCATGAGATCAAAGGAACCTGCACCGCCCTCGAGGGTATAGAAAACAGTCCTGAAGAATATGTTTGAGACAAAGAACAAGTTGAGGGTTACCTTCAGACGGTTTATATCACTCGTGATCTGGTTAAGGTAAACGACAGGCGGTGGACCGCCTATACCCACCAGCCCTGCGAAAAACCCGCCGAGGAAACCGAAAACAACGCCGAGAACCACACTCTCCTTCAGCCTTACCCTCTCCGCCACACCCTTCTGGACCGCAAGATCGTAAAGACCGAGAAGGACTATGAATATACCGATAGAAAATCTCAGAAGATCCCTGTCCAGCCGGAACAGAACCTCGGTTCCCAGGAATATACCCGGAACGGAGCCTACTATCAGCGGTATGAGGACACGCACACAGGGCCTTGACCTTCTGGCGAGCATAAGCACCACCGAAACCACACCTACCAGGTTTACTACAGCGGAGGAGACCACAACGGTCCGCGGGTCGTGGTAGAGGGAGAGAATCCCCACTATGAATATACCCGCACCGAAACCCGTAAAACCCTGGAAAACCCAGGCTATCAGGTAAACGAGGCCGTCCAGCAGGTATATCACAGGGCCCTTTTAAGCCCGAAGAGAGCCTTTACGAAGTTCAGGATACCGCCGGTCCTTTTCCTGTACTCCTTTCTGAAAGTTTCCAGAGAAGAGGCTATGAACCCGCTCACCGAGGACAGAACCTTCTTGTCCTCTATGTCCTTACTGTACATAAACTCTTTGATGATGTCGTTTATGGTCTCCAGAGTTCTTACGGTTCTGTAAAGGGTTTCCTCGGAGTCCGTGTTTACCGAGTTGAGTTTCTCCCTGAGGACTTGTCCTATCCCTTCCACAGCGTAGGACAAACTCCTGCTGGCCACATCTCTGTCCGTAGGATGAGAG
>JAUZRJ010000118.1 GCA_030950545.1 Aquificota bacterium | reverse complement strand
TGGAGGTTAAAAGTTGACATCCTCACCCCGTATCTTTGATGCGGGACGGTTTACACGTATATAGCTTCGGTTATCTCGCTTATTCCGTGTTCTATCCTCATCAGGATGTGCTTGGCCCTGATCGTGTTTTTAGGTATCTCAACCCTTTCCCCGTTCTCTTTGAGTATTACTACCTTGTCGTCTTCTATTACTATCTCCTTCACCGGGTTCTTCGTCTCGGAGTCCAGGATCAGCTTTTCCCTGATTACCTCCTGGGGCACCTTCCTTCCCATAGCTTCACCTCCTCGAAGAAGATATAGCTCCGACGTCTTGTTTTCCCTTAATTCAGGTCATAGAATTTTGACTATGCTGGCCAAGAGGATAATCCCCTGCCTTGATGTGGACAGGGGAAGGGTGGTAAAGGGTGTCAGGTTTCTGAACCTGAGGGATGCGGGAGACCCGGTTGAGGTCGCTAAGAGATACGAAGAGGAGGGAGCGGACGAGCTTGTACTCCTTGACATAACCGCCTCCGCGGAAGGGAGGGAGATAATGATAGATGTCGTGAGGAAAGTTGCGGAGACCGTCTTCATGCCCTTCACCGTCGGGGGAGGTATAAGGACGGTGGAAGACATGAGAAAGTTATTAGAGGCCGGGGCTGACAAGGTATCGGTGAACACGTCAGCTGTTAAAAACCCCAAGGTTGTGGAGGAGGGGGCAAAGGCCTTCGGGTCCCAGTGCATAGTTGTGGCTATAGACGCAAAGAGGAAAGGAGACAGTTGGGAGGTTTACATAAACGGCGGGAGGACACCCACGGGCCTGGACGCGGTCGAGTGGGCGAAACGGGTCGAGGCATTGGGAGCTGGGGAGATACTGCTCACCTCCATGGACACGGACGGGACCAAGGAGGGATACGACATAGATCTTTGCAGGGCGGTTGCGGAAGAGGTCTCAATACCGGTCATAGCGTCGGGTGGTGCGGGAAGGAAGGAGCACTTTTACGAGGTCTTCGAGAAGGGAAAGGCGGACGCAGCACTGGCAGCCTCCGTGTTCCACTTCAGGGAGATAGAGATACCCGAGCTGAAAAGATACCTGGCGTCCATGGGCGTCAGGGTGAGGCTTCCCTGAAGTTTCCGGCAAAGCCCCGTCTGAGATAGCAGGCGTACTCAGTTCCGAGGACCTTGTAAGCCAGAAATCTCGCCCTTTACTCCGCAACCCTTCTGTTCTTTTTCGGGTCTGAGCTTTTACCGTCCGCTATGCCGACCACCTTGACAGCGGGCTTAAGGCCTGACCGTCGGAGGCCTTCAAGGACCTCCCTTATGTTTCTTATGTTCACGTCCTCAGTCCTTGCGGATCCAAAGGGAAAGAGGACCGAGTACTTGGCAACGAGCAGGTAGACTCTTTTTTCCTTCTCCACGGTTCCACCGACCACCCTGGGCTGTTCAATATCTCCACCTGCGACGAGATAGGAAACCTCCATCTCCTCGCCGGGTCCCAGAGGTGGTAGTTTTACCACTACCTCACCCTCTTTTATGTCCGTGGGAAGGAGATCAACCGGCTCCACTATCAGGGGCAGTCTGGATATCACCTTCCTTCCTTCTATGGACTCTTCCCTTACCCTCCCCTCCTGAATCAAGTAGGCGTCTTCAACCTCGTTCGGTGAGAGGTTCA
>JAUZRJ010000117.1 GCA_030950545.1 Aquificota bacterium | reverse complement strand
TCCTCCGCGGTCCCACCTATCTCGCCTATCATGAGTATCGCCTCTGTCTCCGGGTCCTGGTTGAACATCTCAATGACGTCCCTGTGGGAGAGGCCGTGAACCGGGTCTCCTCCTATACCCACCGCGGTGGTCTGGCCTATGCCGAGTTTGGTGAGCTGGTCGGCTGCCTCGTAGGTCAAGGTCCCGCTCCTTGAGACTATACCCACCTTGCCTTTCTTGAAGACGTGTCCGGGCATTATGCCGACTTTAGCCTCCCCAGGGGTTATGACTCCCGGACAGTTGGGTCCTATGAGCTTTACGTTCGGGTAGTTCTTCCTCATGTAGTCCTTTACCATCATCATGTCCTTTACGGGTATGCCCTCTGTTATGCAGACTATCACCTCCACACCGCTGTCCATGGCCTCAACGATCGCGTCCGCTGCGAAGGGGGCGGGAACGAATATGAGAGAACAGTTGGCTCCTGTTTCCTTTACCGCCTCTTCAACGGTGTTGAATACGGGGATACCGTCCACAGACTGGCCTCCCTTCCCGGGGGTGACCCCGGCGACCACCTTCGTACCGTAATCCCTGCACTGGACAGCGTGGAAAGAACCTTCCTTTCCGGTTATACCCTGGACTACTACTTTTGTTTCCCTGTTGACCAGTATTGCCATTGCTCAACCCCCCTTTGCGAGCTCAACCGCCTTTCTGGCTCCGTCCCACATGTCCTCAGCATTTATGAAGTTCATTCCCGACTCCGCAAGTATTCTTTTCCCTTCCTCCACGTTGGTACCCTCCATCCTGACCACCACCGGGACCTTGAGCTCCACCATCCTACCCGCCTCTACAAGCCCCTGAGCCAGCCTGTCGCACCTGAGTATCCCTCCGAATATGTTTATGAAAACCGCCCTGACGTCTTCGTCCGCCATCAGGATCCTGAAGGCGTTTGCTATCTGCTCCACGTTGGCACCACCTCCCACGTCCAGAAAGTTGGCGGGTTCTCCTCCCGCCAGCTTGATTATGTCCATGGTCGCCATGGCGAGACCCGCCCCGTTAACCATGCACCCTATGTTCCCGTTCAGCTTTATGTAGTTAAGGCCGTATTTTTTAGCCTCAGCCTCCAGAGGCGGGATCTGGGTCTCGTCTTCCATCTCCTGAATATCCCTGTGTCTGAAGAGGGCGTTGTCGTCTATGTCCAGCTTCGCATCAAGCGCTACGAGCTTCCCGTTTCTGTCGAGAACGAGGGGGTTTATCTCGACGAGGGACGCGTCCAGCTCCGAGTATATCCTGTAAAGGGCGAGGGCTATCTGTGTGAACTCCTTAACGGGAAGGCCGAGCCTGAGGGCCATCTTCCTCGCCTGGTAGGGCATGAGACCGAGGGCCGGGTCTATCTCCTCTATGATTATCGCGTCGGGATTCTCTTTCACTATCTCCTCTATCTCCATGCCTCCCGCGGAGGACCCCATTATCACGGGCTTTGACCTTGACCTGTCAAGGGTTATGGAGAGGTAAAACTCCCCGCTTATGTCTGTTGCCCTTTCTATCCAGACCCTGCTTACACGCTTCCCCTCGGGACACTGGAAAGTCTTCAGGACCTTACCGAGCATACCTTCAACCGCCTCTTTCAGCTCTTCCTCGGTTTTTACCAGCTTCACACCTCCCGCCTTTCCCCTTCCACCGCAGTGAATTTGAGCTTTGACGACCAGGGGGTAATCGCCGAGGTCCCTTGCGACCTTTACCGCCTCCTCTGTGGAGAAGGCGACTCCTCCCTCGGGAACAGGTATTCCGAACTTGGTAAATATCTCCTTTGCCTGGTGTTCGTGCAGTTTCATCCGATAACCTCCCGGTAAAACGGGGTTTGAAAAATTTTAACCGAAATCACTGGATCAGGTAGTCAAAGTCCACCCCCCTTTACCTCTCCACCGCGTTTTATCATCACCGCTATGTGGTAAAGTCCCCTGTCGGACATATCGAACCACCCGCCGTAGTTATCGCTGTACTGGTGGGGGTACTTGGTAAGCCTCTTGCGAACAGCTCTCAGGATCGGAGACCTTACCTCCGCTTCGACCTGAAAATCAGACAGGTACTCGGTCCCTCTTTCCGTCTGCCTCCAGACGCTGACAGCGAGGTGGTGGGTGTCCTTCTGAGATGGCTCTCCGTGATACTTGACCAGAAGCTTGTAGGCCCTCGGGAACCTCTTCTCCAGATCCGAGATGGAGAACACACCTATGCTCACGTAGAACTCCCCCACTTTTTTGGTGAGAGGTGTCGGGACCACGACCGCAGGTTTCTCTTCAGCCTGCGCATACTCCACAGAACCGCTCACAAAAAGAAGGCCCCCTAAAGCCAGGATTACAGGTAGTGCTTTCATATTTTTACCTCCTTTAAATCGCTCTGTTCTTTAATTATAATTACTGCCATGGGTCTTGATTCTAAGCTGAAGAGGTATAAGACCTACGATAACCTTAACGACCTGAATAAACTCAGGGAGGAGTTCAGGAAGAAGCTTAATAAGGTTCCGCCCACGATGGAGTATATGAGGAACCTCATATTGGACGCAAAGCTCCTCTTCAGGATAGTTACCGATCCGAACTTTGACCTCGGAGAGGAGGCAAGAGAGGACTTTCTGGCCGCGCTCTGGTACTTCATAGACTCGAAGGACTCGATACCCGACTGGATACCTGTGGTCGGGTACTGGGACGACTACAGGGTGATCAGGTACGTAAAAGAAAAGCACAGGGAGGAGATAGAGAGGTACTTCTCCGAAACCAAGTTCTTCATAGCCAACTACTTCTGATATGCTGAAGTTTGTGATCTTCCGCTTACTCCAGGCGGTTCCGACGGTCCTGGGTGTGACGTTCATATCCTTCCTGATCATAAAGCTGGCTCCCGGTGACTTTCTGGACCAGCTGAAGCTGAACCCACAGATATCCCCCGAGACTGTGGAGAGGTTGAAGAGGATCTACGGTCTGGATGAGCCCGTTCTGGTCCAGTATCTAAAGTGGCTGAAGTCCGCGGTGGTCTTTGACCTGGGTTACTCATTCCAGTACCACGCCCCCGTCCTGGACCTTATCCTCGAAAGGATACCCAACACGCTCCTTCTCTCCGTGAGCTCCGCCCTGATAGCCTGGGCGATCTCGGTCCCGCTCGGGACGGTGGCAGCCTTCACCGAAGGATCCAGACTTGACAAGCTGATAAGGGCCTATGCCTACGCCTTCATGTCTGTTCCTTCCTTCTTTCTCGCCTTTCTGTTTCTGTTCTTAGCCAGCAAGACCGGGTGGTTTCCTGTAGGCGGGATCCAGAGCCCAGACTTTCACGAGCTAAGCTTCCTGGAGAAGGTCCTGGACGTGATCCACCACCTGTTTGTACCCGCAATGACCCTCGCCTTAGTATCCAGTGCAGGACTGACGAGGCTCGTGAGGAGCGCTGTACTGGACGTTCTGAAAAGCCCGATGGTCGTTATGCTGAAGGCAAAGGGCGTTCCCAGGAGAGTACTTGTAAAGCACGTTATTAAAAACGCGATGAACCCCTTTACCACGCTCCTCGGTTACGAGATAGCAAGCCTGATATCCGGAGCTGCGCTCATAGAGATAATCGTGGGGTGGCCCGGTATGGGCATGCTGATGCTGGACGCGGTCCTCTCCCAGGATCTCTTCCTTGTCATGGGAGGCCTCTACATAGGGACTATAATGCTGATCGTCGGGAACCTGATAGCGGACCTTCTCCTTGCCTACATAGACCCGAGGGTCAGGGAGAGAGAGTTCTTAAGGTGACCTCCTTTATGAGGTCCTTCTCCTTCTTCCATGCGAGCTTTCTCAGGATCCTGACCCTGACCTCCTTTATATCTCCCCGTGGCAGGAGGACCGCCTTCGGCTTCATATAGGGGAGAGCGGTCTTCGTCTGGGGTGAGAATATCTTACGGACCGTTCTCTTCCTTCCGTCCGAGTAGGTGACCTCCGCTATAAGATAGAGCCTGGGGTCTCCCTGGTCCGCGGTGGGAAGGTTGTGGGGAACACCCACGTTCTTTAGGATCAACTTCCTTCCCTCAAGCCTCACCTCCACGTCTTCAGGGCCTGCCTTAAGCGCGGGGAACTCGTGGGAGTGTCTCGGTTTTGCCAGGTGAAAGAGGTAAAAGGGGAACTTCTGGATCAGGTCCTTCTTACCCAGAGAGGGCATGTGGCAGGCCTGACAGGTCTTCTGTACCTTTGCCAGCTTCCACTCCTTGTAGGTCTCCTGGTGACAGCCCGCGCAGAAGGAAGACCTTATGTAAGAAAGATCCTGTTTTGATGGGTGCGGAGGAGACCAGACCTTAAGGGGTCCGTGCATGGACTTTGTCTCCTCTTTGAAGTGGCACGCTACGCAGGAAACGCCGTCCTCCCTGAACTCGACCCTGAGGACCGGTTTCTTACCCTCGTCAACCTGATGGGGTGCGTGACAGGAGAGACACTTTAACTTGGCGTAGTTCTCCGTTTCCGCTCTGAACTGCTCGCTCTTCCAGGCGAGGGCGTGTCTGCTCTTTTCCCACTCCCTGAATATGTCCGCGTGGCAGTCCGCACACCTCTTTGCCTGGGGTCTCTGAAGCAGGTCCTCCTCTACGAAGACCTCTTCCAGCCTCTCACAGCCCGAGATCAGGGCCGAGATAAAAAGGAGGAGGAGTTTCACTTAGCGAAGGCCTCCTGCACCATGGCGGGTATAAGGTGAACGTTGTGGCACTTGGTGCAGGCTGAACCTACCAGGGTCAGGTGTTTGTAGATCTCCTCCTTAGAGGGGTTGTCTCCTGAGAGGACCTCCTCTATGCGGGTGAGGGCGTCCTCGTACTTCTTCCCGAGGATAGCCTCCTCGGATATCTTTTCGGTGTGACACTTGGAACACATAGCCCTCAGCCCCCTCGCCCTCTCAACGAAGTTAATCCCGGCTTCCTGAGCCTTTTCCGTATCACCCTGTTCCAGGTATATCCTGAGGGCCTTCATCGAGTTGGAGAGTTTCCTCATGTAGTCTCCTGTCTTAAGCTCAGTGAACTCAACGGGGTCCTCCAGTTTTATCTCCTCGAAAGAAGGAAAGTGGAAGACCAGCTTCACCGCTATCTGGTTTTCCTGGTGACACTTGGAACAGGTCCGCCCGAGCCTTTTGGATGCCTGCACCACCTTGTCCACGTCTTTGGACTGGACCGCCTTTACAAAGTTCTCCGCAAGCTCCGGTTTGAAGTACTCCTTCCACTCAGGTACCATCTTTGATGTCTTGACGTAGGCGTCCCTGAGCTTTTCAGCCCACTCCAGTGCTTTATCCCAGTTGCCCTCGTTTATGTTCAGGTTTACCGCGTAAAAACTCGTGCTCATCAGATACATGTTGGACAGGAACTCAAACTTCTGGGACTGGGGCGGGTAATACCTCTTCAGGGATTCGGGGGGTTTTTTGAGGATTATCTTCTCCGCTGCGATGACAACAGAGCTCACCGCCACAGCTCCCAGCAAGAGCTTTACCTTGTCCATCTCCTTGCCCTCCCTTCAGGTTTGCTAAAAATAAAATTACCCTCTTAAAATATTATCCATGCATATCCTCTATGATGAATGTTTTATACATGGGGAGGATAGCCTCTAATTTACCTCTTTTGCCCTCAACTCCCTCTTATCTTGACATCTTCTCAAAAAGGGAGCTAAAATGTTTCACAGAACATCAAAGAAGTGGGCGGTATGAGGAAGGCGTTTTTCGGGGCTCTGCTGGCAGGTTTAGCCT
>JAUZRJ010000116.1 GCA_030950545.1 Aquificota bacterium | reverse complement strand
GGGAGATTTTATCGAGGAGATAAAGGAGAGGTTCGAGGCCTACATGAGGCACGTCAGGAACTTCTGATGAAGAAAGGGTTTCTGAAACTCTCCGGGGAGGTGGGAAGGGCGACGCTTCTGGTTCTTGAGGCCCTGTTCTTTCTCATCAGAAAGCCTCCCAAGGTAAAGCACTTCCTCAACCAGATCACCTATGTCGCAGCGGAGACGTCACCCGTGGTTATCATCACATCCACCTTTACGGGCGGTGTCATAGCCCTGCAGACCTACGGGACCTTTCACAGGTTCAACGCGGAGTTTCTCATAGGTGCTGTGGTCGCCCTTTCCATGGGAAGGGAGCTCGGGCCCGTCCTCACATCCCTGATGGTGGTTGCGAGGGTCGGGTCCGCGATGACCGCCAGCATAGGCACCATGAGGATAACCCAGCAGATAGACGCCCTGGAGGTCATGGCGGTGAACCCTGTGAGGTATCTCGTCACACCGAGGGTGTTCGCTACAACCGTAGGGGTCCCGCTTCTGACGGTCCTGTCCAACGTGGCGGGTATATTCGGTGGCTGGTTCGTCGCTACGAAGATCTTCGGAGTGAACGAACACCTCTACTGGCAGAAGATGGTGGACCTGGTGGAGATGCACGACATCCTCGGAGGACTCTACAAGGCTTTCGCCTTCGGCTTCATAGTAGGTTCGGTGAGCTGTTACTACGGCTTTTACACCAAGGGCGGGACGGAAGGGGTCGGGAGGGCGACCACAAACTCCGTTGTCACCTCATCCATGCTGATCCTGATCTCCGACTACTTCCTGACCGCTATTATATTCTGAGTATGGACAGGAAAAAGAGCCTCAGAGTCCTCACCGTAAGCTTTCTTCTTGTTTTCGGTTTCGCCTTTGTGGAGCTGATCGGCGGACTCCTAACCAACAGCCTCGCCCTCCTCTCCGATGCGGGGCACATGCTAACGGACAGCGTCTCCCTCCTTATAGCTCTAATAGCCCAGTATCTTGTTGTCAGAACCAGAAAGAAGAACATGACCTACGGTCTTTACAGGCTCGAGGTTCTCGCCGCACTGGTAAACGGCCTGTTTCTTTTAGGCCTTGTGGGTTATATAGCCTACGAGGCGGTTCAGAGGTTCATAGAGGTGGAGCCCGTCAAGGGCCCCCAGATGCTCGCCATAGCGGTCATGGGTCTTCTTGTAAACCTCCTGGTAGGTTACATGCTCCTGAAAAGCTCCGAAGAGAACATAAACGTGAGGGCCGCCCTTCTTCATGTGATCACCGACACCCTCGGGTCGGTCTCCGCCATAGGTGCGGGCGTTGCCATAACCTTCTGGGACTTCTACCTTGCGGACCCTATCCTGAGCGTCGCGGTCGCACTCCTCATACTTCCCGGAGCTTACTCGGTAATAAAGGACTCGCTGGGTGTCCTCCTTGAGCTTGTCCCTCCGTCGATAGACGCTGAGGAGATAGAGGAGGAGATAAGGAAGGTTAAAGGTGTTATCGACGTCCACGACCTTCACGTCTGGTCCATAACGCCCGGAAACGTCGTCCTCACAGCCCACGTTGTTGTGGACAACGTGGACGCCTGCAACGACATACTGGAGGACATAAAGAACGTGGCCCTCAGGTTCGGCATAGACCACACCACGATACAGATAGAGAGGCAGGGCTTCGCCTGTCCTCCCTCTTGCCCTCTGCTGAAGGTATAATAGTGTGCTGTGGTAGAGATAAGGGGTGTGACCCTTCCGGTAATATCGATAAGGATAAAAGGAGAGAGAAACTTAGAGTCCGTAAGGAGGAAGATAAGAGAAAAGATAAAGGGGAAGCTCTTTGAGGGTGGCTACTTCGTCATAGAGAACCCGGAAGATCTTCCCGAAGGCTGGGCTGTTGAGCTCGAAAATTTTTTAAAAGGTCTCAACCTCGGCAACCTGAAGAGGATCTCCTCAGAGAGGAAAAAGGATCAGGAAAGGAGGGAGAGGCTCCTCGTCGTGGACAGATCCCTGAGATCGGGCCAGAAGGTAGAACACGGAGGAGACGTTCTCGTCCTCGGAGACGTTAACAAAGATGCGGAAGTGGTCGCTGTGGGTAATATTATTATTATGGGAGCTTTAAGGGGCATAGCCATAGCGGGAGCCCTTGGAGACGAGAGGGCTGTTGTCGTCGCCTTAAGGATGGAACCCCAGCAGATAAGGATAGGGAAGAAGGTAGCCATCCCGGACGAAGCGGAGAGGGTCTCCCCGGGATATCCCGAGGTGGCCAAAGTAGAGGACGGTATGATAATCTTAGAAAGGGTGTGAGGGGAGATTGATGACAGAGGTTATAGTCATAACCTCCGGAAAGGGAGGAGTTGGTAAGACCACACTAACCGCGAACCTGGGGGTTGCGCTCGCGAAACTCGGGAAGAAGGTCCTCCTAATAGACGCGGACATAGGCCTCAGGAACCTGGACATGATCTTAGGGCTTGAGAACAGGATAGTCTACGACATACTCGACGTCCTTGAGGGCAGGGTCCCGCCCGAGAAGGCCTTTGTCAAGGACAAAAGGGGGTTTAACCTGTACCTCCTGCCAGCCAACCAGACCAAGAACAAGGACGCGGTAGACACGGACAGGTGGCTGGAGCTGGTCAAGGAGCTCAAGAGCAGGAACGAGTTTGATTACATAATGGTGGACTCACCCGCGGGCATAGAGAGGGGGTTTCACATAGCGGTGTCTCCCGCGGACAAGGCCTACGTGGTCGTGAACCCCGATGTGTCCTCCATAAGAGATGCGGACAGGGTGATAGGTCTTCTGGAGAACATGGACAAGGTCAACTACTCCGTTGTCGTAAACAGGATAAAGTGGAAGATGGTGAAGAGGGGTGAGATGCTGTCGGTAGAGGACATAAAGGACATACTCAAGGCACCGATAATAGGCATAGTCCCCGAGGAAGAGAAGCTGATAGACTTCACCAACAGGGGTGAGCCCATAGTCCTCCACGAGAGGTACAACGCCTCCAAAGCCATGATGGACATAGCGAGGAGAACGATAGGAGAAGACGTACCTTTGGAGAGATACGGGGAGAAGGAGGGATTCCTCAGCAAGCTCTTCGGAGGTTGAGATTTGCTGAACCTTGGGTCTTTGTTCAGGAGAAAGAGTAAAGAAGTGGCAAAGCAGAGGCTTATGCTCGTTCTGAGCTACGAAAGGCAGGGTCTCCCACCGAACCTGGTGGAGAAGCTCAAGGAGGACCTGATAGACCTCTTCTCCAAATACCCCCAGTTCGACGCGAGCGGTATAGACGTCCTCCTGAGAAGAAACGAGGACAACAGGGAGGAGCTCTGGATAAGCATACCCTTCAGGGAGAGTTAGAGGTCTCAGCCAGCTTCAGCCTCTCCTCCAGCTCTCTGGATCTCAGGGCTTCTATTATCTCGTCCAGCTTGCCGTCCAGAACGTCCTGGAGCTTGTAGATGGTCAGGTTTACCCTGTGGTCAGTAACCCTGTTCTGGGGGAAGTTGTAGGTCCTTATCTTCTCGCTCCTTTCCCCTGTCCCGACCTGCTCCTTTCTCTCCTTAGCTATCTCCTCCCGCCGTTTTTTCTCGTAGTAGTCCTTGAGTTTGGCCCTCAAGATCCTGAGAGCCTTCTGCTTGTTCTGGAACTGGGATCTCTCATCCTGACAGGTTACGACTATGCCCGTGGGTATGTGGGTGATCCTGACCGCGGTCTCGGTGGTGTTCACGTACTGCCCCCCAGCCCCCGAGGCCCTGAAGGTCTCTATCTTCAGGTCCTGAGGGTTTATCTCCACGTCGGTCTCGTCCGCTTCGGGAAGAACTGCAACCGTTGCGGTCGATGTGTGTATCCTGCCACCTGACTCTGTTACAGGTATCCTCTGGACCCTGTGGACACCGCTCTCGAACTTGAGCCTCGAGTAGGCACCCTCACCCTCTATCAGGGCTATGACCTCCTTGTACCCTCCTAAGCCCGTCCTGTTTGCGCTCAAGACCGTGACCTTCCACCCCTTTTCCTCCGCATACTTCTGGTACATCCTGAATAGGTCCGCAGCGAAAAGGGCGGCCTCCTCTCCTCCAGCACCCGCCCTTATCTCCAAGATGACGTTCCTGGAGTCGTTGGGATCCTTGGGAAGAAGCAGTATCCTGAGCTTTTTCTCCAGCCTTGACCTTTTTTCCTTTAATCTCTCAAGCTCTTCCTGGGCGAGATCCCTGATCTCCTTCTCGGGGCTTCTGAGGAGGCTCTTTGTGTCCTCTATCTCCTTAAGCGTCTTCTTGTACTCCAGGTAGGTCTCGTATATCTCGGAAAGCTCCTTGTGTTCCCTGCTCAGCTCCCTGTACCTTTTTAGGTCCTTTATCACCTCAGGTTTTGAAAGCTCCTCCTCAAGCTCCCTGTAGCGGTCGCTCAGCCTGTCTAACTTCTGGATGAGCCTCTCCTCGAGCATTAATCTCCTTTACCCGTTTTGGGAGAGGCGACCTCCAGGAACGCGGGCTTTATCCTGAGTTTACCCGCGTAGAAGGGATGGCAGGCGTTGCAGACCTCTATGTGAACCGTTCCACCTTTCGTTGACAGGAGGGTGAAGGTGTTACCGCAACCGCAGACAAAGGTTGTGGGCTTCAGCTCAGGGTGTATACCCTTCTTCATAGCTTACCTCCGAGCGGTATATTATACTACGCGTTCATGGCCTTCAGGAACTCCTTGTTCGTCTTGAAGCGCTTCAGCTTGTCCAGGAGGAACTCCATAGCCTCGACAGGGTCCATGGTGGAGAGGAACTTCCTGAGGACCCACATCCTCTGAAGCTCCCAGTCTTCGACGAGAAGCTCCTCCCTTCTGGTTCCGGACTTCTCTATGTTTATGGCGGGGAACACCCTTCTCTCCATGAGCCTCCTGTCAAGATGTATCTCCATGTTGCCCGTTCCCTTGAACTCTTCATATATCACGTCGTCCATCCTGGAACCCGTCTCTATCAGAGCTGTGGCTATTATGGTGAGCGACCCTCCTTCTTCTATGTTCCTCGCGGCACCGAAGAACTTCTTGGGCCTCTGGAGGGCGGTCGCCTCTATACCTCCCGAGAGAACCCTTCCTGTTGGGGGTGTGACCGCGTTTGAAGCCCTCGCGAATCTGGTCATCGAGTCCAGAAGTATGACCACGTCCTTACCGAGCTCGACCAGCCTCTTTGCCTTCTCTATAACGATCTCCGCCACCTGCATGTGTCTTTCGGGCGGTTCGTCGAAGGTGGAGGCTATCACCTCCGCACCGTCTCCGACTATCCTCCTCATCTCGGTGACTTCCTCGGGCCTTTCGTCTATGAGGAGTATGATGAGGTAAACCTCGGGGTGGTTCTCTATGAGCGCTCTGGATATCTTCTGGAGGAGTACAGTTTTACCCGCCTTGGGAGGTGCGACTATCATACCCCTCTGCCCCTTTCCTATGGGTGCTATCAGGCTGACGACCCTCGTTGAGAGCTCGCTGGGATCGAACTCAAGGTTGAACCTCTCGGTGGGGTGGAAGGGGGTGAGCTTGTCAAAGGTAGGTCTGTTCCTCAGGGTGTCGGGGTCCGCGGGCAGGCCGTTTACCGCCTCCATCTTGATGAGCGCCTTGTACTTCTCCCCTTCCTTCGGCTGTCTCGCAAACCCCACTATGGTGTCTCCTGTCCTCAGACCGAACTTCTTGATCTGGGAGGGGGCTACGTACACGTCGTCCCAGCTCGGCATGTAGTTGTTCTGGGCGCTCCTCATGAACCCGTAGCCCTCGGGCAGTATCTCGAGAACCCCTTTCACGAAGACCAGCCCCCCGTCCTTCGCCTGTGCTCCCAGGATCCTCTCTATAAGCTCTTCCTTCTTCAGACCGGTCGTTCTGGTGAGCCCCAGCTCCTTGCCGAGCTTCTGGAGTTCAGCGAGGGTCATCTTTTTCAGCTCTTCGAGGGTGTAGATCTTTTTCTCCTGAATTTCCTGCATGGCTTCCTCCTCTTTACTTTCCTATGCAAAATCTTGAGAATATACTCCCGAGTATGTCCTCGGTCGTGACCTCACCTATGATCTCTCCGAGGTGATCCGCCGCCTCCCTTATATCAAGCATCGCTATCTCTGGGCTTATGTCCTCAACCCTGTATCTCTCCAGAAACCTCTCAAGCACTTCCCTGGCCTTTCTGAGAAGCTCCTCATGTCTTACGGATACGTATATGTTTAACCCTTCCTCTACGAAAACCCCCGCTTTCCTGAGGATCTCTTCTTCAAGTTCTTGGATACCGAGACCTTTCAGGGCACTCACTTTTATTATAGAATGACCTTCAAAAATTTCAAGGGGTATGAGGGTCCCGAGATCCGTCTTGTTGACCACGACTATGAGGTTTCTGTTTTTCACCCGGTCGTATATCCTCATGTCCTCCTCGGTAAGGGGTCTTGACCCGTCCACCACAAAGAGGATCACGTCCGCCTCCTCTATCTTCTCCAGGGACCTCCGCACACCTATTCTCTCAACGGGATCCTTCGCCTCCCTTATACCCGCGGTGTCAACGAGGCTCACGGGCACACCTCTGAGACTCACGGTCTCCTCTATGTAGTCCCTCGTTGTCCCCTCTATGTCGGTCACTATCGCCCTGTCCTCCCTGAGGAGTGCGTTAAAGAGGGAAGACTTTCCCACGTTGGGCTTCCCCACTATGGCAAGCTTCACACCCTCTCTGATGAACCTTCCCGTTCTTGCGGTTCTGAGCAGGTCTTCCACCCCCGCTATTACCTTTTCCACCATGTCTATGACCTGGTCCTTCGTAAGGGTGGGTATGTCTTCCTCCGAGAACTCTATGTCCGCTTCAAGGTAGGCACAAAGCTCCAGCAGGCTCTCCCTGAGAGGTCTTATGTGTCTTCCCAGCTCACCCCTCAGCTGTCTCAGGGCTACCTTTCTCGCAAGGTCCGTCTTTGCGGAGATCAGCTCCGCCACAGCCTCCGCCTGGGTGAGGTCCATCTTGCCGTTTAAAAAGGCCCTCTTGGTGAACTCCCCGGGCTCAGCCAACCTGCACCCTCCCGAGATAAAGACCTCAAGGGCCTTTTTGAGTATAAAGGGGTTACCGTGGAGAGAGATCTCGACCATGTCCTCCCCCGTGTAGCTTCTGGGAGCTTTGTAGTACACCAGTATACCCTCATCCACAGGTTCTCCATTTTCGTCAAGGAGCGTTCCGTAGTGGGCGAAGCGGGGTTTTACGGGACCTTTTGTCCTGAAGAACTTAGTCGCTATCCGGAGGACATCCCTCCCGCTCAACCTCACAACACCTATGGCGCTCTCGCCGAGGGGGGTTGCGACCGCAACTATGGGTTCCCTCATGGAAGGTCTTACTATTTGAAAGGTAATGCGGATCGTCCGCAGGGGCAACCTCCAAGAAACAGGGACGTTTAAAATTAAATATAGCGGGGGCATGGCGGAACAGGCAGACGCAGGGGACTTAAAATCCCCGGGCCTCAAGGGCCGTCCGGGTTCGAATCCCGGTGCCCCCACCAGAAGAGGATGAAAAGGGTTCAGGAGGGAAAGGCCCAGATACTCGTCCCGGAGATAAGGGAGACCGTCTCCTCCGATATGCCCGTCTTTTACAACCCGAAGATGAGGGTCAACAGGGACCTCGCGGTCCTAGGTCTTGAGTACCTTTCCCGGAAACTGGGGAGGGAGCTGATGGTGGCGGACCCGCTCGCCGCAAGCGGGATAAGGGGTGTGAGGTTTTTCCTCGAGACATCCGGGGAGGTCAGGATCTTTTCCAACGACATAAACGAGAAGGCGGTTGAGATAATGAGGGAAAACTTCAGGCTGAACGGTTTGCCGGAGGACAGATATGTCATATGCAGGGAAGACGCAAACTTTTTCCTCAGGAGGAGCTGGGGTTTCGGCTTCGACTATGTTGACCTTGACCCTTTCGGAACGCCGATTCCCTTTGTAGAGTCCGTAGCCCTCAGCATGAAGAGGGGAGGTATCCTCAGCCTCACCGCCACCGACACAGCACCCCTTTCGGGAACATACCCGAAGACCTGTATGAGGAGGTACGGAGCAAGACCCCTGAGAAATGAGTTCAAACATGAAGTTGGCATAAGGATACTCATAAAGAAGGTGATAGAGCTCGGAGCCCAGCACGATATAGCCATGATCCCGCTCTTCGCCTACTCGCACCTCCACTACTTCAAGCTCTTCTTCATGAAGGAGAGGGGAGCGGATATAACAAACTCGCTTATAGACAGGTTCGGGTATCTCCTCTACTGCTTTAACTGCATGAACAGGGAACCCGTAAAAGACCTCTTCAAGGTTAAAGAGAGGTGTCCCGCCTGCGGTTTCAAGTTCAAACTCGGAGGTCCTATGTGGCTGGGAGAACTCTGGGAGGAAGAGTTCACCGAGTTCCTCTTTAAAGAGGCTAAGGAGAGGGAGGAGATCTCAAAGGAGACCAAGAGGATCCTCAAGCTGATAAGGGAAGAGATGAGGATTCGGACAGTCGGTTTTTACGTCGTCTCAAAGATATGCGAGAAGCTCAGGATACCTCAGCAACCGCCCATAAGGGAGGCGGTGAAGGTCTTTGAGGGCGTAAGGACCCACTTTGAGGGGGACGGTGTGCGGACTGACCTGCCCTATGGGGAGATCCTGAAACGGGCGGAGACCTTCAGGACCCAGAAAATATGACGGAGATCATATTGAAATTTCGGGTGATTTCGTTTATCCTTTGAATGACAAAAGCGGGAGAGGATCTCCCGCCCGGCTCCTTGGCAACCGAAAAGGGGTGGATCTCGGGAAGTCTTAGAGCCATGCACTTCGTAAAGATCTCATTGATACTCCTTGATTTTCGTGACACCAGGTCTAATTGAGAACTTTTCGCACTCCCTGACCCTTGATTTTCAAGGGGTTCAGAAGAAGGGTTGCAATGCCCTCAAAAAGGTGGAGGGATTGCGACATATATTTTCTGTATTCCTCTGCCAGCTTGATGAGAATCCTGTTGCAATGCCCTCAAAAAGGTGGAGGGATTGCGACACGATAACCTATAACGCCTTTTCTGGCATTCCAGAAAAGAGTTGCAATGCCCTCAAAAAGGTGGAGGGATTGCGACCCTCTCCCGTGCTCCAGTTCGGGAGGGACTTCGCTGTGGGGTTGCAATGCCCTCAAAAAGGTGGAGGGATTGCGACTATAATTTGATTAAGCCCGTATGCGATTACCCTGTTGCAATGCCCTCAAAAAGGTGGAGGGATTGCGACCGGAACCCAAAGCTTGACAACCCGCTGATAGCTATGGTTGCAATGCCCTCAAAAAGGTGGAGGGATTGCGACCCGCTTATCTCCATCACTGCATCGGGGCTGTTTCTGATCAGGTTGCAACGCCCTCATAAAGGTGGAGGGATCGTTTAAACTTTTCTTAAGAGTCTTAAGGGGGTTAGGATGGACCCTAAGAGTATGATAGAAAGTCTGCCTGACCAGATTGTATGGGAGGACATCGGGGAGGATGTGAGCAGGTTCTCGCGGGTTCTGATATGTGGTATGGGAGGGTCGGGTATAGTCGGTGACATAGCGAGGTCCTGGGCGGAACACAGGGGGGTTAGGGTCCCTGTCCTTTCCTACAGGGGATACGGTCTTCCGCCGTGGGCGGAGGGAAAGGAGACGCTCGTGATCTGTGTGAGCTACAGCGGAAACACTGAGGAAACCATCTCCAATCTGGAAACCGCCTTGAGGAGGGGGTGCTACACACTGGCGGTCAGCTCGGGGGGGAAACTTGAGGAGATAGCGGAAGAGATGAAAATAAAGCACTTTAAGATACCGGGCGGGTACGCGCCGAGATACGCTCTTGGCTTCATGCTCTCCAAGGTCCTCTCCCTTCTCGGGATTGACAGGGAGGAGATCGAGGACGCGAGGGAAAACCTGAGAGACAGAGTCAGGGAGTCCGAAGAAAGGGGAAAGGACCTCGCGGAAAGGGTTTACGGATATATACCCCTTATATACGCAACTCCCCTAACGGAGGCTGTCGCCTTCAGGTGGAAGACCCAGATAAACGAGAACTCAAAGACTCAGGCCTACTTTGCGACACTTCCCGAACTCCACCACAACGAGGTGGTCGGCCTTGACAACGCGGAGGTAAGGTCAAGGTTCTTCTTCCTTCTGCTCTTCGACCCGAAGGACCACCACAGGGTAAAGCTCAGGGTTGATATAACCGCGGGTATCCTCAAGGACTTGGGAATAGTTCCCGAGATCCTGAGCGGTGAGGGAAACTCCTACCTTGCCAGAACACTTCACCTGATATACACAGGAGACTGGACCAGCTACTATCTTGCCCTCAGATACCGCTTTGACCCGCTCCCTGTCAAGGTCATAGACAGGATCAAGGAAAGACTTTCGGAGATAAAATAAAGACTATGGAAAGGATCGAGGAGCTGGGCCTTCTTGTTGACTGGGAGAGGGGAAAGGTTTACAGGGACAAGGGTATACTGAGCAGGCTTCTTTCCGTCTTCGGAACGGGCCTTGAGGAGGTCCACCCTGACGAAACGCTCACCAGAAGAATAACCGAAGACAGGATAAGGTGGCTCTACACGAGAGCGTCGCTCAGCGGAAAAACTGAGCTGAGTGAGAGGGATCTAAGGATACGCTTCGAACCTTCAAGGATAGTAGTGGACAGCCACAGATACAGGATAGAGTACACGCCCGGAGAGGCCCGTATGGTCGATAAAGAGAGCGGTAAGGAAGAGGTCAGGACACTCGACATAAGGACCTTCGGCGAGGTTTACTCGGAGATGAAGGAACTCCTCGGGTACGGGGACATCAGGACCTACGCACGATCAAAGGCGGAGAGGGCGGAAAGGAGGGAAGTCCACGACCCGATAGGTGCTGGCCTCCTCGGGCTGGGAGGCGGTCTACTCACGGGTCTGATACTCTCCGAGATGTACCACCACATATTCCACACCGACGCGGACCCGGAGGAACACACGGTCCAGGACTACGAGGATTTTGAGTCCTTTGACTCTTTTGACGACTTTGATATGGTCTGAACCCTTTTCCCCATAAAGGTCCAGTAGGCGATCATTATGAGGTGTATGAGGACTATTATGAGGATCAGGGCTACAACATCACTCATAGATAACCTCTCCCGGTAAAGGGACCTCTCCCACCTCTTTAAGGAGCTCCTTGACCCTGTGGACCTCCCTCAGGATCTCCATGTAATCCGCCTCACCCCTCTCAACCCTGTCCATGTCCTCCTCGAGTTTTCTGGTCAGGTCCTCGCTCGTGTACTCGGGGTAGTTTTTCGTGAGGTGTTCGTAAACCTGTATGCCCTTTTTCGTCGGTATGAGCCTCCCGCCTCTTTCTATAACATAACCCCTGTCTATCAGGGTCTGGACTATGTGGGCGTAAGTTGAGGGCCTGCCGAGACCTCTTCTCTTCATCTCCTGTATTAGGCTTCCCTGTGTGAAGAGGGAGACCTTGGGGACCTTTCTGAAGGACTTATCCTCGATGTCGTACCTTTCCTTTCTGGAAAAGGTTTTTATATGCTTCAGAAGCAGGTTGTAGCCTTCCTCCAGTATGTCAAGGACCACCACGGTTGACCACTCAAAATAGGGGAGTTCTATCTTCAGGTCCGCCACCCTCACCTTTGCGGGCTTCATCTGGGAAGCCATGAACCTCCTGAAGATGAGGTCGTAAACCCTGACCGAGTTCTGCGGGTCCTCCAGGTCAACTAACCCGCCCGTTACCATAACCCTCAGATCCTTCGGGTCAAGCGGTCTCGTAGGTCTTATGCACTCATGGGCTCCTCCTTCCCCCCAGCTCCTCGGGTGGAAGATCTCCTCTCCGAACCTCTCGGATATGTAGGGTTTCGCGACGCTGAACCTGCCCGTCTCCGAGACGCGGGTCGAGTCTGTCCTGTGGTAGGTTATGAGGCCCGCCTCAAAGAGGTTCTGTAGTATCCTCATCGTCCTCTGGGCGGAGAGCCTCAGCCTGTCACCCGCCTCCTGGAGTACCGTGTCCGTCGTGTGGGGTGGCGGTGGTACCTTCTCCTCTTCTCTCTCGCCAGCAAGGTATATACGGGCGAGGTCAAGGTCCTCATACACGCTTTCCGCTATCCTGAGGTCCTCAACCTCTATCCTGAAGGTCTGGCCTCCCACCTTAACCTCTATCTCACCCTTCTTTTCCCTGGACTTCCTGTACCGCTCTATGACCCATCCGAGGACGGGCGTCTGGACCCTTCCCGCTGAGAAGTAGTTCTTCCCGAACACCTTCCACAGGATCCGGGAGAGGGTAAAGCCCACCCACCTGTCGAGGACTCTCCTGACGAGCTGTGCCTTTACCAGGTTGACGTCGAAGTCCCTGGGTCTTTCAACCGCCTCCCTGAAGGCCCTCGGTGTTACCTCGTGGAACTCCGCCCTTTTTATGTTCCTGTTGAAGGGCTTGAGAAAGAGAAGGAGGTCGTAGGCTATCTTTTCTCCTTCAGCGTCCGGGTCAGTCGCTATGAAGACCTCGTCCACCTGGTAGCTGAGGTCCCTGAGCCCTTCAAGGATCGTCATCTTGTCCTCTATCCTTCCCCTGCATCTTTCCTTCAGGTATTCCTCTTCCGTGTGCTGGACGCCGTTTTCTTTACACCTCTTTATGGTGTCGTAAACGGGTGTAAAGCCCGAGTCCTCCTCAAGGACTCCGAAAAAGCCCTTATCGGTGACCACGTCCAGGACATGACCCAGCGAGGCGGTTATTATGAGGAGTCTCTCGCCCAGAGGCACCTCGTAGGCTATGGTGTCCCTCACAAGCCTCATCTGGGGTTTCCCGAAAAAGCCTGCTATGGTCTTCGCCTTGTTGGGAGACTCAACCACAACGAGGGTCGTTCTGAACAGATCCTTTATCCTCTGAACCGCCTTGCCCTCAAGTACTTCCCTCGCCCTCCTCCTGTCTTCGTCTATCTCCTTCAAAAGCCTTTCAAGGTCAACATCCTCAAGGTCTCTGAACTCCACATCCGCCTGAGGGAAGTAGGCGGAGATCCGCCTCTTCAAAGACCTGAACGCCTTGGCGTCCGCGTAAAAGACAACAGACAGACCCCTTGTCATACCGCCCGCCACGAACCTGGAGGTCCTCCCCGAGGCCTGTATGTAGGAGTTGGCGTCTCCGACCACTATGAACATCCTCCCGTCCTTTTCCACTAAGGAGACGTCTTCCGCCTCCTGGACCTTCTTCAGGAAGCTTCTATCCCTGAGAAACTTCTCGATGAAGTCCTTTATCTCCTGAAGCTTTTCTTTGAGCTTCGGGTACCTGTCTATCTTGTCCTCCTTCATTGTCAGGTACTTCCTCAGGTAGCCCGCGTACTCCATAGCCCTTATCCTGTCCCTGTCTTCGAAGACGTTAAGAAGCGTCAGGATCAGGGAGTGTAGGAGCGAAGGTTGCAGGGAGAGATCGGTAGGGAAAAGGTGCTTGGGCGTGTCCAGGAACACCGCGTACCTTATCACGTGGGGAAGGTCTATACCCCTGACCAGAGGGTTTCCTATGTGGGAGATCCCGACCGCCACCTCGAACTCCCCCCTCTCCAGGAGGTTTATGAGGTCTTCCGGCCTGTGTTCGAGGTAGCTGACCGCCCTTACACCCCTTGACCTGTAAAACTCGGTGACCTCCTGAACTTTTTCTTTTCCGTAAACCGCGGAAAGGTAAACGAGCCCACCTCCGCCGAGCTTCCTTATGAGATCCACTGACCTTTCCAGAGCTTCCTCAAGGTCTCCGACCCTGTGGGCCACGTCCACTATGTTCCTCACGCTCACGACCGCCCTCTGAACCTCAAAGCCGAGCAGGTTCCTGAAGAGGAACACCCTGTTCCCTTTGGGTTTTAAGGTTGCGGAGGATATCAGGAGAACTGTATCCTTCTTCTTCTGCCTTATCCGGGACAGCTTCTCCCAGTCCTCATCCCCCTTTCGCTCCTTGAGGGCGAGCTTTATCTCCTCATCTCCGAACCCGAGGAGCCTGAAGAGGTTGTCAACGTTTCTGGAGCTTTTCAGAAAAGAGTCTATGTCGTCAACGAATATGAAGCTGAACTTAAAACGCCTTAAGTTCTCAAAGTTCTTGTGCAGGAACATGTTGGTCCCGCAGAGGATGTCAAAATTCCCCTCCAGGAAAGCGTCCTTCACCCTTTTTTTGGACTCGTAGACGAGGACCTTCTTCTCAAGCCCAGCTTTCTTAGCGAGCTCTCTGAGTTTTTCCCCCGCCTGGCTGGCGAGTATCTTTGTAGGGAAGAGCAGGAGGGACTTTGGCTCCAGAAACAGGGACATAACAAGTCCAAAGGTTGTTTTTCCAACACCCGTTGGCGCTACAACCGCAAAGGACTCTTTCAGGAACACCCTTTTAGCCCAGAGCTTCTGCAGGCTCCAGGGCTTTGATCCGAGAGCCTTCTCGAAGAAAACCTCGAACTCCTTAAGCTTCCTCTCCGCACCGCAAACCTCCCTGAGCCTCTGGATGCTTCCTCTTTTCTCGAGAAGACCGCACAGATCTCCGTCCATTACCTCAGGAAGACACCTCTTGCAGGGAAGCCCTTTCAGGAGTCTGTCGTCCGAGATGACTCCCCCGCAGTTAGGACAGCCCTTTTCTATTAAAAGCAGGCTCATGAGTGTTTCATTATATCCGTTATCAATCTGTCTATGTCTTCCGCAAGCCTGAAGTCCCTTTCCGTGATCCCTCCCGCCTCATGGGTGGTAAGCTTTACCTTTACCTTCTTGAAGCTGACCTCAAGGTCCGGGTGGTGCCAGTGGGCTTCCGCAAGGGAGGCTATGGCGTTCACCAAGAAGATCGTAGTCTTCCAGTTTTTGGTCTGGAACTCCTTAACTATGAAGTCCCCTTCAAGGGTCCAGCCCTCCATGGACGAGATCTTCCGGTTTATCTGATCCCTTGTCAGCTTCTCCATTGTTCTCACCTCCTTCAGAGTTCCGTATCGAGCTCGTTAAATATACTGTAAACGTTCCTCATGTGAAACTCCTGATACATATACGAGTCCTTAAAAGGTGTGTCCCTGAGGGCTTCCTTTATCTCGTCCACAAAGAGGCCTTCCTCCTTCATCCTCCTGACGTTTTCCCTGACGTAGGTTATGTAGCTCTTGGTCCAGTCCACCGCTTCAAGGTCCATGGGGTCACCGTGACCTCCGAGGAGGAGACCGGGTTTCATCTCCTTTATCCTGTCCAGTACCTTTAGCCACCTCTTCGTTGAAACGTTCCTGTCACCGAGAAAGGGTATCCTCTTGTAGGAGACCAGGTCTCCCACAAAGAGCACGCTTCCTATCCTGATGACCAGATCCGTGTTCGTGTGGGCGGGCGTCATAGGTATTATCTCTATGACCTTCCTCCCGACCCTGAGCTTGACGGGTGAGTCGACCACTATGTCCGGAGGCGAAAGCTCAACGCCCTCGAAAACGCCTGGAAAGGCCTTTTTCACAGCCTCGAGAACCATATCCGCCGATCCGTCCTCGTAGAACTCCCTCAGGTTCCTGTGGGCTATGACCTTAGCCCCCGCCTCCTTGTAAGCGGAGATCCCGAACCAGTGGTCCATGTGGTAGTGGGTTATGATGACGTAAAGGACGGGCGCTTCTTTTATTCTCTTGAGGCCTTCCATGAACTCCCTGGCAAGCTCGGGTGTAGATAGCGTGTCTATCACTATCCAGCCTTCCCTCGTCAGCACACCGTAGGAGTTGGACACGAACCCCCTGTTCTCCTCAGAGGGAAGCCCGTACTCACCCTTTGCCATGTATATAGAGTCGGTGACCTTTATGAGGTCGATTCCGAAGGACAGGACCGCTGAGAAGAGCAGTATGAAGGTTAACTTCAGCATCACACACCCCCTAAAAGGTGATTATAATCCCCCTGATATAATTAACAGGAAAGCCAGAAGGAGGGAAGAGAATGGACTTTCTCGGAAAGGAGGAAGCACCACTCTCCGCGGAGGAGTGGAAGCAGATCGAAGAGGCGGTCGTGAAGGCTGCAAGAAGCACCCTCGTGTGCAGGAGGTTCGTCCCCGTGTTCGGACCCATAGGTCCGGGCCACCAGATGGTTTCCTACGACGTAATTTACGGCATGGAGCCGGGCGTATGTGAGATAAAGCCCGGTCAGGAGTACGAGACCTGCGAGCCCGTAAGAACGGGCGTCAGAAAGCACATACCCATACCCACAATATACAAGGACTTCATCATATCCTGGAGGGACCTCGAATACTGGAGGCAGTTCAACATGCCCGTTGACACCTCAAACGCGGTGGCGGCAGCGGTTGCGACCGCTGTGGCGGAAGACACACTGATCCTGCTCGGAAACAAAAACTTAGGGCTTGAAGGCCTGATGACCGCGGAGGGTGTAAACAGGCTGTCCATGAGCGACTGGAGTGTGGTGGGAAACGCCTTCAACGATGTGATGGCGGGCATCAACAAGCTGGTGGAGCAGGGCTTTTACGGGAACTACTACCTTGTGGTGAACCCCAAGCAGTATTTCCAGCTGAACAGGATGCACGACAACTCAGGTCTTCTTGAGATAGAGCAGATCAAGAAGATAGTCGAGGACGTCTTCCAGACGCCCATAGTTCCCGAGAACAAGGCCCTTCTTGTCTCGGTAGGTCCCCAGAACTTCGACCTCGTTATAGCCCAGGACATATCGGTAGCGTACGTTGAGTCCTCTAACATGAACCACGTGTTCAGGGTCCTCGAGATGGTCGCGCTCAGGATAAAGAGGCCGGGGTCCATACTGGTGATCGGAAAAGGAAAGTAGATGTGGGTCCTCGGACAGCACGATGAGCAGTACAGAAAGCTCAGGAGCTCGATACTCAACCTCATAGGTAACACACCCCTGGTTAGGATCTCGAAGGTGATCCCTGAGGACGTGTCTCCCGAGATCGAGATATACGCAAAACTCGAGGGTTTCAACCCGGGGGGTTCGGTAAAGGACAGACCCGCCCTGAGCATGTTCCTGGACGCCCTGGAGAGGGGTCTTATAAAAGAGGGGAAGGTCGTCATAGACGCAACCTCCGGAAACACAGGGATAGCCCTTGCGATGGTCGGTTCCGCCCTTGGTGTTCCCGTAGAGCTTGCAATGCCCGCCAACGTGAGTGAGGAGAGGAAGAGGATAATCAGGGCTTACGGCGCCAAGATATACCTCACCGATCCCCTCGAGGGCACGGACGGGGCTATACTCTTTGTGAGGGAGCTGGTCGAGAGAAACCCGGAGAAGTACGTCTACCTCGACCAGTACAACAATCCGGCAAACTGGAAGGCCCACTTTTACTCCACGGGCATAGAGATCTGGAACCAGACCAAGGGTAAGATCACTCACTTCGTCGCCGGTATAGGGACAGGCGGGACCATAATGGGAACGGGAAGGAGGCTCAAAGTTTACAACCAGAACATACAGATAATAGGCGTCCAGCCCGCCCACCCCTTTCACGGTATAGAAGGGCTAAAGCACATAGAGAGCTCCATAAAGCCCGGCATATTCGACGAGAACTTCCTGGACAGGACGATCTTTGTCGAAACGGAGGAGGCCTACGAGTGGGCGAGAAAGCTGGTGAGGGAGGAGTCCCTGTTCGTGGGCCAGTCGTCGGGGGCTGCCATGGTAGCCTGCATAAAGATAGCGAGGGAACTGACCGAAAGAGGGGAAAAGGGTGTTATAGTCACGGTCTTCCCGGACGGCGGTGAGAAGTACCTCACCACCTCGCTCTTCGAAGAGACATGAGCGGGAAGCTGTACGTAGTTCCCACACCCATAGGAAACCTGGAGGACATAACCCTGAGGGCCCTCGAGGTCCTGAAGTCTGTAAACTACATAGCTTGCGAGGACACAAGGAGAACACTCATACTCCTGAACCATTACGGGATCAAGGGAAAGAAGCTCATCTCCTACTACGAGCCAAAGGAGGAGAGGCGGATACCGAAGATAGTTGAGATCCTGAAGAGGGAAGACGTTGCTCTCGTTACGGACGCGGGGACCCCAGCGGTATCGGACCCAGGATACAGGCTCATAAGGAGGTGTGTTGAGGAGGGTATACCCGTTGAGGTTCTCCCGGGGCCGTCCGCTGTCATAACCGCCCTGGTGGGGTCGGGGCTTCCCACAGACAGGTTCCTCTTCGTGGGCTTCCCTCCTAAGAAAGGAACGAAGGGCTTCTTTGAGGAGATAAAGGCCTGCGAGGAGACGACCGTTGTACTCTTCGAATCACCGAAGAGGGTCCTAAAGACCCTCGGTGTCATAAGGGAGGTCTTCGGCGAGGTGAGTGTGTGCGTCGCCAGAGAGCTCACGAAGGTCCACGAGGAGTACATAAGGGGTAAGGTGTCCGAAGTTATGGCGGACATAGAGAACAGAGGAGGTCTCAGGGGGGAGGTGGTCATAGTCTTCAGCGGGAAGGCTTAGGCCTTCGCCTCCTTAGTCTCCTCTTTGGTATCCTTGACCTCCTCCTTTACCTCTTCCGCCTTCACCTCCTTTATCTTCTTCTCCTCCTCCTCTATCTCACCGGAGAGGGCCTTTTTGAAGTTCCTTATGCCCACCCCGAGGGCCTTACCCGCCTCGGGAAGCCTCGATGCTCCGAAGAGGACGAGGATTATGGCGAGGATTATGAGGAGTTCAGGCAGGGATATGTTCCCGATGAACGGCATCTCCTTTCCTCCTTAACTTTTATTATAGGTTCTCAACAGCACCTTATCCACTCCAAAGGTGACTTCCCGAGACCCATCCTTATGTGCCATCTGTGAAACTCCTCCATGAGATCGGGGTAGACCTCGAGAAACAGGATCTTGTAAGGGTTCGGTATGCCGAAGTAGTCGGAGAAGAGGAAGAAAAGAAACACCTCATCGAGGTTTCTCGCCTCCCTTGCGAGTGTCTGACCGAACTTCAGCCTGTAAAACTCAGCGAGTATCCTCGAAAGATCCATGCTCTCCCCTCAGCGCGCTTATAGATTCAAGTATTATCGCTATCTCAAGAAGGAGTATTATCCCGCTGACCGTCGCAAGAAGATAGTCGCCTTTCTGGAAGTTGCCCACCATGTTCAGGAACATGGCGGTAGAGGTTATTATCAGTACCAGGACAAGCGGGACCAGAACGGGGAGTGTGGGCCTGTCCTCCCGCCTCAGGTAAAGGTAGGTCACGAGGAGGGCAAGACCCGCAAGGAGCTGGTTCGCCGCTCCGAAGACAGGCCAGAACAGTAGCCCACCCTTTCCCCCCTCCTTGGCGAGGACAAGACCCATGGACGTCCCCACCGCGATCAGGGAAGCGGTCCACTTGTTCTTAAGGGGTTCTATCCTGTAGACCAGACCGAGTTCGTTCAGTATGTACCTCTGGATCCTCACGCTCGTGTCCATGGTTGTCGCCGCGAAGAGAACTATGAGTGTTGCGACAAGCGTCTTTGAAAGCTCAAGGTCTATACCCAGGGAGGATATAAGCCCTGCTCCTCCTTCCACGACCGCGGGTATGGCGGATTTCTTTATGGAGGCCCAGGAGCTGTAAAGGTCCCCGAACTTGGAGGCGGAAACGAGGGCTATACCCGCGGTGCAGGCCACTATGACCGCGGTCGCAAGGGAGCTCTCACCGAGAAACCCCATATACCCTACGGTCCTTGCATCACTCTCTTTTGCTATCTGCTTGGAGGATGTCCCGGAAGAAACAAGAGCGTGAAAACCGCTCAGGGCACCGCAGGCTATCGTTATGAACAGGAAAGGGAATATGGGAGGCGCTCCTTCGGGAGCAAGGTTGAAGGCAGGGGCGACGACCTTCGGGTTCGAGACCAGAGCCCCGAGGTAGATGAGGACGAGGAGTATTATCACCTGCAGGCCGTTCAGGAAGTCCCTGGGCTGGAGGAGAACCCAGACGGGAAGGGAGGAGGCGAAGAAGGTGTAGGTGAACAGGATAATTATCCAGAACATCACGGGATCAAGTCCGAGAAGGCCCGCGACAGGTTTAACGTCAACGGGATACAGGCTTCCCAGGATCACGGAAAGGTAGAGGAGTACCAGAAAGACACCTGTGGGTATCAGGAAGTTCACCCTGAACCTGTAGACCGAGTAGCCGAAGGCTACCGCAAGCGGGACTATAGCCCAGGCGGGTATCACGCTTGTCGGGTACTTCGTGAAGAGGAGGGCTATAACGTAGGCGAAGACCGCGTTCACAAGAACCGCAAGGGCGAGTATCAGAAGAAGGAACAAAACCCTCGCCCTCTCACCCGCATACTCACCCAAAACCGTCCCTATGGACCTTCCCTTGTGCCTCATAGAGGTCACGAGGGCACCGAAGTCATGGACCGCACCTATAAAAACCGCCCCGAGCACCACCCACAGGAGGGCGGGAACCCAGCCCCATATGACCGCTATAGCGGGACCGACTATAGGGCCCGCACCGGTGATGGAGGTGAAGTGGTGTCCGAGGAGTATCCACCTGTTGGTCGGAACGTAGTCAACTCCGTCCCTGAGTTCGTGGGCGGGTGTTGGGCGGGAGTCGTCCAGGGAGAACACCCTTTTCGCGAGGTACCTTGAGTAGATGAGGTAGCCCAGGATGTAGCAGAGGAAGGCGAAGGCGACTATTCCAACCGCACTCATGGTTTTATATTAAAACCTAAATGAATATTCTAATCGTCGGTAGCGGTGTTGTCGGCCTGTCCACCGCCTTAGACCTCGCCCTCTCCGGGGAGAGGGTGACGGTCGTCACCAGGAACTACGAGGAGGGGGCCTCCTGGGTTGCCGGGGGCATGCTCGCACCCCTCTCGGAGGAACTCGAAGGAGACCTTCTGGATCTCTCGGTGGACAGCCTGAACTTATATGGAGACTTCATAGGCAGGGTGGAGGAGGTCTCGGGTATAAAGGTCTTCTTCGAAAGGGAAGGTATACTCAGGCTTGGGGTGGAGGAGGAAGAGCTCGGAGAGGTCTACAGGAGGGCGGAAAGATACAGGGAGATGGGCTTTAAGGTTGAGAAGCTCGGACCGTCGGAGATAAGAGCTGAGGAACCTTACCTCTCCGAGAAGATAGAGGGCGGTGTCCTTTACGGGGATGAAGGTAACGTCGATGCGGAAAAGCTTATGGACGCCCTTCTCATAGCCATGAACCAGCTGGGTGTCAGGATAGTTGTGGACGACGTGGTGGAGGTGGAAAAAAGGGACCGCAGGGTGGAGTCTGTAAAGGGGCTTAAGGATGTTTACAGGGCGGACTTTTACGTCTTCGCAACAGGCTCCTGGAGCAGGGCTACCCTTAACCTTCCTGTCTTCCCCGTGAAGGGTCAGATCCTGAAGGTGAAGGGCCCCGAACCCAGAAAGGTATGCTACTCCCGTATATCGTACATAATACCCAAGGAAGGGTACGTTCTCCTGGGGGCTACATCGGAGGACGCGGGGTTCGACACCCGCAACACGCTCGAAGGTGTGGGAAGCCTTATAGACGGTGCGGTTAAGGTTATGCCGTCTCTGAAAGAGGCGGAGCTCCTGGACATCAAGGTCGGCTTCAGACCGGGAACTCCGGACGGAAAACCCATATTCGACGCAGGGGATAACTATCTAGTTCTGGTCGGCCACTACAGGAACGGCATACTTTGGGCTCCAGTGAGCAGCAGGATAGCCCTTGACCTCATCCAGAAGGGGGTCAGGTCCAGATACCTGGACAGCTTCTCACCTTCCAGGTTTGAGGGATAAAAATCATATTGTTAGCCCGGGAAAAGGTTATTAATTTTTTAAAACATTCCTTTATTGAAGGAGGATGTGAGATGCTGAGAGCGGAGTGGGTTGAGAAGAGGAGGAAGTTTAAGAATAAAACCCAGATGCACCTTGCCCGCCAGGGCATCATAACCGAAGAGATGGAGTACGTCGCCAAGAGGGAAGGGCTTCACCCCGAGTTCGTCAGACAGGAGGTGGCGAGGGGAAGGATGATAATACCCGCCAACATAAACCACCTTCACCTGGAACCCATGTGCATAGGTATGAACTCAAAGGTTAAGGTGAACGCCAACATAGGAAACTCGGGACTCGCCTCCGACATACCCACGGAGGTGGAGAAGGCGAAGGTGGCCATAAAGTACGGTGCGGACACCATAATGGACCTCTCCACGGGTGAGGCTATAAAGGAGACAAGAGAGGCGATCATAAAGGTCAGCACGGTTCCCGTCGGAACAGTCCCCATATACGAAGCCTGGAAGGAAGCCAAAGGAGATGTAAAACAGCTTACCGTAGACCTCATACTGGACGTAATAGAGGAACAGGCAAGGCAGGGAGTGTCCTACATGACCATCCACGCGGGCATACTTAAGGAACACCTCCCCTTAGTCCAGCACAGGGTGATGGGTATAGTCTCAAGGGGAGGTGCGATACTTGCCCAGTGGATGGCGGAACACGGAAAGCAGAACCCCCTGTACGAACATTTCGACAAGATATGTGAGATCTTCAAAAAGTACGACGTCTCCTTCTCCCTCGGGGACGCACTGAGACCCGGATGCATAGAGGACGCCTCAGATGAAGCCCAGCTTGCGGAACTTAAAGTACTTGGAGAGCTGACCGAAAGGGCTTGGAAGCACGACGTTCAGGTTATGGTGGAAGGGCCGGGTCATGTGCCCCTTCACCAGGTTGAGTTCAACATGAAAATACAGCAGATCTGGTGTAAAGAAGCTCCCTTCTACGTACTCGGACCTCTGGTTCTGGATGTCGCCCCGGGTTATGACCACATAGGTAGCGCCATAGGTGCTGCGATAGCGGGATGGGTGGGAGCTTCCATGCTCTGCTACATAACGCCCAAGGAACACCTGGGACTTCCCAACATAGAAGACGTCAAGCAGGGTGTCATCGCCTACAAGATAGCAGCTCACGCTGCGGACATAGCCAAATTCTGGCCAGGGGCCAGGGACTGGGACCTGGAGATGTCAAAGGCGAGGTACGCCTTCGACTGGAACAGACAGTTCGAACTCTCCATGGATCCCGAAACCGCTAGGGCTTACCACGACGAAACCCTGCCCCAGGAGGGCTACAAGACCGCCAAGTTCTGCTCCATGTGCGGACCGGAGTTCTGCTCCTACAAGATCTCACAGAAGGTTCAGGAGAAGGTAGAACCCGCTGAGGTCCTGGCAAAGGACAACTGGGTAGCACCATGAGGTCCTGGACCTACTTCATACAGCTGAGGGGAAGGAACGCCAAAGGGGAAGCCAAGGAGGAGGGCGCCCTCTACATAGTCGCGGTGCCCTCCGATGAGAACCTTCTCGGTGAGGTCACGTACAACTGCTACGCACGGCACTACCTGCCCGAGGAGAGCGCGGTGAACTACGGTAAGGCGTACGCCCTCGGTGTGGATTTTGAGATAGAAAATCCTGAGGAGTACGGGATCAACTTCTACAGGGAGGACGAAGAGCTTTACATATTCAAGGAAGGGATCCCGATGAAGGAAGGTCTCAAGAACGTTTACAGACTCCTGATGAAAAGGCTAAAAGACGCGGGTTACGGGAAGGACTTTGACGTTATAGTGGACGTGGGGAACCCATCCGAAGACCTGATGAGAGAATGCCTGCTCGAAGCGATAAAAAGTGTATAATATCCCCCCATGTGGGGGAAAGTTCTGAAGGTTCTCTGTGAAAAGGCGGAAGGTAAGGACCTTTACTTTCTGGAGGCGGATAAAGACCTCAACTGGTACGGTGTCCCGATATTGAAGGTCTGCACGGACGTAAACTCCGATGCGCTGACAAGGGAGATAATAGAGACCATAAAGGCGGGCCTGGAGCCTGTATCTCCCGGAAAGTTCGTAGCCTTCCTGAACCCGATGAGCTTCTTCGCAGACATATACCCAGCTGACAAGCCCAGGTACAGGGACAGGAACAGCCCGGAAAGACCCTTCATCATAACACCCAACTCTCTCAGGGTGGGTTTCTTCGATTCGATCGAGGAAGCTGCGGACCTTTTCCTCGAAGTCTCAAAGGCTCTGAAAAAGTCCGAGGGCATAAAGTTCGACGTTGTCTACACCTGATTCCTAAAACGACGTTTTAAATTTTTGACATAGCTCATATTTGGCAACTTGACAATATAAGGACATACTTATACATTTAGATTACCCTTCTAAAAGAGAGCGGAGGTTCATCTATGGAAGAGGGAAAGCTCATCACCCCAGGACCTGCTGGCTATAAGCCAGAGCCCGCAGCGTTTCTCGGTGTGGACCTGCCACCGCCCGGAAAGGCACTTCTCTACGGGGAGATAGTTGATGAAGAGGTCGCGATGAGGGAAGCGGCAAAGGCCATGCTGACAAGGAGAAACCCCACCATATTCCCTGGACCCCTTGTCCTGTGGGGCTGGAACGCCTCCGCTATGGAGAAGGCAAAGGCGGTCCTCGAACTCGCCGCGGAGATACCCAACTGCAGGATAATACCCATGCCCGACTACAGGCCCAAATACCCGAAGATAGACCCGGAAGCGGAGATAAACCCCAACCACCCGAACCTGACCATAATCCACAACAAGATAGAGGCATGCAT
Source organism: Aquificota bacterium (assembly GCA_030950545.1). GTDB lineage: Bacteria > Aquificota > Aquificia > Aquificales > Aquificaceae > Hydrogenivirga. Next base: position 4,973 of record JAUZRJ010000116.1, on the reverse strand, counting down.
ATTCGTGGGTGTTCACTGCCACTACGCCAACCTCTCCCTGAGGATGATAAGGGCGGGGACAAACTGCTTCACAATAGCCCTGTGTGCGGAAATGGGCCACGAGGACGCCATGGTGTCCCTGCGGGACGTTCACGCGGAGGAGATAAGGAAGTTCAAGGACGTCCTCGTTCAGGTCAGGAAGGAGCTCGGGATCGAGTGGACCCCGAAGCCTCCTCCCGAGAACCCGTCCCTGCCCAAGGAGGAGTGGACCACCGTGTCACCGCTGGACTTTGGTGAGTACGCAGCCCTCCTGATACCCAGGAGGGGTGAGGTGGTGGAGGAAACAGAGTAAGGAGGTGTGTCATGACGGAGAGGAAGCCTGAACAGAGGGTGGTTGACCCTGAGTATCTTATACTTGAAGCCCCCAGGGAGCGTAAGTTCATAACCGGTTCGCAGGCCTTTGCGGAGGCCATAAAGAGGGCTAACGTGGATATAGCTATAGCCTATCCCATAACACCCCAGTCTGAGACTATGCACCTTGTCGGAGACCTCTACGCCCAGGGGTATGTCAAGGACTACTACAGGGCGGAGGAAGAGTACGGGGCCATGTCCGCCATAGCGGGTGCGGTGAGAGGCGGAGCCAGAGCCTTCTCCGCAACCTCAGGACCCGGACTGCTGAGGGGTCTTGAGGCTATAGTCTCCTGGCCGGGTCACAGGAGACCCGCGGTCCTCGGGGTTATGACGAGGGTTGTGAACGCTCCGCTGTCAATACAGCCCGACAACGTCGAGATATCCTACCTCCTGAACTGCGGTATGATAGTCCTCCACGCGGAGAACCAGCAGGACGTCTTCGATTTCACACTGGCGGGGTTTGTTATATCCGAAAAGGTGGATGTTTACATACCGGTTGCGGTGTGCACGGAGGGATTCTTCGTTACACACGCCAAGGGTTACGTGGACCTTCCCCCCGAAGATATGAAGCTCCCACCGAGGGACCCTTACAAGGCTCCTGTACCGCCTACTGACTGTGAGATACCTCCCGCCAGGATCCAGAGGGACGCACCCGTCCAGAAGTCCAACTTCATGAGCTACCTCATACACGCGGTCTGGCAACAGGAGATCTGGTCCGCCAATAACAGGGCGAGGAAGTGGATAAAACACTATCTCGGCGGTCTCGTTGAGGTGGTGAACCCCGACGCTGAGGTGTTCATAGTGGCCTCCGGTTGTGCTGCAGCGCAGGGAAGGGAGGCCCAGAGGTACGCGGAGATGGAAGGTCTGAACGTCGGTCTCGTCAAGGTCAAATCCATAAGGCCTTTCCCCGCACAGGAGATAAGGGAGGTCCTCAAGAAGGCCAAGGCGGTTATAGTTCCGGAGCACAACATAGTCGGGTGGCTCGCCAAGGAGGTTAAGGCGGTTATACCCAACAGCGGTATAGTTGTTGACGGGCCGAGGGTCTACGGAGGCATGACCCTCCCCGTTGAGCTTATAATGGAGAAGATCTACGAAGCCTTTGGTGTTAAGAAGGCCAAGAAGACCGTTGTCTGAAAACTTTATAAGGAGGTGGTGTTATGGGTCTGGAGTACGTCAGGATCTCACCCGGCTTTGAGAAATACATGCCTAGGGACTACGTTGACCTTGTTAAGTTCGGACAGTTCGGCAGAGAAGTTGACGTTATGCAGCTCGGCCAGTTCAAGGAGCTGGTCGAGGAGCACCCCATGTGTGCGGGTTGTTATATGGCTTACTTCATAAGGATCTTCTACGCAGCTCTACCAAAGCCAGAGGATACCATAGTGCTCGGTACCGCCGGGTGTGCTAGGCTCGCCCTCTCACAGGCAGCGGTTCCGTTCATATACGGAAACTACGGGGACACCAACGCGGTAGCTTCTGGTCTGAAGAGGGCTCTGTCCATAAGGTTCCCCGACAAGGACAAAGACGTGGTCGTTATAGCGGGTGACGGAGGTCTGATGGACATAGGCTTCGGTATGACGATGCACTCCTGGTTCAGGGGTGAGAAGTTCACTACCATAATGGTGGACAACGAGGTTTACGGAAACACAGGTGGGCAGGAGAGCGGTATGTCCCCGAAGGGCGTCCAGCTGAAGATGGCTCCTCTCGGAAAGAAGTTCGATAAGATAAACGCGGTCCAGCTGGCCATAGACGCTGGATGTGTTTACGTTGCCAAGATCTCCCCGACCAACCCCAAGAAGATAGCCAAGGTGGTCAGGAGGGCGATATTCGCTGCCAGGAAGTTCGGGCCCACATTCATACACGCCTACACCTCCTGCAACATAGAGTACTCCATACCCACCAGGGAGGTCCTCGCGGACGCCAGGAAGAGGGAGAAGGAGGACTTCAAGTTCTTCGAGTGGATGACGGACGAGGTCAAGGAGTACCTGGAGGAGATAGAGAGGAAGGAAAAGGAGAGGAAGAAGCAGGAGGTGAAGTCATGAAGAGATACAACATAAGGATAGCAGGTGTCGGTGGGCAGGGGGTCGTGACCTCCGCCCACATCCTCGGTAACGCCATGTCCGCAGCGGGGAAGTATGCCTACCTCGTGCCCTTCTTCGGTTCCGAGAAGAGGATGGCACCGGTCGAAGCCTACGTGAGGGCTTCGGACCAGCCCATATATGAGGCGGGAGAGGTCGTCTACCCGAATGTGATAATGATCTACCACCCGCAGGTCATAACCCACGGTAAATCCTACACAATGCCCTTTTACACGGGCCTGAAAGAAAACGGCATGATCCTGATAAACTCGGACGCGGACATAATACCCGATGAGGACAAGAAAGTGCTTGAAGAACTGAACGCAAGGATCTACTACATACCCGCCACCCAGATAGCAAGGGAGATAGCGGGAACGGAACTTGCCACCAACATGGCCATGGTCGGTCTCTTCTTCGGGATAACCAGACTCGTTGAGCTGGAGCACATAGAGAAGGCGCTCATAGAGAGGTTCCTGGGAGGGACCTTCGTCGCCTCGGGCGGAACCACAGCCCTTGACTCCGCTATAGAAAAGAAGTTCAAGAAAAAGCAGGAGCTCCTCGCGAAGAACCTGGAGGTGATAAAGTACACCATAAAGCTGGCGGAAGAGAACGGGTGGGTGGAGGAGGAGGAAGAAAAAGTAGCCACCTGAAGGAGGTGATGGATGTACTTCGTAGCCCACATCCACGAGAACGAGTGTGCCAAGTACAACTGTAAACAGTGCGTCCTCTTCTGCCCGGAGCCGAACTGTTTGAACTACAAGGAGAGCGGACACACCGCCTGGGTATGGACCGACAGGTGCAAGGGCTGTGAGATATGTGTTTACGTGTGCTCGGATCTGCTCAAGCGTAACTGCATAGAGATGGTTATGGTGAAGGCGGGAGACTGACCGGGTATGGACACACAGGAAAAGCTGAAGAAGCTGGCACAGGAGCTGAAAGCCTCGGTCACAAATCCGGATCTTGACATAGACATATGCTTTGAGGGGGTGGAGGTCGCGGAGGGGTGCGCTCCGGGCAGGTATCCATACATCAGGGTCCGGTACGTAACCGAGGATCATAACGTCCATGAGAAGGATATAGAGCTCTCTCCCGACAGCCTGCAAAAGGACGTGGGCGAGCTTAAAGAGTACGTTACCTTTCTTATAGAACAGTTCATGGAAGAGGTGGACAGCGTAGAGTACGGCGGAGAGTGATGATCCCCGCCTTCATCATAACCGGTTTCCTCGGTAGCGGTAAGACCACCTTACTTATCAATGCTGCGAGAACCCATTTCAGGGGAAGAAGGGTTGCTGTTATAGTGAACGAGCTTGGCGAGATCGGTGTTGACGGAAAGGTTTTGGAAAACACCTACTCCAGGGTCACTGAGCTTCCGGAGGGTTGTATATGTTGCACCCTGCACGCTGAGTTCAAAAGATCACTCCGTGAGATAAGGGACCTCTACGATCCTGAGGTTATACTTGTGGAAACTTCTGGGTCCTCCGAACCTTTCCCGGTTATGATCTCCCTGCAGAGTCTCGGGTGTTCTATCGAAGGTGTGATCTGCGTTGTGGACACCAAGAACTTCCCGACTTACAAGGACAACCCAACCGCCAGATACCAGATAGGCGGTTCCAACGTAGTGGTTCTAAGCAAGGTTGACCTCACAGGTGAAAAGAGGGCGGAAGAGGTCGAGAGGCAGGTGAGGAAAGTCTGGGAAGAGAACAGGCTGAGAAACCTGTTCACGGGTGAGGAGGTTTTCAGGGAGGTCCGGTTCTACAGGTCGGTTTACGGAAAAGTTCCTCATGAGGTCTTTGCGGGAACCTATACGCTCAAAGATCTGAAGGATATGGGAGAAATGCACAGGGACCACCTCATGAGCTTCTCCCACAAGGTGATCTACCCGCAGGAGCCTGTAACACACGAAGAGATCTACAGGATCCTGAACTCACTGCCCGAGGGTGTTGTAAGGGTCAAGGGTATCGTCAGGATGGATGGGTTCGCGGAACCGGTTCTGGTTAACTACACCTTCGGGCTTGTGGATATAGGTCAGGAAGTTCCCGGCTACAGGGGAAGGTCTTTCCTGGTCATTATAGGTGCTGGGGATCATACAAAGATAAGCACAGACCTGCCTTAAAATACGAGCTCCCGATGGAGAAGCTAACACTCCTTGTGCCAGTCTTTCCCCTGATCTCGGTCCTAGTCGCGCTGTTTATAAAACAGGACAAGGCAATCGGGAGAGTGAGCACCTATCTGACCGCGGTCTCCTTCTTCCTGAGTCTTGGACTTCTTCTTACGGGTTCCTTCGGAGAGGTCAAGTGGTACGGGTTCGTGGATATCCTGGGTGACAGGCTGGGGCTTCTGCTCTCCACCTATGTCCTTCTCGTAAGCCTCGTGGTTCACAGGTTCTCCGTGAACTACATGAACGACGACCCCGGATACAGACGGTTCTTTCTCCTCCTTGACCTCATGACCGCGAATCTAGTTGTACTCGTGCTTTCAGGGAATCTGATCCTGCTCGCGGTTTCCTGG
>JAUZRJ010000115.1 GCA_030950545.1 Aquificota bacterium | reverse complement strand
TGAGACTATGTCCGCACCCGCTCCCTCCTCAGAAGCTATCCTTATGATCTCCGGGTTGAAGTTGGCCTTCACCGCGTAGCAGATGAGAGCTCCCGGGAAAGCCCTTCTGTAGGCCCTTATCCTCTCCCTTATGTAGGAAGCACTGTAAACGTAGAGGGGTGTCCCGAACTCACGGGCTAAGTCTCTCAGGGACACTCCTTCAAGATGGAGCTCCCCGTTCTTTACCTCAAAAAAGTGGTTGTAGGCCTTGAGATCTATCATTGGAGTATTACATTTTAGCTAAAATATCTAAACCCCGAAGGAATAAATTAATTCCTTGATAGGGAGGTCCGAATATGGCAGGCCACAGCCACTGGGCCCAGATAAAGCACAAGAAGGCCAAGATAGACGCTCAGAGGGGCAAGATCTTCAGCAAACTGATAAGGGAGATAACGGTCGCGACCAGACTGGGAGGTCCTAACCCCGAGTTCAACCCGAGGCTCAGGACCGCGATAGAGCAGGCAAAAAGAGCTAATATGCCCTGGGAGACCATCGAAAGGGCTATAAAGAAAGGATCGGGCGAGATAGAAGGTGAGTCTTTCGAGGAGGTCATATACGAGGGCTACGCTCCGGGCGGTGTTGCGGTTATGGTGATAGCGACCACCGACAACAGGAACAGAACCACCTCGGAGATAAGGCACACCTTCTCCAAGTTCGGCGGGAGTCTCGGTTCCTCTGGCTGTGTGTCCTATCTCTTCCAGAGGAAGGGCTACATAGAGGTCCCCGCATCGGACATCTCCGAAGAGGACCTCCTCGAGAAGGCTATAGAGGCCGGCGCTGAGGACGTGGTCTCGGGTCCCGAGATCCACCAGGTCTACACCGCTCCCGAGGACCTTTACGAGGTGAAGGAGAAGCTCGAAAAGCTGGGTGTTCCCGTAGAGAAGGCGGTCATAACCTGGACTCCCCTGTCCACCATATCGGTTCAGGACCCCGAGACCGCAAAGAAGGTCCTGAAACTCATAGACGCCCTCGACGACCTCGACGATGTTCAGCAGGTGATCGCCAACTTTGAGATACCAGAGGAGATAATGGAGAAAGTGAGCGGTTGAATGTTCGTAAGGATACTCCCCCCGGAAGTTAGGAGCAGGATAGCGGCGGGGGAGGTGGTCGAGTCTCCCGCGGACGTCGTTAAGGAGCTTATCGAGAACTCCCTCGACGCCAAGGCTACCAGGGTTGAGGTAGAGATATCAAAGGGGGGTAAGAGGTTCATATCGGTCAGGGACAACGGAACGGGTATACACCCTGAGGACATAGATAAGGTCTTCCTCGAGGGTGCCACCAGCAAGCTCGGGTCGGAGAGGGACCTTCTCAGCATAGAATCTTACGGGTTCAGGGGAGAAGCCTTACACTCCATAGCTTCTGTCAGCAGGCTTCTGATAAGGTCGAGGTACTTCCAGGAGGTGGAGGGCTGGTCCGTGTACGTGGAGGGAGGCAAGCTCCTGTCAAAGGAGAAGGTAGGAATGCCAGTGGGGACGGAAGTTCAGGTGAGGGATCTGTTTTTCAACCTGCCCGCAAGACGCAGGTTCTTGAAGAGGGAAGACACGGAGAGGAACAGGATCGCGGAGCTGGTGAAAGAGTACGCTCTCGCAAACCCGAACGTCCACTTCAGACTATTCTCAAACGGCCGTGAGGTGATGAACCTGCCTCCGGGAGACCCGAGGGAGAGGTTCACCGGTGTATTTGGTTTCAGACCCGAGGAGGTCTTTGACGAGAGGGAGGGGATAAAGGTCAAAGCCTTTACAGTTAGGAACGTAAACAGGGGAAAGATCTACCTCTTCGTGAACGGAAGACCTATCAGAAACAGGTCCCTTAAGGATTTTCTCAGGAAGGTCCTCGGTTACAAGACCCTCGCTGTGGTCTTTCTGGACCTTCCTTCCTTTCTTGTGGATGTGAACGTACACCCCAAGAAGAGGGAGGTGAGGTTTCTGAAGGAGAAGTCTGTCCTTGGTGTGATCAGGGAAGCTCTGTCCACAGGAAGGGAGGCCGTTCCCGAGAGTATGATAGCGCAGGAGACGGAGACTTACTCTACGGAGCTGAAGGTCGTCGGCCAGCTCAAAGATACGATCGTGGTTGCGGAGATAGGGGACTACCTTTACTTCTTCGACCAACACCTTCTCGCGGAGAGGATAGACTACGAGAAGACCGGAAGTGAAGAGCTGGCCTGCAGGGGTGCCATCAAGGCGGGAAGAAAACTATCAAAAGAGGAGATGGAAGGTCTGATAAGGAACTGGAGGAAACTTCAGAACCCTCACGTCTGTCCCCACGGAAGGCCCATATACTACAGGGTACACCTGAAGGATATATACGAGAAGCTGGGAAGAGCTTTTTAGAACCACATCCTCACACCGAGTAGCAGGTTAAAGACGCTCGTGTCCTCCCCCGCTGACTTTCTTGCGTCTCTCGCCTTACCGAAGTAAGTGGTCCAGCTGACACCCACGTAAGGTGCGAACTCTCTTCTTATCTCGTACCTGAGTCTCGCTCCCAGCTCCAGGTTGTTCACACCGCTCCACATACCGACATCCGGTATGTCGGAGAAGGCGACCAGCGTCTCAAGCCTCGGCTGGAGGATAAGCCTCTGGGTAAAGAGCAGGTCGTACTCCACCTCGAGGTCCGCGCTCACCTTCCCCTCCGTGTCAACCCTCAGATTTGCGTCCACCTCAAACCAGTAGGGTGCGAGCCCCTGAAAGCCTATGACCCCGTAGGTCCTGTTCCCGGACCTCTCTCCGTAAACCGAAGACACACCCGCACCTATACGGAAGTCCCAGAAGGGTGTTATCAGTCGGGCGTAGTAAAGGTCCAGCCTCTCAAGGGTACCCTCCCCCCTCTCGAAGGAGTGCTCACCCTCCGTCTCTACCCAGAGTCTGTTAAAGTCTCCTCCGTACCAGAACTCCACATCGTAGAGGGCTTCCTTTTCCTCGGATGTTACGTGGTACTCAAACAGGTCAAAAAGTAACATACCGAAGCGGGAGGGAGGGAGCAGGGTCTCCCTTATCACCTTCGGGTCTGGTCTGTAGGCGGGGAGGTCCATTTCCTCCTGAGACCAGACCGGGGCTGTGAGGAGGGCGCAGGTGACGAGGACGGTTTTCTTCATAACGTTACCTCCTCTATGTTACTTCCACAACCCTTATCATCCCCATGTGCATGTGGTAGAGAAGGTGGCAGTGGAAGGCCCAGTAGCCCTTGGCGTCAACGAGAACGTCTATGCAGATCTTCTCGCCGGGCTTTAAGTTTATCGTGTCCTTTCTGGGTTTGTACTCTCCCGAACCGTTGTCAAGGTACATCCACATACCGTGGAGGTGGATCGGGTGGTCCATCATAGTGTGGTTCACCCAGATCATCCTCACAAGCTCCCCGTAGCGCCACTTTATAAAGTCCTTTATGTCCGAGGTCCACCTCTTACCGTCGTAAGTCCACATCCTCCAGATGAACCTCTCCATGTTGCCCGTGAAGTGGATCTCTATGACCCTGTCGGGCTTTCTCTTGTGCAGGAATTTCCAGGGTACGTAGCTCTTGAGGTCCGCATAGGTGAGGACCTTGTGCTTGGCGTCCTTCAGTCCTACTCCCGGATCGTCCAGCCTGCAGAGGGGTTCTGGGTTGAGCATGGCTGCGGTCGGTCCGAACTGGAAGTTCTTGAGCCTGGGCTCACACACCCCGCAGGGGTCTTTTTTCATGTGGTGGTGGTGCATACCCTTCATGTGGCCGTGGTGCATACCGCTGTGCATGTGTTTGAGGTGAGCTCCCCCGTGAGCTTCCATGCCCCTCTCCGGAGGTTTCCTCCTGGGCGGGATCGGTCCCTCCATACCGGGCTCGGGAGCGAGGGTTCCCCTTGCGTAACCACTTCTGTCCATAGCTTCCGCGAATATGGTGTACGCCCTGTACTCTGTGGGCTGGACGATGACGTCGTAGCGTTCAGCCACAGCTATCCTGAACTCATCCACCTCAACGGGCTGTACGTTCTGGCCGTCCGCCTGAACAACGGTCATCTTCAGACCGGGAATCCTCACGTCAAAGTAGGTCATAGCAGCTGCGTTTATGAACCTGAGCCTTATCTTCTCCCCGGGTTTGAAGATGGCGGTCCAGTTCTCCTCGGGCGTGTGGCCGTTCATGAGAAAGATGTAGGTAGCTCCGGTCACATCCGCTATGTCCCTGGGTGACATCCTCATGGAAGCCCACATCATCCTCTCCCTGAGTGCCCGGGTGAAACCCTTGGTCCTTATGTCGTTGACGAAGTCAAAGATGGTCCTCTTGTTGTAGTTGAAGTAGCCGTCCTCCTTCTTCAGCCTTGAAAGGATCCAGTGCGGGTCCTCGAAGGACCAGTCGGAGAGGACTATAACGTACTCCCTGTCGTAGGTGAAGGGTTCGGGTTCCTCGGGCTCTATAACGAGCGGTCCGTAGTGGCCCAGCTGTTCCTGGAGTCCCGCATGGGAGTGGTACCAGTAGGTCCCGTACTGCTTCACCCTGAAGCTGGCGGTAAACTTCTCCCCCGGTTTTATTCCCGGGAAGGTGACACCGGGAACGCCGTCCATCTGGTAGGGGAGGAGTATGCCGTGCCAGTGGATCGAGGTTATCTCATCAAGTTCGTTGTAGATGTTCAGCTCCGCCCACATACCCTCCTTGAGCCTGACGAGGGGAGCGGGGAGGTTGTCGTTTATCGCTATACCTTTTCCTATCCTTCCGTCAAACTCTATGGGCCTTTTTCTTATGACCAGATCGTATATGATCTTTCCGTCCTTTTCCTTGTAATCACCAAGCTCAACGCCTTTGCTGGCGGTCTTTACGGGAGATGCGAAGGAAGAAACAACGTTACCAAAACCATAAAGGGCTCCCGCAGCTAGAGAGCCTTTGATAAAGTCCCTCCTCGAAACCATTACCTTTACCTCCGCAAGCACCTATATCCAGGTTTCTGGCATACGTTATACCTTTTTTCGTGTGAATTCAAGATTTATATTCACCGTTTTTTTCTCGTTAAATTAACTATTTGTGATTTCACGATGGGCTTATCGATTTTTTGCTCCGTGGAGTTCATCAAAAGCCTTGACCCACCGCCCGAGAGGGCGGTTATATTAATACCTATGGTGGTAGACAGAGAGTGGGTTGAAAGGATAGCCCGTCTCGCCAGGCTCAAGCTCACGGAGGAGGAGGTTGAGGTGTTTCAGAGACAGCTGGGTGATATCCTCGAGTTCGTGAACCAGCTGAACGAACTTGACACCGAAGGCGTGGAGCCTTACATTGAACAGGCTGAAAGGACGCCTATGAGGGAGGATGTTCCGGGGGAGTCTCTGTCTCAGGAAGAGGCGCTTATGAACGCTCCCGAGAGCGAAGGCGGGTTTTTTGTAGTTCCGAGGGTTGTGGAGGTCTGATATGGTTCAGGAAACCGTTGAGAAGATATCAGCTGAAAAGAGGAAGGCCCTTGAAGCTTCCATAGCGAGCATAGAGAAGAAGTTCGGGAAAGGCGCCATAATGCCCCTTAAAGCGGCGGAAAAGGTTAAGGTTGATGTGATACCCACGGGGTCCATATCCCTCGATATGGCAACGGGCATAGGGGGTATCCCCCGGGGGAGGATAGTGGAGATATTCGGGGTTGAGTCCTCGGGAAAGACGACCCTTGCGCTCCATGTCATAGCGGAGGCCCAGAGGAGGGGTGGTGTTGCGGTCTTCATAGACGCGGAGCATGCCCTTGACCCCAAGTACGCCAGGAATCTGGGCGTTGATGTCGAGAACCTTTACATATCACAGCCCGATTACGGAGAGCAGGCCCTTGAGATAGCGGAGAGCCTCATAAACAGCGGTGCGGTGGACGTTATTGTCGTGGACTCGGTCGCCGCACTCGTTCCGAAGGACGAACTTGAGGGTGACATGGGTGAGGCACAGGTAGGAAAGCAGGCACGTCTCATGTCCCAGGCCCTCAGGAAGCTCAAAGGAATAGTTCACAAGAGCAACACAGCCCTCATCTTCATAAACCAGATAAGGGAAAAGATAGGTGTGATGTTCGGGAACCCGGAGACCACACCCGGGGGTAGGGCGCTGAAGTTCTTCTCGGACATGAGGCTGGAGGTAAGAAGGCTCGGGGACGTTAAAGAGGGAAACGAGAAGGTAGGCTACAGGGTCAAGGTGAGGGTGGTCAAGAACAAGCTCGCTCCACCCTTCAGGGAGGCGGAGTTCGACATGATCTACGGGGAAGGGATCTGCAAGCCCTGCGACCTCATAGACGTCGCTACGGACCTGGGCGTTCTCACAAAGAGCGGGTCTTGGTACAGCTACGGCGATCAGAGGCTGGGTCAGGGTAAGGAACAGGTTAGGAGGTACCTGAAGGAGAACCCCGAGCTCGCGGAGGAGATAGAGAGGAAGGTGAGGGAGGTGTCAGGTCTTGCTCCAGCTGATACTGAAGAAGGCGATAGATCTTGAGGCGTCGGACATACACATAAAGGTGGGCTCTAAGCCCACCTTCAGGATACACAAAAAGCTACACGTTATGGACGAGTTTCCCGTTATCGACGAGGAGCACTTTAAACTGTTCTTCGACCAGGTTGTCGGAAAGAGCGAGGAGAAGAGAAAGGAGTTTGAGGAGTTCGGTGAGGTTGACATATCCTACTCCCTTCCCAAGGTGTCCAGGTTCAGGGTGAACGTCTTCAAGCAGAGAGGGACGTGGGGTATGGCCTTCAGGGTCATACCCTTTGAGATACCGCCCTTCGAGTCCCTGAACCTGCCCGAGATAATGCTTAAGACCGTTCTGGAGACGAACAAAGGTCTGGTACTCGTCACAGGTCCCACGGGTTCGGGAAAGTCCACAACCCTCGCCTCCATAATAGAGGAGATGAACAAGACCCAGAGAAAGGTCATAGTCACCATAGAGGACCCCATAGAGTACCTCCTGAGGGACAAAAACTGCTACATAGTCCAGAGAGAAGTCGGTATAGACACCCAGAGCTTCGCCAGGGGCCTGAGGGCTGCCCTCAGGGAAGACCCTGACGTGATAATGGTGGGTGAGATAAGGGATACGGAGACCGCTGAGATAGCCCTTCAGGCTGCGGAGACCGGTCATCTGGTCCTCTCAACCCTCCACACCCTGGACGCCAAGGAGACCGTCAACAGGCTGATAGGTATGTTCAAGCTGGAGGTAAGGGAGCAGATAAGGCAGATGTTGGCTGGCACCCTTGTGGCGGTCTTCTCCCAGAGACTCCTTCCCAGGGCGGACAGGAAGGGTGCGATCCCGGCGGTTGAGATAATGATAAACACAGGGGCTATAAAGGAAGCCCTCATGGACCCCAACAGGATAGACGAGATACCCGAGCTCATAGCAAAGGGTAAAGCGGCTTATGGTACTCAGACCTTCGATCAGCATCTTGAAGAGCTTTACCGCCAGGGTCTTATAGACTATCACACCGCCATCCTATACGCCTCCAAACCTTCAGACCTCGAGCTCAAGCTCAAGGGTATCACCTCGGGCGGTGGTTACCTCTGAGGATCCATGAAGATAGCGATCGACGGTCCCGCAGCGAGCGGGAAGAGTGCGGTGGCAAGGGAGGTCTCCCGACGTCTCGGAATACCTTACCTCGAGAGCGGTCTGGCCTACAGGGCTTTCGGATACCTGATCCTGAAAAGGAAGGGCGAGGTCACTAAGGTCTCCTGGGAAGACCTGAAGCCCCTTTTTGGCCTCGTGGAGCTTGTGCCGAGGGTGGGCTCAACCGAGGTGAGGGTGGAAGGGAAAAAGGTTGAGGAGTATGTAGCAACCGAGGAGGTCGGCGGGGTGGCATCCCTCATAGGTGCGGTTCCCGAGTTCAGGGAGGAGATAAACAGGTACTTCAGGAAGGTGATAGGAGATTCCCAGATAGTTGTTGAGGGAAGAGACGCGGGTACCCACATAATTCCTGAGGCGGAGCTCAAGATCTTCCTGACCGCATCCCCCGAGGAGAGAGCCAGAAGAAGGGTGAACCAGCTGAGGGAGAAAGGTGTTGAAGCGGACTACGGAGAGATCCTCAGGCGGATCTTGGAAAGGGACAGAAGGGATATGGAGAGGGAAAAGTACCCCTTCAGACCTGCGGAGGACGCTATTGTAATAGACACAACCGGCAGGAGCGTAGAGGAGGTGGTTGAGGAGGTGATAGCTCTTGCGAGACATACCAAGTAAGGTCCCCAACGCCCTGTCCCTTCTCAGGATACTGCTGTCCCCTGCAGTGCCCTTTCTGGCGGGTGAGGGAAAGGTAGCCCTTAGCTGGGTCCTCTTCTCCCTGCTTGCCCTCTCAGACGCCCTCGACGGGTTCTTGGCCAGGGTCTTAAAGGCGGAGACCTTCACGGGCAAGATACTTGACCCCCTTGCGGACAAGGTCCTGCTACTTTCAGGGCTTATAACGGTGACCTACATCCTGCCTTCAGGTATAGACCCCGTGCTCTTTAAACTCCTCCTTACCAGGGACCTCTTCCTGATCACGGGTTCTCTTGTCCTGCTCAGGTTAGGTTTCGTTCCCGCACCGTCGCTCTCGGGAAAGGTCACGACAGCCTCGGTGGCGTTTACCGTCTTCACAGCCTACATGTCAAACACGGGCTGGTTCGGTGTGCCGGGTGCTTTCCTTACGACCGCCTACAGCCTGTCCCTTCTGCTTATACTTCTCTCCTGGGGAGACTACACCCTGAGGGGTTTAAGGTTCCTGACCGTTAAACTTATAATGGAGAGAAGATGAGAGGTGTCTCGGGAAAGGTCTGGGTGGTACTAAGCGATCACATAAAGCCCGACCCGGAGCTTGTAAGAAGATACGGTGAGTTCCTCGCCCAGCTCATAGCCAACAGGGGCTACGAAAAGGAGGGGGACAGGGTCTTTGAGCTGAAGCTCAGGAATCTTCTGCCCTACACACTGCTACCCAACATAGAGGCGGGTATAGAGAGGATACAGAGGGCTGTGGTGGAGGGAAAGCGGATCATAATCTTCGGCGACTATGACGTGGACGGGATAACGGGAACCGCGATCCTTTACGACATACTGAGAAAAGCAGGCGCCAGGGTGATACCAGTCCTGCCTACGAGGGAGACAGGCTACGGCCTCTCTAAGGACCTTATGCATCTGTTCTCCAGGTACGGAGACCTGCTTATTACCGTTGACAACGGCACATCTTCGGTCGAGGAGATAGAGGGTTCACCTATCGAGGTCGTGGTTATAGACCACCACAACGTTCCGGAGAGGGTACCCAGGGGCTGTGTGATAGTGAACCCCAGGATCTCGGAAGATGTGCCCGAGCAGATGAGGGACCTTTCCTCCTCCGCCATATGCTTTTACATCGGTGCGGTCCTCTCCAGGAGGCTCGGGCTTGATCTGGATGTGAGGGAGTATCTGGACCTGGTGGCCCTCGGGACGGTCGGGGACGTTATGCCCATGAACTACATAAACAGGATCCTGGTTCACAAGGGTACAAAGGTCCTCGAGAGCGTAGCGAGGGGTGTAATAGAGAAGCCCGGAGTGAAGGCTCTCATGAAGGTGGCCAGGTTAAACGGCAGGGTCTCCGCAAAGGACATAGCCTACTCCCTCGCCCCGAGGATAAACGCACCCGGAAGGATAGGTGACCCGATGATCTCCCTGAAGCTACTCATAGAAAGCGACCCCGTAAGGGCGGAGGTCTTGGCCAGGAAGGTTGAGATGCTGAACGCCAGAAGGAAGGCCATAACCGAGTCCGTTTACAGGTCCGCCTACAGCATGGCGGTTAGAAGGGAGAAGGAGAGCTTCCTCTCCCTGTGGGACAGCGGTTGGCACGTGGGTGTCCTCGGTATAGTTGCGGGGAGGATAGCGGAGGCTCTCGGAAAACCTGTGGCTGTGTTCTCGAGGGGAGAAACCAAATCGGTGGGATCGGTCAGGTCCGTGGAGGGGATAGACGTTTACGAGGGCCTCAGGAAGATCTCCCACCTGTTCATAAAGTGGGGCGGGCACCCGCAGGCGGCGGGGATAACTCTTGACAGCTCCCTTCTTGAGGAGTTCAGGCGGTCAGCGGAGGAGGTGTTCAGGAACGTAAAAAGAGAACCCCCGCCCCTGTACATAGACATGGAGATGTCTCCGCAGAGCTTTACCCGTGAGAGGTTCACGGATATAGACTCCCTCGAACCTTACGGAGAGAGGAACCCTTTCCCGACCTTCCTGTCGGAGAGGCTTGAGATCAGGAAGGTCGAGTACAGACAGGGGAGACTGATCTTAGACACAGGCGGTGTGAACATGGTCTGCTGGGATAAGAGGCTTTTCCCTCACATAGAGAGGGGTAAAAAGGTGAGGGTTGTGTACTCGGTCATGGACAGAGAGTTCCACCTAATAGATTTAGAGGATAGATATGGCCCTTAGCAGGACCCACGACCTCATAAACCTGACCGCCCTCCCCCTTTTCGTCTACGTCCTCCCAAAGGAGGCGACCGTACCCTTCACCGTGGGCTACATAGTCGGGACGTTCCTGCTCTCTCCAGACCTGGACCTTCCCGGGTCGAGGCCGTCCAGGAGGTGGTCCGTTCTGAGATGGGTCTGGATCCCGTACTGGGCGTTCTCCAGACACAGGGGGATCTCCCACATGCCCGTTATCGGGACGCTGATCAGGATCGCCTATGTTGTGTTCGCGGTCATCTTCCTTTACTTCTCCCTTATAGGGGTGGTTTCCCTGATAGACAGGGGTCTCGGACACCTCCTTGCGGGCTGGAACCCCTTTGACACCCTCGAAAGGGTCTTCAGGAGCAGGGAGGCGGTGTACTTCGTGGGCGGTGTCCTGTGTGCGGACGTTGTTCACATAGTCCTGGACAGCCTGTGGAGTCTTCTCAGACGGATCACCTGACCTTGAGCATGGCGACGGAGACGATGGCGAGAAGAACAGACACTATCCACATTCTGACCACTATCTTGGGCTCGGACAGACCTTTAAGCTCCAGGTGGTGGTGGAAAGGAGCTCTCATGAAGAGCCTCTTTCCGCCCGTGAGCCTGAAGTAGACTATCTGGAGTATAACGGTAACCGTCTCAAAGACGAACACACCCCCCGCTATCGCGAGGAGAAACTCGGACTTGGTTAAGATAGATACCGTCCCCAGCGCTGCACCCAGTCCTAAGGCTCCCACATCACCCATGAACATGTCCGCAGGGTACGCGTTGAACCACAAAAAGCCGAGCCCCGCTCCCACTATGGCGAAGCAGAAGACCGTTATCTCACCCGCATAGGGGACGTAAGGGATCCCGAGGTACTCCGCTATCTTGGAGTGGCCCACCGCGTAGGCTATCACGCCGAAGGCGGTCGCTGTTGTCATGACAGGGCCTATGGCGAGCCCGTCAAGACCGTCCGTCAGGTTCACCGCGTTGGCGGTCCCGACTATTATAAAGACCGCAAAAGGTATGTAGAGGAACCCGAGGTCCACCTTAAGGTCCTTGAAAACGGGAAAGTACAGGTCAGTGCTGAGATCGACCCACTCGAAGATCAGAAGGGCCACAGCTGAAGCGGACAGCGTCTGGAGCAGGAGTTTGGCTTTTATAGACAGGCCTTTCTTGTTCCTTATCTTCAGGGCGTCATCCAGAAGACCGATGAGGGCGAAGGATATAAGCGACAGGATCAGAACCCAGGTGTACTTTATGTCCACCCGCATCAGTATGAGAACTGTTATCGCAACAACCGCCACTATCAGGACGCCTCCCATAGTGGGTGTGTTTCTCTTCTCCTCGTGCCTTTCGGGTGTGTACTCTCTTCTGTAGCCACCGTAGGCTCTCAGCACCCTGGAGACCGCCCTTATGAACAGGGGAGACAGGACCAGCGTTATGATGAAGGCTATCAGTATGGCGACCAGGGACCTGAAGGTTATGTACTTGAGGACGTTGAAGGCAAAGAGGTAATCCCTCAAAAACAGGGCAAGGTCGTATACCATACCTCAGCACCTGTTCCTGCTCAGGAGCCTGTCCAGAATTATGGCGACCGCATTCCTGACCGACAGGTGGTTCCAGTCACCCGCTCCGTAGATAGGTTCGAGTATGTAGTCAAAAGTCCTCATGAGGTCGGGGGGTATCCCGTAGCCCGTACCGAACAGGATCAGAAAATCCCTGTCCTTCCTCTCAATCATCTCCCTCAGATCCCTGTAGCCTATGGTTTTCGGGTACGTTCTCGCGTCGGTCCCGACAAGGAGAGGCCTCCTGCCCCGATCCTTTTTGATCTCCTCCACCACCTCGTCGAGGGTGTATTTTAACCTGACCAGCTGGACAACCTCATATCTGGTGGGGTTCGCACTCCTTCCATCCTCCGAGAGCCAGTAGTCTATCTGTCTCTGTATCACCCTCCTCTGGGCGTCTATGGGCTGGACTATGTAGAACCTGTTTACTTCGTAAGCCCTTGCGGGTCTCGCTATGTCGTGGAGGTCCATGGTTGTGAATGAGGTGACTATCGTCCTCCCCTCCCTGTCCATGGCGGGATAGTGGAGAAGGGCTATAAAGACGTTTTCGTATTTCATTTCATATTGGTGAGCCGGCCGGGGGTCGAACCCGGGACCCACGGCTTAAAAGGCCGTTGCTCTACCAGCTGAGCTACCGGCTCTCCAGATGCCTCTGGTGGAGCCGACGGGACTCGAACCCGTGACCTCCGACATGCCATATCGGCGCTCTCCCAGCTGAGCTACGGCCCCTCACCAGAGGCAGAGAAAAATTTTACAACATACGCTTTTCCCTTTCAACACCCTTTTCTTCGGATCTCAAGGTGTGGTGACAGTGAGGGCAGACCTTCGCCTTTCTGTGGACCTCCTCAAAGCACATCGGACACCTCTTCCTGCCCTTGAGAAGAAGCACCACGTTCAGGTTAAACAGATACTTTATCATCAGAACCACCGTGAAGACGGAAAGTACGACCAGCCAAGCCCTTAAAGCGACCAGAGGGTCCTGGTTCTTGATCCAGAAGTAGGTAGCTCCTACGGAGGAAACCCAGAAGGAGATCTTCCTGTCCAGGAACACGCTGGCTATTATGAAGAGCACAGCCACCCACAGGAAGAACTGGACGATCGGCTCGCTGATCAGTTTAAGAAGGTTGTTAAGAACCTCCACTCTATTATCTTACAGCCACAAAGGATCTGAAAACAGTGTGAAGGAACCTGGCGGTTAGGTTCAGGACCAGGAAGTACAGAAGTCCTTCAGGTCCGAACAGGGTTCCGACAAAGGTCATAAGGAGAGCCAGGGGCAAAAACCTCACCCAGAAGGAAAACCTGAGATCCTTCCTGGGGAAGCGGACTGCCTGCTGGTATATGTGCTCGTTGTAGATCAGTCCCGAGAGAAAGCCGAGCAGTGCGGACGTGAACGCCTCCACAGCTTATATAATTTTATCCGTATGGCAAACCTCATGACCCTCCTCAGGCTTGCCCTCACCTTTCCCACGGTTGTGGCGGTGCTGAAAGGCGACCTGAAGGTAGCCCTCTTCCTCACGATCCTCGCAGGGCTGTCCGACATGATCGACGGAAGGGTAGCCAGGCGCTCCGGGAACGCCAACGGTGTCGGGAAGATACTGGACCCTTATGCGGATAAGGTGTTCACACTGCTAACCCTGATAGCCCTGGTTGAAGCGGGTATGGTCTCGTCGGTTCCTGTGATCCTGATCACCTTCAGGGACCTTACCGTGTCCTTTCTGAGGAGCCTCTCCGCGGTCCAGGGCAACCCGCTCGAAGCTTCACCTCTGGCTAAGGTCAAGACGTTCCTCCTTTTTTCCTCCCTCATACTCATACTGGCGGGAACGGGAGCGGGGGACGAGGTCCTGTGGGTGGCGGTTCTTACAGCCTACCTCTCCGTATACGAATACGTAAGGAGTTATCTTAGGACTATTTCGGGCTTAAATTATCCCTGATGGTTTGCGAAAGGTGCGGTGGGACGGGCTTTGTGAGCAGAGGGGACGGGAGGGTGGACC
Organism: Aquificota bacterium; assembly: GCA_030950545.1. Taxonomy (GTDB): domain Bacteria; phylum Aquificota; class Aquificia; order Aquificales; family Aquificaceae; genus Hydrogenivirga. The sequence goes on along the minus strand of JAUZRJ010000115.1, from coordinate 11,938 downwards.
TGTGCGAGTGCAGGTTTTCCAAAGAGGATCTTAACAGGGTCTTGGGCATACCCAAGAGGTTCTGGGACAAAGACCTTGACAACTACATACCTGAGACGGAGGAGGAGCAGGACGCCCTCTTTCAGGCAAAAGTCTTCGCTGAGACCTTCGGCGAGGAGGAGGGCTTCAGCATAACCTTTGTAGGTCCCCCGGGCGTGGGGAAAACCCATCTTGCGGTCGGCATACTGAAGAAGGTCTACAGGGAAAAAAACATAAAGGGCTTCTTCTTCGACACGAAGGACCTGATCTACAGGCTCAAGCTCCTCATGGAGGAGAGGAAAACCGGCAGGGCCATAAGGAGGATACTGGACCTTCCACTTATAGTCCTCGACGACCTTGGGAGTGAGAGGCTCTCCGACTGGCAGAGGGAGATAATGGCCTATATAATCTCCTACAGGTACAATAACCTCAAAAGCACCGTAATAACCACCAACTTCCCCCTTGAGGAAAGGCAGGGTAAGACCCACGGGCTCAGGCTCTCGGAGAGGATCGACCCGGGTACGGTTTCCAGGATCTACGGGATGGGAAAGGTGGTTTACATAAAGGGAAAGGACAGGAGAAGGATCGGTGAGTTAAAATTGTGGGATGAGGGAAATAGAAGGTCTGGTTAGGAAGTACGTCAGGGCGGGGTACGAGTACGAGGTCTTCTTCCAGAGGTTGAAGAAGACCAAGGTTGAGGTATCGGGCGGAGAGGTGGAAAACCTCTCAGTGTCCGAGGAGACAGGTGTCGGCATCCGCATACTGAGGGAAGGACGGATCGGCTTTTCCTACACTACAACACTGACCGAGGAAAGCATAAAGGAGACCGTCCTCAGGGCTACCGAAGCCTGCGACCTTCAGGTGCGGGATCCGGGAAACAGATTCCTTGAGGAGCTTAAAATCTCGGAGGCGGTGTCCGTATTTGATAGGGAAGGGGCGGAAGCGCCCCTCGAGATGAAGATCGACCTCGTGATGGGCTTGGAGAGGAAAGCAAAGGATATGGATCCCAGGATAATGGGTGTGAGGAAGGCTTCTCTGACCGAGTCCCTGGTCTCCGTGGAGGTCTCCAACTCCCACGGGGTGAGGTTCGGGTTCGACGGGACCTTCTACAGCTCCACGATAGCGACTCTGGGTGTGGAGGGTACGGACCAGACCATGTCCTGGGAGTTCAGGGGTGCGAGGAGGCTGAAGGACCTTGACACGGAGGACATGGTGAGAAGCGTCGTCTTTAAAACCGTGTCCCAGCTGAACCCGAGACCCATAAAGACAAGGGTTATGCCCGTGGTTCTCTTTAACGATGTGTCCGCCATGATACTCGACGCCTTTAAGGACATGTTCCTGGGCGACTCCCTAGTCAAGGGGAAGACCCTCCTAAAGGACAGGGTTGGTGAGAGGGTCAGCTCCGAAAAGGTCACGGTGGTGGACGACGGGACCATGGAGGGGGGCTTTAACACAACACCCTACGACGCGGAGGGTGTGCCGAGACGCAGGAACATCGTCATAGAAAGAGGTGTCTTCAAGGGCTTCCTTCACAGCCTCTACACAGCCTCCAGGTCAGGTGAAGACCCCACAGGCAACTCGGGAAGGGACAGCTTCAGATCACAGCCCGTTTCGGACACCACAAACCTCTTCATAGAAAAAGGTGATGTCCCGTTAGAGGCTCTCCTTGAGGCTGAGGAGGAGGTCTTCCTGGTTCTGGACCTGATGGGACTCCACACGGTTGACCCTGTCTCCGGTGAGTTCTCCCTGGGTGCTTCTGGTGTTATCTACAAGGGCGGGAAACCAGACCACGCTGTCAGGGGAGTGACGATCGCGGGCAACATACTGGACCTGTGGGATAGAATAGTGATGGTAGGGGAGGATCTGAAGTTCTTCGGAGGGGTAGGCTCTCCTTCCCTCCTTGTGAGAGACATCACGGTGGGGGGAAGCTGATATGAAGCGGGTCTTCATATTCTTCCTGTGGATCTTCCTGCTCGCCTTCGTGCTCTCCTCCCTTTACATATCCATGACTGACTACCTGTACACGAGGGATACGAAGATACTGAGGAACGTGGTCCACTTCCTTGAAAAGACCAAAGAGGGCGAGGACAAGGTCAGGCTTCCCCACCCGGACATGTCCATATTCATATACTCGGACAGGCAGGGGAACAAGCTTGTGAGCGACAACGTCAGGAACCCGGGTGACAGAGGTGCATACCTTAACGTGAAAGTTCCCCTCGAGGACGGGAACCTTTACGCTTACCTGAAAAAGGTGGACCCGATAGATTACCTTATATTCGTGAGCCAGAACCCCTTTTACACGGGCCTGCTGGTGGCCAGCCTGCTTTTGTACATAACGATCTTCTACTTCACCCTCAGGGAGCTTCAGGTTCCACAGAGGGTCACCCTGACTGAGGATCTGATAAACAGGTTAAAGGCTCTCAGGCTCACGCTGGCCACCCTAAGGGTTATACCCGAGGAGAGTGTGGACGAGCTAAAGAGGATAGTTGATAGCATAATATTCAGGCAGAAAGTCAAGAGATGAGGTGAGCGGAGATGAGGGTGCTTATAGTGTCCTTTGACAAGACCCTTACCGAGAACCTGAAGGGTGCCCTGTCCGACCATGAGGTTTTCACCGCTAAGAACAGCGAAGAGGCCATCAAGATGATCCCCTCCGACATGGACGTGGTGATCTACGACGCCATATCGGGAGCTATATCGGAGGAGGACATAAACACCCTCTACACGAAGAAGTTCAGCAACTCCAAGTTCCTCATCCTTTACGACGAACTCTTCCCAGTAGACCCCAACAACATAACTGTCCTCAAGAAGATCTTAGTCTCCAGAACCGAGGACCCGAAAACCATAGGCCAGAAGATCTTTGAGGAGCCTTCCGAGGAGGTACAGGTTCAAGAGCAAGAGGTCCAGATGGAGGAAACAGTGGAGGAGACCGTAAGGGAGGAAACACCTGTGGAGGAAAAACCCCATTCCCCACCTGCGGGCGGGAAACTTCTTGTGGTCTCCTTTGACCAGACGCTCATAGACACGATCAGGAACGCGGTGGGACCCGACCTCGAGATCGTGAGCGTGAAGACAGTCCGCCAGGCTATAGATCAGGGCAAGGACGCTTCCGTTGTCGTCTTCGATGCCATATCGGGGATAATAGCGGAGAAGGGGCTGGTTGACATGTCCAAGGACGAGACCATGGCAAAGAAACCCTACGTTATCCTTGTGGACGACCTTTTCCCGATAAACGTGGAGGGTCTTCCTCTCGAGAAGAAGTTCCACATATCCAGGGATGCGGACCCGTCCCAGATAAGGGACGTGATAGCAAGAGCCTTTGCGAAGGGTGTTCCTGCGGAAGAGGTCGGTGAAGCCCCTCAGGAAGAACCCGCCCCGACGCGGGAAGAGGAGGTAGTGGTTGAGGCTCCTGCGGAGAGGGTTGAGGATATAGTGGAGAGGGAAATTCCCCAGGATATTCCTGAGATAGAGATAGAGCAGGTTGAGGAAGAAGCACCGGCCCTTCAGGCTCTGGAGAAGATAATGGAAGAAAAGAAAGAGGAGCTCAGGGAAGAACCGAGGGAGGTGGAGGCGGTGGACGTTACCAGGAGCGTGGAGGAGGCGATAAGGCAGGCGGTCACGAGATCCCTTTCCGAGGAAAAGGTAAGGGAGTTGCTCACGAAGGCTATTGAGGAGAAGATGGAGGACATAAGGAGCGTAGTGGCGGAAGCTGTCAGGTCCAAGATAGATCAGGTTCTGGAAGAGATGGACATAAAGGACCTGATCAGGCAAACCGCCTACAAGGCTTTAAGGGACAGACTCGACGAGCTGGTCACCTAACTAAAGACTCTCCTGAATATGTAGTCCCTGTGTTTCACGAAATCCCAGGGGTTGAAGATCCTGTCGAGGTCCTCTTCCGAAAGCAGTCTGGAGACCAGGGGGTCCTGTGAGAGGACCTCCCTGAAGTTCCTGTCACCCTTCCAGCTCTCCATGGCACACCTCTGGACTATGCTGTAAGCTTCGTCCCTGGGCACTCCCTTCTCCATCAGGGCCACGAGGACCCTCGAGGAGAAGTAGAGGTCCTTTGATATACCCATGTTCTTCCTCATCCTATCCTCGTTGACCTCCAGCCCCCTCAGGATCTCAAGGAACAGGTTCATTATGTAGTCGAGGGCTATAGTTGAGTCGGGCAGGATCACTCTCTCCACGGAGGAGTGGGATATGTCCCTCTCGTGCCAGAGGGTGATGTTCTCGAGGGCGGGGATCAGGTTGGCCCTTATAACCCTGGCCAGACCGCATATCCTCTCCGCGTGGACCGGGTTCTTCTTGTGGGGCATGGCGGAAGACCCCCTCTGGCCCTCGGTGAAGGGCTCCAGGACCTCGAGCACCTCCGTTCTCTGAAGGTGTCTTATCTCGGTTGCGAACTTTTCCAGAGATGAGGCGGTAATGGCAATGGCGGACATAAGCTCCGCGTGTCTGTCCCTGTGGACTATCTGGGTGGAAACCGGTTCCGGCTTGAGGCCCAGCTCCTCGAGGGCTATCCGTTCAACCTCTGGAGGCACGTTCGAGTACGTTCCCACAGCTCCCGATATCTTGCCGTGGGAGATCACATCCTTCGCCCTTACAAGCCTCTCCCTGTTCCTCCTCATCTCGTCGTACCAGACCGCGAACTTGAGACCGAGGGTTATCGGCTCCGCGTGGACGCCGTGGGTTCTCCCCATCATCAGGGTGTCTTTGTAGCGGTGGGCGAGCTTTTTCAGCTCCCCGAGGATAAGGTCTACATCCTCAAGGAGTATACTCACCGCCTCCCTCAGCTGAAGGGCTAGGGCTGTGTCTATGACGTCCGATGAGGTTATGCCCATGTGCAGGTATCTGCTGTCCTCCCCTATCTGATCCGAAAGAGCGGAGATAAAGGCCAGGACCTCGTGCTTGTAGACCCTCTCGTACTCCTTTATCCTGGATATAGTCTCCTCATCGATCCTGAGTTTCTGCTCCATTCTGGTCAGTGCCTCTTTCGGGATCTTCCCCACCTTGGACCAGGCCCTGCACACCGCCAGCTCCACATCGAGCCACTTCCTGAACCTGCTTTTCTCCGACCACACCTCTCCCATTCTCTTCCGGGTGTAGCGTTCTATCATGGCTTAAATTATACTTTCAGCCCCACCTGAGCTTGGTCCTCAGGATCTCGAAGAAGGTCTTTTCGGGGTGTATGTATATGGTGCAGTACCTTTTCGACTTCAAGACCTCCACCACATCACCTCTGTTCAGGTACATACCCCTCTGTCCGTCCAGGGTAAGGAAGCAGGCCCTGTTTCCCGAAAGGACCCTGACGCTCACCCTGAAGTCGGAAGGTAGAACTACCGGCCGGTTGGATAGTGTGTGGGGACATATGGGAACGAAGAGGATGTTCTCCGAGTCCGGGTACATGATCGGTCCACCGGCGGACAGGGCGTAGGCGGTAGACCCCGTTGGGGTTGCGACTATCACACCGTCCCCGTATACGGTCATCATGGGGTCTCCGTTCGCACGTACTTCTATCTCCATTATCCTGGCAAGAGCGCTCTTGGAAACGATCACGTCGTTCAGGTAATCTCCAAGTCTCCTTATTCTTCCGTTTCTCTTCAGGAAGGTGGTTATCATCATCCGCCTCTGCTTTTTTCCTCTCCCTTTGAGGATCTCCCTGAGGACGTCCTCCGCTTCCTCCTTCTCTATCTCAGTCAGGAATCCGAACCTTCCCTCGTTCACACCGACCACGGGAACACCGTATCTGGAGGCTATCCTTGCCCCTGCGAGGAACGTCCCGTCCCCGCCCACCACGACCATGAGGTGGTAGCCCCTGAGGTTCAAAGGCGATCCGGACCTTGGGGAGTTTATGAAGACCCTAACATCACACCCGTTTGACCTCAGGAACTCGGAGAGCCTGACAGCTGTGTTCCTTGCTTCCTCAGAGTCCTTGATGAAAAGGAGGACCTTCCTCATACCATCTCGTCTATAAGCTCGCAGAGAACGTGTCCGAGGGTTATGTGACACTCCTGGATCCTCGGGGTTTCGTAGGAGGGGACAACGAAGGCGTAGTGGGCTATCTGGGCCACCTTTCCGCCGTTCCTTCCTGTAAAGGCGACCGTGGTCGCACCGAGGTCGTGAGCCTTCTTCAGACCTCTTACCACGTTCTCCGAGTTGCCCGATGTGGTTATACCTATGGCGACATCTCCGGGAAGGCAGAGGGCTTCTACCTGCCTCTCGAAGACGGTCTCAAAACCGTAATCGTTCCCGACCGCTGTGAGGATTGAGGTGTCCGTGGTGAGGGCTATGGCAGGTAGGGCCCTTCTCTCCCTCCTGAACCTGCCCACGATCTCAGCGGCTATGTGCTGGGCGTCCGCAGCGCTACCTCCGTTCCCGAACAGGAGTATCTTGTTGCCCTCCTTTATGGCGGTTGCCATTATACCCGCAACCTCCAGGATCCTGTCCCTGTAAAGCTCAACAAAGGCGACCTTGACCTCCGCGCTTTCTCTGAACGCCCTGACTATCCTATCAACCATACTGCTATCATTTTAATTTATGAAGGTCCTCACCTCCTCAGAGATGAAGGAGATCGACAGAAAGACCATAGAGGAGGTGGGGATACCCTCCTTAGTCCTTATGGAGAACGCTGCCTCCGGCGTCCTGGAAGCGATCCTCAGGAGGTTCCCTGAGGTCAGGAGGATACTTGTCGTTGCGGGAAAGGGAAACAACGGCGGAGACGGCATAGCCCTCTCGAGAAGGATGAAGATAAAAGGGATTGAGACGGACCTGTACCTTCCCCTGGGAACACCTAAGGGTGATGCGGGTCTACAGCTCAGGATAGCCAAGAAAGTCGGTGTGAAGGTGGTGAAAGGGAAACCCAAATATAACAGCTACGACCTTATAGTGGACGCCCTCTTCGGCACAGGGTTCAAACCGCCCGCTGAAGGTGTGCCCGCGGAGGTGATAGAGGAGATCAACAGATCAGACGCTCCTGTTGTCGCGGTTGATGTGCCCTCCGGCCTCTCCGCGGACACAGGTACGCTCTTTGAACCCTCCGTCAAAGCGGACCTGACGGTGACCTTCCAGTTTCCGAAGGTATGCCACCTTCTCTTTCCCGCAGCCAAGAGATGCGGTGAGGTTGAGGTGGTGGACATATCCATACCCAACCATCTGGCGGAAGCGGTTCCGCGGGAGACGATAGACGTCAGCAGGCTGGTGCTTCCCTCAAGGGAGAGGGACACCTACAAAACGAGGGAGGGACACGTCTTGATAGTGGGAGGGAGCAGGGGAAAGACAGGGGCGGTGGTCATGGCGGGAAAGGCAGCTACCAGGACGGGGAGCGGTCTGGTGACTATCGGAGTCCCGGAGGGCCTGAACGGGATCGTGGAGTCCCTCGTGATCGAGGAGATGACCTTACCGCTCCCCAAAGGAGACACGGTCTCCTACTTCTCGGTGGACCTCATCCTGGACCTCCAAGACAGGTTCTCCGCCCTCGCACTCGGAATGGGTATGGGAAGATACGAAGAGGGGCAGGACATAGTCAGAGACATCGTTAAAGGGTGGAGGAAGCCTTTGCTACTGGACGCGGACGGTCTCAACAACCTTGCGGATCTTGGACCAGATATCCTTAAAGAGAGGGAAGGCGTAACGGTTCTGACACCCCACATAGGCGAATTCGCAAGGCTTACGGGACTACCCCCGGACGAGATAACCGCAAACCAGACGGAGGTGGCGAGGACCTTCTCCAAGGAGTGGGGCTGTTTTGTGGTGTTGAAGGGGGCTAGGACGGTTGTGGGAACTCCTGAAGGAAAGGTGTGGATATCGACGAGGGGGACACCAGCCATGGCCAAAGGCGGGGCGGGAGACGTGCTGTCAGGGATCCTTCTGGCTCTTCTGGGAAAAGACCTGGACCCGGAAGAAGCCCTGAAGACGGGTGTCGTCCTTCACGGTATAGCCGGCGAGATCGCGGAGCGGAGAACCCACAGAGAGAGCCTCAGAGCGACCGATATAATAGAGGCCATACCCGAAGCTTACAGTTATATTGAAAATTTCTCCCGAAAGGCCGATACTATTAACTGAGATGATAGACAGGGTCAGCCTTAACAGGCTTATAAGCCAGGCCCTCGAGTCTGACAGGAAGGTCAAGAGAAAGGAGGTTCCGGAGGTCAGGGAGGTTCAGAAGGGGGATAGCGTGGTTGAGATATCCGAGGAGGCGAGGAGGGCTCTGGAGGTTGACCTGGAAGACCTTTCCCGCAAGGTCCAGAGGATAAAGGAGGAGATAGCGAAGGGAACTTACGAGGTGAACTCTGAGAAGATAATCGAAGGTTTTAAAAAGTTCTTCCCCTGATCATATAGCACTTAAAAGCATCCTTGTGTAATCGTCCTTCGGTGAGTCAAAGATACTTTCCACATCACCCTCCTCAACCACCCTGCCCTCCTTCAGAACCAGAACCCTGTCCCCCACCTCCGCTACAACGCCGAAGTCGTGGGTCACGAGTATAACGGACCTTCCCTCCCCCTTTATCTTCCTGAACAGGTTCAGTATTCTCTTCTGGATGGAAACGTCCAGCGCGGTCGTCGGTTCATCCGCCAGTATGATCTTGGGACCGCATATTATGGCTGAAGCTATACAGACCCTCTGCTTCAGACCCCCGGAAAGCTGGTGGGGGTAGAGGTTCACCTTCTCTTCGGGTTTCGGGATCCCTGCCCTCCGCATTGCTTCCGTCACCCTCTCGCCAAGGTTGCCCCGCTCGCCATGGGCCATCAGGGTCTCACCTATCTGGACACCCACGGTGAAGAGGGGGTCAAGGTAGGCGGACGGCTCCTGGAAGATCATGGATATGTCCTTTCCCCTTATCAGGCGCCTTCTTTCCTCATCCATATCTATCAGGTTCACACCCTCAACGAGTATCTCCCCCTCCAGCCTGGCTCCTTCCGGAAGAAGGCCCATGATGGAGTACAGGATCGAAGATTTACCAGAACCTGACTCACCGACCACACACAGGATCTCTCCCCTGCGGAGGCTGAAGCTCACCCCCTTCAGGGCGTGGACATCTCCGTACCAGAGGTTCAGGTTTCTCACCTCTAACAGGACCATAGGTCCTCCCTGCTGAGGACCTCCTTGAGTCTGTCGTAGGTGGACAGAAGGTCCTGGGATATCACCTTGGTCTGGCCTACGACAGGCATGAAGTTTGTGTCTCCGTTCCACCTCGGTACCACGTGCATGTGTATGTGGGTCTCAAGACCTGCTCCCGCGGGCCTCCCTATGTTGTACCCTATGTTGAAGCCGTGGGGCTTGAAAACCTCCCTGAGCGCCTTCAGGGAAACCCTGAGGAAGCTGTCCATCTCAAGGATCGTGTCCCTGTCCAGATCCTCGTAGTTCCCCGTGTGCTTCAGAGGGACTATCATCAGATGGCCCGAGTTGTAGGGGTACTTGTTCAGTATGATGAAGCTCCTCGATCCTCTATGGAGCACTAAGTGGTCCCTCCACCTCTCCGGAGGCTGTGAGGCCGCATCGCACAGGAAACAACCTTGCTGATCATCAACGGTTTCGACGTAATAGCGTCTCCAGGGCGCCCAGAGGATCCTCATCCTATCCTGAGGAGTCTTCTTATGGCCTGGTCCACCATGTCCTCACTCGGGAGGAAGTCGTGCCTCTCAAGCTCCATCGTGTCCCTGAAGTAGAGGATGGCGGGGAAGTTAAACAGCCCGAAGTCTTCAAAGGATGTGTTCCTCGTGACATCCATGTAGAAGAAGTTTATCCTCCCCCCGTGCTCCTGGATGTGCTTCCTGAAGATCTCCTCGATCTTCGGGTTGTGGGGGTTGTCAGGAGACGTGAACACCACCACAGCGGGTGTTTCCGCGGACATCACCTTCTCGTAAAAGTCTCTGTCGGTAACCTCCTGGAAGCCCTCTATCATCTCAGATCTCCGTGTCCAGGTCCTCGTCGTCTATCTCCACGTTAGGGTAGTTGGGCACAACACCCTTAAGGCTCAGGGCTGTATCTTTCAGCTGTTTTAGGTATCTCAGGATCTCATCGTAGACGCTCATCATGGTCCTGAGCTTCATGTACTCTTCGTGGGAGAGCTTTTTGGTCTTTGAGATCTTCCTCAGGGCGACCTTGGCAAGGGTGGCCTTGCCGAACTTCTCCTGCCACTCGCCCCAGAACTCGGGCGAGTTCATAGGCTTTTTCACTAGGAAGTACTCCAGCTGGGTCATCTCCTCAAGGAGATGGATGTCGAGAGAGTTTGTGTTCTTCATAGTATCTCCTCCATCTTTTAATTATACTTCCTGATCCGGATGTTCACCCCTGAGATCCCTCAGCTTGGAGCAGGGGTCCTCACTCCTCATCAGAGCGGTTCCTACAAGTACAGCGTCCGCGCCGAGGGATGTAAGCCTGTGGACCTGCTCCCCGCTTTCAACTCCGCTCTCCGCCACCAGGCACCTCACACCCAGATCCTTTATCTTGGGTATAAGGTCCTCCATAGCCTTAACGTCAACCCTGAGGGTGTCCAGGTCCCTGCTGTTCACACCTAGGATCTCCGCACCCGCCTCAAGGGCCTTAAGGGCTTCCTTATAGGAGAACACCTCCACCAGAGGTTTAATACCGAGATCAAGTGAGAAGGAGATGAGGTCCCCCAGCTGGATACTGTCCAGGATCCTCACTATGATCAGGACCGAGTCCGCCCCGTAGTATCTGGCCTCGAGTATCTGCACCCTGTCCAGGATAAAGTCTTTCCTCAGAACCGGAAGCCCCACCGCTGACCTGACCCTGGCCAGATCCTCAAGGGACCCCGAGAAGAACCTCTCCTCCGTGAGGACGGACACAGCTACCGCCCCGCACCTTTCGTAGATCCTCGCCTGGGAGGCAGGGTCCACATCTCTTATCCTGCCCGCTGAGGGGGAGGCCTTTTTCACCTCCGCTATTATCCTCGGTTCCGGCCTTTCGAGTATGCTCAGGAAGTCCATCGGCTTTCCAGCTGAATCCAATCCCTTCTCCAGGGTCCTTATGTACTCGGGGTCCTTCCTGATGCTCTTCCTTTTCTCAGCCAAGACCTTTTGAAGGAAACCGCCCATGATAAAAGTTTAGCTAAAAGTGCCTGTGGCCACCTTCTCTCAGCTCACCGTCCACGTATACACCCGAACCCTCAGATATCCTTCCCACGGGCGTCATGTCCATGAACGGGTTCCATCTTTCCGCGGGCTGGGTGAAGAGGACCTGGTAGTCTTCCCCACCGAACAGGGCGTACTCGAGGGGGTCTTTTCCGTGCTTCTCACAAAAGAGTCTGAGATCCCGGGACAGAGGTATACTTCTGGTGTCTATGTCCACCCTTACACCGCTCCTTTCGGAGAGGTGAAAGGCGTCAGCTACAAGGCCGTCGCTTATGTCCATGCTGGCGGTTGCGTACTTCTGTATGTGCTTCACGTAGTCGATACGGGCGGTTGGTCTGAGGTGCCTTTCTATGAGCCTCTTTTCGAAATCTTCGTACTCCTTTTTCTCCATAAGCAGGAGTTCAAGGCCCGCCCTCGAATCTCCGAGTGTCCCCGAGACAAACAGGACATCGCCCGGTCTCGCACCACCCCTTCCGACAGGCCTGCTACTCTCACCCACCGCGGATATATCCAGGATCACCTTCTCCCCGCGGGAGACGTTACCGCCCACCACCCTGCAACCGTAAAAATCGCACGCCCGCTTTATACCCATGTAGATCCTTTCCACGTAGGAGACCTCAAGGTCAGGGGGCAGGACCAGGGAGACAAGGACCCACTTGGGGTGTCCGCCGTTGCCCACCAGGTCGCTCACGTTCACAGACACAGCCTTCCATCCCACCGTTTCCGGCGGGTACCTTCTCAGGAAGTGGACCCCCTCTACGAGTATGTCAACGGTAAGAAGGAGATCGCCACCCGCGGGCTTTACCTTTGCGCAGTCGTCACCGAA
>JAUZRJ010000114.1 GCA_030950545.1 Aquificota bacterium | reverse complement strand
TCAGGACAGTAAACCTCGTTAGGTATATTAGGGTTGCTGTGTCCATCATAGTTAGTCAGCTCGCAGGTGAGGAGTTCGTTGTTCTGGTCTATGACCGTCACAGGACTTTTCTCCATGACTATCTCGAGTATGTTGTAGGGTCCTGCGGGACAGCTTGAGACATCAAGGAGCTGTAGGACGTTCCTGACCTCAACCAGGTCTATCCTGTAGGCTGGGTCCGAGGTAAAGACAGTGCACCTCTCTCCCGTTCCCGTGTTGAGCAGGGCTATCTCCTTTATCCCGACCTCCACCTTTTTGAGGTTTTCGGGGGAGTCAGTTATGTAGGTGTTGACAGTACCGCTCGACACACCACCGCCACCACAACTGTAGGCCAGAACTCCTGCCCCGAAAACAGCTCCGAGAAGGGCGGTCTTTTTCATAGCTTCTCACCTCCTGACTTGTTCTGGTTGAAAACTTAAGGCGTTAGCGTTACCTGAACGTTACCTTTACTGTGAAGACACCGTTCCTGTAAGAGTGGTCCACCTCCCACCCCATCTCCTCCGAAAGCTTCTTCACTATCGAAAGCCCCAGACCCAGGCCCCTCTGGGACTCCCTGTAGTATCTCTCGAAGACCTTTGATGGGTTCTTCAGAGGCTTTGAGGAGTTCTCAACGAGCAGGCGGGATTTGTTGAGATCCACCTTCACCCAACCGCCCTTAACGTTGTGCTTGAAGGCGTTGGAGAGCAGGTTCTCCACTATCCTCCTGAAGGCCTCCCTGTCAGCTCTCAGCTTTACAGGTTCCGCTCTGACCGATACCTCCATCTCCGGATACAGGCTCCTGAACGTCTCCACCTCTTCTGAAACTATCTTCCCCGCGTCTATCTCTTCCATTTTTAACTCGACCTTAACAAGGAGGGGTTTCAGGTTCTCCTGGAGTGAGGTTATCTGCTTCAGAGCTATCATCGCCCTTTCCAGCTCCTCACCTCTGTACTTTTTCCCTATCATCTTCAGGTTAACCATGAGGGTCATTACCGGTGTGTTGAGGTCGTGGATTATGTCCCTGGTCACCTCTTCTATCATGTTTATCGCACGCCTCAGAGGGTGGACAGCGTACAGGGAGAAGCCAGTAGAGAGCACCAGCGCCACGAGGGTGGATAGGCTTAGCAGGGCAAGGGTTTCCCTCCTCAGGGACCAAAGGTCCTCTTCGTAAAGCTCCCTCGGGTAAATTATCTTTATAGCTTCTCCCTCTGCAACCGGGACGGGAACGAGTATGTAAAGACCTTCCCTGTCCTCGAAGAGCTCGTAAAAGGTGAGGTCCTCACCGCTCACAAGGTCTATCCTGAACCTCTCACCCTCAAAGGTGTAGCTGAAGTTCTTAAGCTCGAGGAATATGGAGCTCCTGAGGTCAACAACGCCCTTCGCGTAGTAGAGGTATCCCGTGAGGACCAGGAAGAACTCCATAGAAAGGAAGAAGAGGAGAAAACCTTTTACAAGAGACTCCCTCTCGTAGGCGGTCTTGGGGATGAACCTCCTAATCCAGGATGTAGCCCACACCTCTCACCGCCCTTATGTTGAGGCCGGTTTTTTTCTTCAGCTTGTTTATAAGAACCCTCAACCCTAAGGGTGACGGGTTCACCATCAGGTCGTAAAGCTCTTCCTTTGTCACAACCCTCCCCCTGTTTCTCATCAGCTTGAGGAGAACGCTTCTCTGGACCTCTCCGAGGTCAAGCTCCTCTTCCCCTTTAAAGAACCTGCCGTCCCTGTAGACCACGTCCCCGCAC
>JAUZRJ010000113.1 GCA_030950545.1 Aquificota bacterium | reverse complement strand
CCTATTCAGTTGCCGGTTCCCTCCGGTGCCCATAGCGGCGGGGAAACACCCGGTTCCATTCCGAACCCGGCAGTTAAGCCCGCCAGCGCCGATGATACTGTGCCGGACCACGGCACGGGAAAGTAGGTCGGTGCCGGGGGGGTTTTAAATTAAAACAAAATGGTTGAACCTTTCATACTTCTGGCTTTTGCGGAAAGTCCACTTGGTACCGTTATCTTCAAAAAACCGAGCCCCTGTTACAAGGTTGAGTCTTACGAAATTAGGGATGGGGTCCTGAACGTACACCTGTCGCTGATGAAAGAGAAGGTCTGTCCTCAGGTTATTACCGAGGATAGGGTAATTCTGGAAAATGGTGGAAGAGTAAAGAAGGTTAGGGTTTTTGTGAACGGAGGGCTCTGGTGGGAAACCTCTATCCAGGAGAGATGATGTCCGCCTTAACGTAGTCCCTTAAAACCTCTGGAACCTCAACAGACCCGTCTTCCCTCTGGTAGTTCTCCAGGATCGCGGCGAGCGTTCTACCCACCGCGAGCCCTGAGCCGTTCAGGGTGTGAACGAACCTGTTTCTCCCCGAAGAGTCCTTGAACCTCGTGTTCATCCTCCTCGCCTGGAAGTCTTCACAGTTGGAGCAGGAGGAGACCTCCCTGTACCTGCCCTGTGAGGGAAACCAGACCTCAATATCGTAGGTCTTGGACGCGGAAAAGCCAAGGTCTCCCGTGCAAAGCTCCACTACCCTGTAGGGCAGTCCCAAAAGCCTGAGGACCTCCTCCGCATCCCTCACAAGACTCTCAAGCTCCTCGTAGGACCTTTCAGGGTGAACTATCTTTACGAGCTCCACCTTGTTAAACTGGTGCTGGCGGATTATCCCCCTCACATCCTTTCCGTGGGACCCGGCTTCTCTCCTGTAGCAGGGTGTGTAGGCGGTCAGGTATATGGGAAGATCCTCTTCCCTCAGGATCTCATCTCTGAAGAGGTTCGTGAGGGGAACCTCCGCGGTGGGTATCAGGTAAAGGTCATCCCTATCGCACCTGTAGAGATCCTCCTCGAACTTGGGAAGCTGACCTGTTCCCTCCATGATCTCTGGCCTCACAAGGTGCGGGGGTATGACCTCCCTGTAGCCCTTCTCAGTGTGGAGATCAAGCATGAAGTTTATAAGCGCCCTTTCCAGCCTAGCTCCCAGACCTTTCACAACGGTGAACCTGCTTCCCGCCAGGGTCGCTCCCCTTTCGAAGTCCAGGATACCGAGCATTTCTCCTATCTCCCAGTGGGGTCTGGGGTCGAAGCTAAACTCCTTAGGCTCTCCCCACCTTCTGACCTCAACGTTCTGGGTCTCGTCTTCACCTACCGGAACGCTCGGGTGGGGAAGGTTCGGTATCCTGAGCATGAGCTTCCTCAGGTCTTCCCTGACCTTCCTCAGGTCTTCCTCAAGGCGGTCTATCTCCTCCTTGATATGTCTCACCTCCTCCTCCAGGGCTGAGGTGTCTTTACCTTCTCTCCTGAGCTTCCCGATCTCTTTGCTCTTCCTGTTCCTCTCCGCCCTCAGGCTTTCCACCTTGGCTATGATCCCTCTCCTTCTCCCGTCGAGATCCAGAACCTGGTCAACGAGGTCCGTCAGGCTTTTATCCCTTGTGGCGAGCCTCTCTTTAACGTATTCGGGCTTCTTCCTGATAAGCTCTATGTCTATCATGAGAGATAATTTTACTCCACCAGGTAGAACTCCTCTTTGCCCTTGGCCACCGCTATAGACCCCCTCCTTTTGGTCTTGGCGTAGTACAGGGCCCTGTCCGCCCTCTCTATTATGTGATCCGTGCTTTTGTCCTCTTCGGAGACCTCCGTTATGCCTATGGTCACGGACAGCTTCGCGATGAAGGGAACCGCGGTTATGCACTCGTGGATCCTCCTGGCGACGTGGACCGCGTTCTCTTTTCTTGTCTTGGGAAGGATAACCATGAACTCATCACCGCCGTATCTTATGCCGAAGTCCGACCTTCTCAGGAAGAGCTTTATGCACTGGCCCACCTTTTTCAGAGCTTCGTCACCAGAGAGGTGGCCGTACTCGTCGTTTATCCTCTTCAGGTTGTCTATGTCAAGAAACAGCACAGAAAATACCTCTCTGTACCTTTGCCACATGTAGAGGAACTTCTCCATGAGACCTGCAAGGAAACTCCTGCTGTAAAGCTCCGTCAGGCTGTCGAAGACTCCCGACCTTATGACAGACAGGTTTGTTATGTTTATCACCGACTCCCAGTATATCCCGCCTACGGGTAGCTTCCCGTAAGCCCTGAGGTACACCTCAAAGTCTAGGGTGACCGTGTCCACGTTCTCCTCCCCGGAAGCTATGGGGCAGTTTATGTTGAACTCGGGACATGGTTTTTCAAGGTTGTAAAGGACCTGAAAGCACTTCTTGCCTACCACGTCTCCCAGCATCATCTTCCCCGTCTCGTTCAGCGAGGTTATTATGTAGTTCTTGTTTATAAGGACGACCGGAAGGAACTTCTCAAGGTCTTCCACGCTCATCGCTTAAGTAAAAAGGATCGGTACAAGGGTTAACTGAGTTTACTCGATCCCGAGCTCCTCGAGGAGGTTCTTTGAGAAGCCCTCTATGATCTTGTTCTTTGCGGGTATTATGTTGTAGGGGACTCCCGTAACACCGAGGATCTCGACGACTTTGAGGTGTTCCTCGAGGAGGGGACACCTTTTTACCCTGGGAACCTTGCCGTCCAGCTTTCCGAGAAGCACATCGTCGAGAGCTTTCCTCTTGTCCTTTGAGCAGACTATGTAGTAGGACTTGTTCAGATTTTCCTCACCCCAGGCCTTGAAGGGAAATACGAACACGTACACCTTGAGCTTGTCCAGGTGTTTTCTCAGCTCTCTCCACTCCGCCCTGCAGTGGGGACAGTCCGGGTTTATCACCGTTATGAGCTTTCTGTCTCCCTCTCCGACAACCACAGCCTTGTCTAAGGGTATCCTGCGTATCTGTTCCCTGACTATCTCCTCGTACAGAGTTCCCGCCAGGGTTAGACCTATAAGGGTCAGGAGGACGAGGACCGCTCCCCGCATATCTCCTCTATTTTAGCCTTTACCCTTTCTATGATCCAGTCCGGTGTGGACGCTCCTGCGGTTATGCCCACCCTCTTCGCTCCCTCAAACCACTCGGGCTTCAGCTCTTCGGGAACCTCTATGTGGTAGGAGTTGGGGTTGAGGCTCTTTGATATGGTGTAGAGCCTTCTTGTGTTCCCGCTGTTCTTCCCGCCGATTATTATCATCACGTCAACATTGGGGGCTATCCGGTAAACGTCCTCCTGTCTCACTGAGGTGGCGTTGCAGATCGTGTTTATAACTTTGAGCTCCTTAACCCAGAGTGCGAGCTCACCGACAACCTCCTTGAAGAACCTCTCGTTCTGGGTCGTCTGGGAGACAACCCCTACCCTCTCGTGCTTGTAGACCACTTCGAGGTCTTTGAGGTCTTCCACCACTGTTCCCTCACCACCGCTCTCTTTCAGATAACCGAGCGTTCCTATGACCTCCGGATGGTTCTTCTCCCCGACTATGACAACAAAGTACCCCTCCTCCACGAGCTGACAGACCGCCTCGTGGACCGCTTTGACGTATGGGCATGTGGCGTCAACGAGGTTCACCCCCTTTTCCCTGAGAAGTCTCTCCTTCTCCGGAGGCACACCGTGAGACCTGATTATGACCGTATCGCCCTCCCTGAGGTCCTCGTCCTCAAGGGGTTTTACACCCAGCCTCCTGAGCCTGTCCACCTCTTGTGGGTTGTGGATTATGGGACCGAGGGTGAATATCCTCGAACCTTTGAACTTACCCGTAGACTCCTCCGCTATCTTCACAGCCCTCTTCACACCGAAGCAGAACCCTGCGTTCGGAGCAACCACTATCTCGACCATAGTTCTTTAAAAATTATAAAGTTTTCAGAACTTCTCAAGGTCAGGGTTCACGGGGAGGGTCCCGTATCTCGCCCCTTCCACGAACACCCTCCTTCCCTCCACCTTTACCCTGCCTTCCGCAAACCACTGGACGGTCTGGGGAAGTATCCTGTGCTCGAACCTGAGTATCCTCTCGGAGAGGGTTTCTTCCGTGTCGTCAGGTAAAACAGGAACAGCCGCCTGGACTATAACAGGTCCTCCGTCCACACTCTCATCGACTATGTGAACGGAACATCCCGTTATCTTCGATCCGAACTCCACAGCTTTCCTCTGGGCGCTTAGCCCCTGGAAGGCGGGTATTAGGGATGGGTGGATGTTTATCACCCTGTCGGGAAAGTGGGAGAGGAAAAAGGGTGAGAGTATCCTCATAAAGCCCGCGAGAACTACCAGGTCAACTCCCTCCTCCTTGAGGACCCTTACGATCTCTTCCTCAAACCCCCTCCTGTTCGGGAAGTCCTCTCTCAGTATCACCTTGCTCTTTATTCTGTGCCTCCTGCACCTTTCAAGGGCGTAAGCCTTCGGGTTGTCCGATATGACCACGCCTATATCCGCGGAGATCTTTCCCGCATCGATACCGTCTATTATCGCCTGCAGGTTAGACCCCCTTCCCGAAACGAGCACACCTATCCTAAGCATAACCGCCCCCTCCCGGCGTCTCTATCCTTATCCTGTCGCCCGGAGAGAGGCGTGCGGTGAACTTGCCCGGCATAACCTCCTCCTTCCCCTGCCTGATTATAACGTTTCTCCCTTCCCTTCCGGGCTTTCCCCCGAACAGTCCGTAGGGCCTCCTTCTCCTCCTTTCCGATATAACTGTCACCTCCGCGGGGCAGAGGACCTCTATCTCCCTGACTATGCCGTCTCCTCCCCTCCACCTTCCTCCTCCTCCCGAACCTCTTCTCACAGAGTACTCCCTCACCAGAAGAGGGTATGCGTGCTCAAGGGCTTCAACGGGTGTGTTCATGGTGTTCGTCATGTGGGAGTGGACCGCGCTCTCCCCGTCCCCTCCCTTCCAGGCACCCATACCGCCCCCGATCGTCTCGTAGTAGGTGAAAACCTGGCCTGTTTCCGGGGTTTTCCCACCTATGGTGAGGTTGTTCATGGTCCCCTGCGATGCTGCGGGGATGAGGTCCGGAACCGCCTGCGCCAGAGCGCCGAGGACCACGTCCACTATCCTCTGTGATGTCTCGACGTTCCCGCCCGCAACCGGTGAGGGGAACTCCGCGTCAACCACGGTACCTTTTCTGGTTATCACCTCCACGGGCCTGAAACAACCGTCGTTCGTGGGAGCGTCCTCGGGAAGGAGGCACCTGAAGACGTAATAGACAGAAGCTAAGGTAACCGATCTAACCGTGTTGACGGTTCCCTCGGTCTGGGGGTCAGAGCGGGAGAGGTCCACTACAGCCCTATCGCCCTCTATGCGGAGGGTCACCCTTATGGCTATGTCCTCTCTCCCAAAACCGTCGTCCTCCATGAAGTCCTCGAAGTTATAGGTCCCGTCCGGTATCCGCCTTATCGCACCTTTCATGAGTCTCTCCGAGTAGTTCATCAGCTCAAAACCGAGCCTTTCAACTTCTTCCGGGCCCATCTCTTCCATTATCTCCCTGAGCCTCTTTACACCCACGGAGTTAGCCATGATCTGAGCCTTCAGGTCCCCTATCCTCTCCTCGGGCGTCCTGACGTTGCTGAGTATAAGGTCAAGGACGTCTTCCCTGACCTCTCCCCCTTCCACCAGCTTGATGGGAGGTATGACTATACCCTCCTGGAATATCTCCCTCGAGAGGGGCATAGACCCGGATGAAGACCCTCCCACGTCCGCGTGATGAGCCCTTGAAGCTACGAAGAACCTGACCTCACCCCTGAAGGTTACGGGAGCGACAAGGGTTATGTCTGGAAGATGGGTCCCGCCCATGTAAGGGTTGTTCAGGATAACCATGTCACCCTCTTCCATCCTGACTCTCCCTAACGCCTCCCTTACCGCGGAGCCCATGGACCCCAGGTGGACGGGTATGTGGGCAGCCTGGGCTATCAGGTCACCTTTCTTCGTGAACACCGCACAGGAGAGGTCCCTCCTCTCCTTTATGTTCGGAGAGAAGGCGGTCCTCTGGAGGACGGAACCCATTTCCTCCGCGACGGAGATGAGTTTGTTTTTGAAAACCTCAAGGAGTAGCTCCATCCCTTGAAAATTATAGGTTCAGAAACCGATAAATAGAAAAAGTATGGAGGACATCCCCCGCAGGATAAGGGACCTCAGAAAAAGGCTCGGTCTGGCCTCTAAGATCCTGGAGAACATGAGGGAGGGTGTGATCGTGTTCGACAGCGGGGGTGTGATCAGAACCGCAAACAGGTCCTTCCTTGAGATAACAGGTATGAGTTACGAACTCATCCACAGCAGGGAGGTTTCCTCGCTGGACCTCAAGTGGGAGGGTTTCCCGACCTTTCAGGAGGTTTTCGAGATACTTAAGGAAGAAGGCTTCTGGAAGGGTGAGGTCTGGGGCGTCCACAGGAGGGGA
Organism: Aquificota bacterium; assembly: GCA_030950545.1. Classification (GTDB taxonomy): domain Bacteria; phylum Aquificota; class Aquificia; order Aquificales; family Aquificaceae; genus Hydrogenivirga. Next base: position 4,964 of record JAUZRJ010000113.1, on the reverse strand, counting down.
ACCATGTTCACCTGCGAGGTCACGCTTCTGAAGGCGGAGGATGAGTTCCTGGGTCTTTTCCTAGACACTACCGAAAGAAGGAGCTTAGAGGCAAACCTCAGGTCCCTTTCCTGCTACGATCCGCTCACCGGACTTCCCAACAGGGCTCTCCTCTGCGACCACCTGGCACACGTACTCTTCAGGGCCAAGATCAGGGGCGGCAAGGTGGGTGTGGTCTTCATGGACATAGACAACTTCAAGCTCATAAACGACACCTTGGGCCATGAGGCTGGGGACTGTCTCCTCAAGGCCTTCTCCCGGAGGATCTCCTCTTCACTTCCACCAGGAGCCATGGTTTCCAGGTTCGGGAGCGACGAGTTTGTGGTTGTGATAGGTCCGGTTGAAGAGGTTGAGGAGATAAAAGCCCTTGTGAGCAACCTGATCGGGAGAGCCTCTGTCCCCTTCCACGTAGGAGACCACAGGATCTACGTGACCGTAACCGCGGGTGTGAGCGTTTACCCCCTGGACGGGTCAAACCCCCAGACGATCCTCAAAAACGCGGATATAGCCATGCACCACGCCAAGAAGTCGGGGAAAAGTACATACATCTTCTACACCCCGGATCTGAACCTCAAGGTCAGTGAGAGGTTCATGCTCGAGTCCGAGCTGAGGGAAGCCCTTGAGAAGGAGGAGCTCGCACTGTACTACCAGCCCAAGTTCGATCTGGCAACCGACAGGGTCACCGGGGTGGAAGCGTTGGTGAGGTGGCACCACCCGGACAGGGGTCTCATACCGCCTTTCAGGTTCATCCCCATAGCTGAGGAGACCAACCTGATAATACCCCTCGGCGACTGGGTTCTGAGGAGGGCCTGCCTGGACGGGAGGAGAATGCTCGAGGAAGGCCTCCCCCTTAAAATCGCTGTTAACATCTCCCCGAACCAGATATCCTCGGGGAACTTTGTCGAGACACTCAAGGAGATCCTGGAGGAGACGGACTTTGACCCGTCCCACCTTGAGGTGGAGATAACCGAAAGCGCCCTGATAAAGAACAAACGGGAGGCGGTGAGGATCCTGAAGGACCTCAAGTCCATGGGGGTTACCGTGTCCATAGATGACTTCGGGACGAGTTACTCCTCACTGAACTACCTTAAGTACTTCCCCGCGGACAAACTGAAGATAGACAGAACGTTCATAGGGGATATAGTGAACGATCCCAACGACGTTGCCATAGCGACCACTATAATAGCCATAGCCCACAACCTGGGTCTTAAGGCTGTGGCGGAGGGAGTTGAGACGGAGGAACAGCTGATATTCCTCAGACTCTGGCAGTGTGACGAAGCGCAGGGCTTTTACTTCTCTCCTCCCCTGACCTTTGAAAGACTTCTGGAGATGTTGAGGAGTAAGGGCTTCAGGATCAGAGGTGTATGATCGTGTCCGCCATCAGACAGCTCCCTTTTAGGATCTCCAGAACGTCCTTTCCGGACAGTCCCAGACCGCTGGCTACATCCCTGATCACGGGCAGGGACAGGGGGTCCTTGGAGGCGATTATCTCCCTCTCCTTATCCTCGAGCAGTGAGGCCACCTCAAGGAGTTTCGCCAGCGGTGAGCTCTTGTCTTCGAATGCCCGGAGGACTGTTTCGTCCGCGTTTACCTCCTTCAGAAACTCCAAAGGACCCACACCCAGTATGAGGTCTATAAGGGAAAAGAGACCTACCATGTAAGCCTCGCTGGACAGATCGGGGTTTACAGCCTTTGAGAGCTCCTCCATGATCCTCGCCCTTATGAGGGATCTTCTCCAGGCTACGGGGTTTTTCACGGTCGCGTAATCGTTCATGGAGAGAACCAGGACGAAGTTCCTCAGGTTTTTAAGACCGAAATAGATGGCAGCCTGATCCAGGCTCGCTATCTTCTTCCTCAGGGAAAAGAAGGCGGAGTTTACGAACCTCAGGAGCTTGGCGCTCATGCCCACGTCCGTCTCTATAACCTTCGCGAACTCGGTCGGGCTCTGGGCTGTGTTCAGGAGGACGAGAAGCCTGAGAAGTGTGCTCTTAAGGTACGGAGCTATCCTTATCTTCTCCAGGGTCATTCCCTCATCTATGTAGTCCCCCTGGAAACAGTCCGCGTAGGATCTGAACCTGTTGTAATACCTGCCGCTGTCTATACCGGTTATCAGAACCTTAACACCCATATCCCTGAGGCGGTGAACCTCCTTCAGGTCTACTCTCCTTGCGTCAAACTCCACCATGTCAGCTATCTGGACAAGATCATCGTACTGGGCTATGAGATCTGCGTGAACGGATATAAAGACCCCTTCGGACTTCAGCTTCTCCATGTAGCTAACGGACCTTGTGTAAACGGTCTTCCCCATACCCACAACCGGGGGGTGTATCTTGTAAGCCACCGTCCTGGAGTCCAGCAGGTCGAGCACTTTTACGAGCAGTGTGTCTATGGGGATCTTTACGAACACCCTCTTCCCCTCACCCACCTTCTTCACCCCGTACTCCGCAAGGGTCCTGACCGTTATAAAGGTGGTTTTGTTGCTCAGAACCTCCGGGGAGAGGTCCGCCTTTCCGTGGGATATGAGGAAGAACTCATAACCCACCCTCTCCCCTTCCCTGTCCGCTATGGCCTGTCTCTTTGCCTCGAGGTCCATAAGTATTAATATCGACGGACCTTGACCGCCCTTTTAGGCTGGGATAAAATAATTTTTTGGCTTGCTGGCGTAGCTCAGTCGGCAGAGCGCGGGATTTGTAATCCCGTGGTCGCGGGTTCAAGTCCCGCCGCCAGCTTGAGGGCTGGCAGGAGGGGTGGCCGAGCGGTCAAAGGCAGGGGACTGTAAATCCCCCGGGCTTACGCCCTGCGCAGGTTCGAATCCTGCCCCCTCCACCAGCCCATAAAGCGGGCGTAGCTCAGTTGGTAGAGCAGCGGCCTTCCAAGCCGCAGGTCGCGGGTTCGAGTCCCGTCGCCCGCTCCATCAGGTTAATGCTTTCAGGGATGAAAAAAGGGCTATAAGGGAAAGAAGGAACACCATCAGTATCCCCGAGGGAAGGTCCAGAAGGTAAGACCCGAGAAGGGAAAGTATGACTCCTCCTGACCCCAGGGTGAGAGCAAGGGGTGTATCCTTCTTCTCGGAGAGGGTGATGCCCGCAAAGGCGGGTCCGAGCAAAAGGGCGAAGACCACGAGAACCCCTGTACTCCTCACGCCCACAGCCACCGCCAGTGAGAGGGCTGAGAAAAACAGAACCTCCTTAAGAAGCCCTTCCGTGTCTTTGATGTACCTGAAAAGGAGGTTAACAATCAGGGAAAGGATCCCCGCCGTTAGAACGTCCATCCATCCCGAAAAGAGGACGTCGGAGGCCATTACCTTCATAAACTCCTCCGCACCCCTCGGGTGCTTTGAAAGGAGCAGAAGGGAGAGTGACCAGCCAAAGGCATAGAGAACCCCTACAAAGGCCTCCCTGTGTTTGATGCGGTGAACCCCCACCCCTATTAACGCACCGCAGAGGACGGAGCTGGCAAGGGAAAGGTACAGGGTTGCACCCTCAAATCCCAGAACAACAGAGAGAGAAACCCCGAGGGCGGAAAACTGGGCTACCGTCAGATCAACGAATATGATCCCCCTTCTGACTATCTCCCTTCCGAAGGGATAAAGGGCCAGAAGGAGGAAAAGGGAAAGAAGCAGGGGAGGGCCGAGGATCTCCATCATCGCGTGAACCTCCCCACTATCTCCTCAAAGAGGGAGAAGATGGAGTCAACTCCTTCGAGAGAGCCAACGTCATGGGGTAACAAAAGGACCTCAGCTCCCGTTTTTTCCGATAAATAGCGAGCAGACTTTCTCTCGTGGTAGACGTCTTGGAGTATGAACCTTACACCCTCCGCCTTCTCAACAAGGGTTCCGAGGTGTCTGGGAGAGGGAGGGATACCCGGTTTGGGCTCAACCGTCCCCGCGAGGACCAGACCGTATCTCCTTATGAAGTAATTAAACAGGCTGTGGTAGGCGATCACCTTTGTACCTCTGAGGGGCTTCATCCTTTCATCCCACACCTTTAGCCTCTCATCCCAGCGGGTGAGGAAGTTATTTAGGTTTCTCTCAAATATGGGGCACAGGTCTTCCCTGATATAGCAGAGCCGTTTCTTTATCGCTTTGGCGAGGATCGGAATGTTATAGGGGTCAAGGTGGTAGTGGGGATTACCATAGGGGTGTACGTCTCCAAAGGCCCTTGAGGGATTTCTGGGCACCTCTATCAGCTGGACCTCGTCGGATAGGTCAAGGTATCCCGAGGAGCCTGGCATGATCTTCGGGTTTCCCGCCCTGCTTAGAAGAGGGGGAAGGAATCCGTCCTCAAGGCCCGCACCGTTCACCACCAGAAGGTTCGCCTTCCTCAGCTTTGCTATAAAGGAAGGTTTAGGGGGCACAAAGTGAGGGTCTATCTTCGGGTCTCCTATGGAGAAGACATCTACCTTATCGCCTCCTACGTTCCTCACCAGGTCTCCTATCCACCTGTAGGTTGTGACAACCCTGATCTCAGAAAAGGCAACGCAGACCGTAAGAAGAAAAAGTGCCAGTGCCTTCATTGAACAACCTCCTAAAAGGGATGGGCCCTGTGGGGTCCTATGGAGAAAGTGCCCTGGAGGATTACCTCCCTCACAGGTCTGCCCTCCACATCCCCGTGGTTGTAAGCCAGCCTTATCCTTGAAAATTCAGTGGGGTGGAACCAGAAGCCGGAAGAAAACCTACTGCTACCCCTATCATTCCCGTACCTGAGGGATAAACCCCATCTCCTCAAAATAGGTATACTCGCTTGGAGGTAAAAGCCCGGACCCTGCCAATCCACAATCTCCCCTTCGATCTCAAGGGTCCTGTAGGGTCCGAGGAAGTGCTTGAGGGTAAGATCAAGCCCTTTGACACCCTCTGAAAGGTACGAAGAACCTATGAGAAGGCTAACCTCTCCCACATCAAAGGAGACCTCGCCCCTCAAGAGACC
>JAUZRJ010000112.1 GCA_030950545.1 Aquificota bacterium | reverse complement strand
AGCAGTGGCTGAAGGAAAAACCGTGGTGCGTCTTCACAGCGGAGACACAGCTTTCTACAGCGCCATCAACGAGGAAATCGCTCTCCTCAAGGAAAAAGGCATCCCTTATGAGGTGGTACCAGGGGTAAGCTCGGCCTCTCTTGGCGCCGCCCGTATGCATATTGAGCTTACTATGCCGGAAGTGGCCCAAACGGTAGTCTTCACCCGTCTCGGAGGACGCACTCCCGGCCCGAGTCCGGAAGATCTGGCCTACTTTGCCCGTGAGGATGTCACTTTAGTCATATTCCTTAGCGTCCATCAGGCGGAAACCATTGAAGAGGCCCTTCTCCGGAGGCTTCCTCCGGACACACCGGTGGCCGTGGCCGAAAAACTGGGTTTTCCTGAAGAACGAATCCTTTTTGGGACTCTCGGAGAGCTTTCCCGCCTGGTGGAAGAAGCCGGTATCCGCAAAACGGCTCTCATCTACATGGGACGCGCCCTTTCCGCGGTCCAAAAACCTCAACGCACCCGTTCCAAACTCTATGCCCCAAAGTCCTAAACCTCTCGTCATCTTTTATCTCCGCGACCGAGGCCGGAAGCTGGCCGAAAGGCTTGCCGACTACTTCCCTCACGTTCGGGTGGAAAAATACTCCCGAGAGAAGGTGGCGCAGTACTGGCCTGAAGCCCGGGCTTTGGTCTTCATTATGGCCTGCGGGGTGGCCGTACGGGCTATCGCCTCTCTCCTTTCAGACAAAAAGACCGATCCCGCCGTAGTAGTGCTTGACGAAACGGGAAAGTTCGCGGTGAGTCTCCTTTCAGGGCACTTAGGCGGAGCCAACGAACTGGCCCGGGAGATCGCTGCCCTACTCGGCGGCGAGGCGGTCGTCACTACAGCCAGCGATCTGGCCGGTCTTCCGGCTCTTGACCTCTGGGCGGAAACCTATCAGCTCGTCCTTGAACCCGAGGAACTTGTTCCCGAGGTCACCGCCCGTTACCTCAACCGAAAGACCCTCAAGGTCTTCTTAGACTATCCGGTTCCGATCCCGGACACCTGGAAGGCGGTGGACCATCCTGAAGAGGCCGATCTGGTAGTCTCTTATCGGAACGTAGAAGCTCCAAAGACCTCGCTTAGCGCCCGCCCCCGGGTCCTCTTTCTGGGAATAGGGCTTC
>JAUZRJ010000111.1 GCA_030950545.1 Aquificota bacterium | reverse complement strand
GCCCTCAAGAGACCGCCCACAGAAAGGGAAGTGGCGGCGGCGGAGATAGACAGGGACGACCACAGGGGCAAGGCAGGGTCTTACGTGGAGATGGACGGAGACATAGCTATGATGACCTTCGGGGGAGGAGGTTCAACTGTCACTATAGAGACCACCTACGCGGTAGGTCTGAGGCCCGCCAACTTCACCGACATAGGCGGGAACCCGCCCGCGGAGAAGATGTACAAGATAACCAGGATAATACTCTCAAAGCCGGGCATAAGGGGTGTGCTCGTGTGCGGGGGAACCGCAAACAACACGAGGATAGACGTGACACTCGGTGAGGGTGTCGCCAACGCTATAAGGGACCTGAAGAAGGAGGGTAAGCTTGACCCCAACTGGGTGTGGGTTGTGAGGAGGAACGGACCAGAGGCGGAAAAGGGCCTCAGGATGCTGTACGAAGCCTTTAAGGAGTGCGGTGTGAAGGGAGAGATATACGACTCAACCCTACCCCTCACCGAAGCTCCCATAAGGCTGAAGTACCTCCTTGACAGGTGCGAAAGGAAAAAGGAGGAAAAAGATTGAAGGCGATAGCTTTCGGATACCCGAAGCTCGGGGAGAAGAGAGAGTTCAAGAGACTGCTTGAAGACTTCTGGAAGGGTAAGATCACCGAGGAGGAGCTCCACGCAGGAATGAGGGACCTGAACCTCCAGAGGGCGAGGCTTTACTCCGAGTTCGTCGATCTCATACCATCCAACGAGCTTTCCTACTACGACTTCATGCTCGACACAGCCCTCATGGTGGGATGTGTGCCGTCAAGGTTCGGCGAATATAAGGGCATGGAGACCTACTTCGAGATGGCGAGGGGAAAAAACGCCCTCGAGATGACCAAGTGGTTCAACACCAACTACCACTACCTCGTTCCCGAGATAGAGGGAGAGGACTTTAGGCTCCTTGTGAACAAACCACTTGAAGACTTCAGCTTTTTCAAGGAGAAGGGCTTCCTGACCGTTCCCCACATCATAGGTCCTTTCACCTTCCTGAGGCTTTCAAAGGCACTCAGGAGAAAGGAGGGAGACCTCCCCCTTTACGAGATCGGGAGGATAGAGGAAAAGGACACCTTCGAGAGGCTTGTGGCGAAGATCACCCCCGTATACCTTGAGGTCCTGAAGACCCTCAAAGATGCGGGCTGTGAGAGGGTACATCTTGAAGAGCCCGCCCTCGTGATGGACACGGAGCCCTGGCACTGGGACCTCCTCGAGGAAGTCTACCGTGAGCTTTCAGGGTCCGGGCTCTACATAGCGGTCTTCACCTACTACGACAGCGTCTCCGACTACAGGAGGTTCGTCTCCCTTCCGGTCAGCGGGCTCCACCTTGACCTCGTCTCGAACAGGGAGAACCTGGAGAACATAAGAAAGTACGGTTTCCCCGAGGACAAGGAACTCATAGCGGGTCTCATAAACGGGCGCCAGCCCTGGAGGGCTGACCTGAAGGAAAAGCTTAAGGTCCTTGAGGACCTCTCAAAGGCGGTAAAAAACGTATCGGTCTCCAACTCGTGTCCCCTTTACCACCTTCCCGTCACCGTGGAACCCGAAGACGACCTCCCCCACGGGCTCAAAGAGAGGCTCTCCTTCGCAAAGGAGAAGCTTAAGGAACTGAAGGTCCTGAAGGAGGCCTTTCTCGGGAACGAGGAGGCCCTAAAAGAGGTAAAGAAGCTGGAGAGTGTACTTAAGGTGCCTTTCGGCGAGAACCCGGAGGTGAGGAGGAGGATAACCTCCCTGAAAGAGGAGGACTTCAGAAGGGAACTTCCCTATAAGGAAAGGGCGAGGATCCAGAAGGAGATCATGAGGCTTCCAATACTCCCCACGACCACCATAGGTTCTTTTCCGCAGACCGAGGAAGTGAGGAAGATGAGAACCGCCTACAGGACCGGGAAGATATCGGAGAAGGAGTACAGGGACTTCATAAAGAAGCGGATAGAGGAAGTCATAGCCTTTCAGGAGGAGATAGGCCTTGACGTCCTTGTTCACGGTGAGTTCGAAAGGACCGACATGGTCGAGTTCTTCGCCTTCAAGATGGACGGAATAGCTACCACGAAGCACGGCTGGGTCCTGTCTTACGGCTCGAGGGTCTACAGACCACCGATCATATACGGTGACGTCTCGAGAAAAGGACCTATGACCCTGGAGGAGATAACCTACGCCCAGTCCCTTACCGATAAACCGGTGAAGGGTATGCTAACGGGACCCGTCACGATCCTGAACTGGAGCTACTACAGGGAAGATGTCCCCAAGAGGGAGATAGCCTACCAGATAGCTCTTGCCCTGCTCGACGAGGTAAAGGACCTGGAGAGGGCGGGTATAAAAGTGATCCAGATAGACGAGCCCGCCTTCAGGGAAGGGGTTCCCTTAAAGAGGAGGGACTGGCCAGAGTACTTCGACTGGGCTGTGAAGGCCTTCAGGCTCTGCTCAAGGGCTAAGCCCGAGACCCAGATCCACACCCACATGTGCTACTCCGAGTTCAACGACATAATAGAGTACATCTACCAGATGGACTTTGACGTCATATCCATAGAGGCGTCCAGGAGCAAAGGGGAGATAATATCCGCCTTCGAGAGGTTCAAAAGCTGGGACAGGCAGATCGGGATAGGTGTCTACGACATACACTCCCCCGCTGTGCCCGCGAAGGAGGAGATAAAGGAGGTGGTCAGAAGAGCCATGAGGGTACTGCCCGTTGATCTCCTCTGGGTAAACCCCGACTGCGGACTCAAAACGAGAAGGTGGGAGGAGGTGAGGCCCTCCCTGAAGAACATGGTGGATGCCGCGAGGGAGCTTAGAGAAGAGGTGGGTGTGAGGGCCTAAATCACGATCAGGTCCTCCTTAACCTCTATTCTGTTTTTTTCCCTGTCCACCTTCAGGACTATCTCTCCGACAAAGGGTATGTAGGTTTTCTCATCCTCCAGGATCAGCATGTCGTAAACACCGTAGTCCTCAACCCTCTTGACCCTGCCAAGGACCCTGCCCCTGTCGGTGATCACCTCCATACCGACGATCTCGTAGGCGTAGAACTCGTCCTCTCCCCTTTCGGGAAGCTCCTCCTCGGGAAGGAAGAGGGTCGCCTTCCTGAACTGCTCCGCGGACCCTATGTCGTCGTATCCCTTCAGCTTCACGAGGTAGAACTCCCTGTGCTTCCTCACCCACTCAACCTCGAAGGAAAAGTAGTCTCCTCCCTTTCTCTTTAGATACACCCTTTTCAGGTTCTCGTAAACTTCCTCAGGGGCGTAAGGGAAGACCTTGAGCTCTCCCTTGGTGCCGAAGGTGTCCAGAACCCTTCCTATCACCACGTATCCCATAACCCTTATAATTATCTACCGCTGTGGAGGTGCTAAGGGACCTCGGAGAAAGGATAGTAAGCTGTTCAAGATGTCCGCGTCTTGTGGAGTTCAGAAAAAAGGTTGCGGAGAGAAAACCCAGGAGATACAGAAACTGGGATTACTGGTCAAAACCCCTTCCGGGCTTCGGCGATCCCGAAGCAAAGCTACTCATAGTGGGTCTTGCCCCCGCAGCTCACGGGGGAAACAGGACCGGGAGGATGTTCACGGGCGACGGGTCCGGGGAGTGGCTGGCGAGGGCCCTTTACGAGACGGGCTTCGCAAACAAGCCCACATCCACCCACAGGGAGGACGGGTTCAGACTGAGGGGAGCTTACATAACCGCTGTGGTCAGGTGTGTACCACCGGAGAACAGGCCCACACCGGAGGAGATCGAAAACTGCAACCCTTACCTCATAGAGGAGCTTACAGCGCTGAAAAACCTCAGGGTTATCCTCTGCCTCGGGTCAGTAGCCCTCAGCGGAACCCTCAAGGCTCTCAGAAGGCTTTATCCCGATGCGGATCTTAAGGGTATAAAGTTCGGCCACAGCAGACTTTACACACCCAGAGGACTCCCCTACACGCTCATAACCTCTTACCACCCGAGCAGGCAGAACACCCAGACCGGCAGGTTGAGGTGGGATGAGTGGCTGGGTGTTTTCAGAAGAGTAAGGGAGGTTCTGGGATGAGAACCGCGGTTATCCTGTGTGCGGGAAGGGGAAGCAGGATGAACGCGAGCATACCGAAACCTCTTGTCAGGGTGGCGGGCAGGGAGATCCTGTCTAGGACCATTGAGCTGTTGAGAAGACACCGCATCGAGAGGTTTGTGATCGTCGTGAACCCTGAGAATAAGGACAGGATAGAAGACCTCTTGAGGAGGGAGGGAGCGGACTACACGCTGGTGGTAAACGAGAGACCCGAGAGGGAGAACGGATACTCCCTCTACCTCGCCAGGGAACACGTCACAGACAGGGAGTTCGTACTCACCATGGGAGACCACGTGTACTCCGAGGATTTCATAGCCAGAGCCCTTAAAGGGAAGGGCCTCATAGTGGACGACCTCGCCCTGTACGTGGACAGGACCGAGGCGACCCGCGTTCTGTGCGGGAAAGGGAGGGTGAAGGACATAGGAAAGGGTATAGAGAAGTTCAACGGCTACGATACGGGGTTTTTTATCCTGACCAGGAGCGTATTCAAGGTGGCGGAGAAGCTCGTTTCCGAAAGGGAGAAGGTAACCGTGAGCGACATAGTGAAGGCGGGCAGGATAAGGTGTACGTTCGTGTCCGGTGAGTTCTGGACCGATGTGGACACACGGGAGGACCTGGAGAGGGCGAGGAAGGAGCTTGTGAGGGCTTCGGTGAAGGGTGTGGGAGACGGCGTGGTCTCCAGACTCATAAACCGGAAGGTCTCCCTCTGGATCTCGGAGAGGGTTGTGGACAGGATAACACCCATGCAGGCAACCTGGGCCACTTTCATCACAGGTCTGGTATCCGCCCTGATCGCTCTGTTCTCACCCCAGATGGGAGGGCTTATCTACCAGGTGAGCTCCATGCTGGACGGTGTCGACGGCGAGATAGCGAGGGCTTCCCTGAGGACGACCAGGTTCGGCGGTTGGATAGACTCCATACTGGACAGGGTCGTGGACTTTGCCTTCCTTTCCGCCCTGGCCCTCTGGCTTGGACCCGGAGCGGGATTCCTGCCCTGGATTTTTCTCGCCCTCTTCGGAACCCTAATGGTGAGCTACACAACCGAGAGGTTCAGGGGTTCATACTGCGAGGACGCCTACGAGGCTGTGAGGCCTTTGAGATATCTGGTGGGTAAGAGAGATGAGAGGGTGTTCCTCGTGATGGTCTTCTGCCTGCTCGGCTGGATAGAGGCCCTCTTCATAGTCCTCGCCCTCATCACGAACCTGAGGGTTATACTTACCGTGTATCTTGTCTGGAGCCATAAGGGGAAGTATGAACAGGCTCTTCGTTAGGGCACAGCTCCAGAGGTTCCTGGAGGAAGATGTAGGGACCGGAGACATAACCACCGAGGCGGTGTGCTCCGACGAAACGATCAGGGCGGTCGTTGTGGCGAAGGAGGGGGGAGTCCTTGCGGGTCTGCCCTTTGTCCAGGAGCTGTTTCTGATGGTCGGAGGTGTCTACGTGCGTCCGAAGGTTCAGGAAGGAGGGGAGTTCAGGGAAGGAGACGTTGTCTTGGAACTTGAAGGGAGGGCTAAGGAGATACTGTCCGCGGAGAGGCTCACCCTCAACATACTCCAGAGCCTCTCGGGTATAGCGACAAACACGAGAAGGTTCGTAAAAGCTCTCGAGGGAACTGGTATAAGGATACTCGACACCAGAAAGACGACTCCGGGATACAGGTACTTCGAGAAGTACGCGGTCAGGGTCGGCGGGGGTTATAATCACAGGTTCGCTCTCTACGATATGGTTCTTATAAAGGATAACCACAAGAGGGTGGCGGGTGGCATCCCGGAAGCGGTCAGGAGGGTGAGGGAAAAGGTTGGGCCCGCCTACAGGGTAGAGGTGGAGGTTGAGAACCTTCTGGAGCTGGAGGAAGCCCTGGAGGTGGGTGTTGACATAGTTATGCTCGACAACTTTTCCCCCGAGGAGGTCAGGGAGGCGGTAAGGATAGTCAGGGGGAGGGCGGAGGTGGAGGTCTCGGGCGGTATAACCCTTGAGAATGTCAGGGACTACGCGGTTGAGGGTGTGGACTACATATCCTCGGGTTCGATCATCTACGCCTCTCCCTGGACCGACCTTTCCCTGAGGGTTCTGTGAGGACGTAGATCACGAACTCCTCCCAGCTGAAGGGTCTGAATCCCCTTCTGACCGCGTACCTCTCCAGGTCTTTTATGTTAAGGAGTCTCTCTATGTCCGCCTTCAGCTTCAGGTTTTCCTCTTTGAGCGTTTTGTATCTGTTCAGCTTAAGGGAGTGTTCCCTGACCACCTTCAGGGAGTAGGCTGAGTAAAGCAGATTTCCCAGAAACAGGAGTACACCGACAGCGACCATCAGGAACGGGTTCATATCCTCTCCCCCGCTCTTAATTTAGCGCTTCTGGAGGCTGGGTTCACCCTTATCTCCTCGTCGGAGGGCGTTATGGGTTTTTTGGTGAGTATCTTAAAAACGTCCGCCCTTTCTTTGAGAAACCTCTTAACTATCCTGTCCTCGAGTGAGTGAAAGCTGATCACAACGATCCTCCCGCCCGGGTTTAGGAGTTCGGGCGTCTTCTCGAGGGCGGTCTTGAGGTTCTCAAGCTCTCTGTTCACCTCTATCCTGATCGCCTGGAAGACTCTGGTTGCGGGATGTATCCTGCCGTGTTTGAGCCTTTCAGGATAAACGGAGAGAACCACATCCACAAGCTCCCCGGTTGTCTCTATGGGCTTCTTCTCCCTGCGCCTTACTATGGCCCTTGCTATCCTACCGCTCAGCCTCTCCTCCCCGTATTCCCTGAGTATCCTCTCCAGCTCCCCTTCGGGATACCTGTTCACCACATCGTAGGCTGTGAGCTTTTGGTCCTTGTCCATTCTCATGTCCAGCGGTGAGTCCCTCTGGAAGGAGAAACCCCTTTCGCTCTTTATCTGGAACATGGAGACACCCAGGTCAAAGAGGATCCCGTCCACCTTCTCTATACCTTCCTCCCTGAGAACCAGGTCCAGGTCTCTGAAGTTCGCCTTGTATACGGAGAACCTGCCCTCAAACTCCTTCAGGTTCCCCACAGCGACCTCTATGACGTCTTCGTCCAGGTCTATGCCTATGAGGTACGAATCCGGGACCTTCTCCAGTATCCTCCTCGCGTGACCACCTCCACCCAGGGTGCAGTCAAGATAAACCTTCCCCCTGTTTCCCGTAAGGAGGTCCGTCGCCTCCTCCAGGAGAACGGGAACGTGGACGTTCATAGTAGAAGCTTAAAGCTCTTCCTGTGTATGTCAGAGGGTCCGAGGATCTTAAGGATCTTCCTGTGTTCGGGGGTCGGGTAGCCCTTGTGCTTCTCAAACAGGTATCCCGGGTAAACCTTTCCAAACACCTCCATTATCCTGTCCCTCAAAACTTTCGCTACAACGCTCGCACAGGCACAGCTTATGCTTTTTTCGTCGCCTCTCGTGAGGGCGAGGCAGTTGTAGCCTTCAAGGAGAACGTGGTCGGTTATGACGACATCGAACTCCACACGGAGGTCCTCAAGGGCCCTCTTCATAGCTATCTTGGTCGCTCTGAGTATGTTCGCCCTGTCTATCACCGAGCTGTCAACGACACCGGTCCCTATGGCTAAAGCCCTTTTCTTTATTTCCTCAAGGGCATCCTCTCTCTCTTCGGGGGTCATGGCCTTGGAGTCTCCCTTAAGAAAGGGTTCGGTTCCGGGCGGGAGTATGACAGCTGCGGCGACAACAGGCCCCGCCAGGGGTCCCCTCCCAGCTTCGTCCACACCCGCAACAAGCAGTCCCTCTCTCCAGAACCTCTCCTCAAAACCTGTCATGAACCCTCTTCTTGGGCTCCTGTTTCTTCCGCCACCTCCTTCATCTCCTCCTCTCTTTTCCTCCTCTCCTCTTCCTTTCTCCTCTGCATAGCCTCGTAGTCCCATATCTTTATCTCCTTGATCTTTCTCTGTGCCTCTTTGCCCCTCAGCTCCCTCAGGAAGTAGAGCTTTGCCCTCCTTACCTTACCTATCTTGACCACTTCTATCTTCTCTATGTTCGGGCTGTAGTAGGGAAACGTCCTCTCTATGCCGACACCGTAAGACTCACGCCTCACGGTGAAGGTCTTGTCCAGACCGCCTCCCCTTATCCTGATAACCACACCCTCGAAGGGCTGGATCCTCTCCCTGTCTCCTTCCTTTATCCTGTAGTGTACCCTGATGGTGTCTCCCACCTTGAAGTTCGGGTAGTCCTTCTTAGGTGTGTATACCTTCCTTATCTTCTCCATTATGCTGTTCATGGCTGTTTCCTCCTCGGGAGTCTTGGACCGAAAATTATACCACACCTTGACTTGAGTTCCTTTTCGTGTATAGTAAATCTTTAGCGGGCGTAGTTCAGAGGTAGAACGCCTGCTTCCCAAGCAGGAGGTCGCGGGTTCGAGTCCCGTCGCCCGCTCCAAAAAGGGAGGGAACAGCGTGATAAAGGAAAAGCTTATCCCGAGGATCCTGGAGGAGATAAACTCCTGCTCCGAGGAGACCATAGGGATAAGGCTTCCCGACGGGAGGGACATACCCGAAGGAGGTGTGGACCACAGGGTGGTCTTCAAAACCCGGGAGGCGTTCAGGAACACCCTGAAGGACCTTGAGATGGGGTTCGGGGAGGGTTACATGAGGGGGGAGATAGAGGTTGAAGGTGATCTGGAAAAGGTCCTGATAGCGGGGAGCAGGTATCTGAACAGTGTGGAAGGCAAGGGTAGTTTTTCCCTGTTCCTGTTCAAGGCTGCGAATCTGATCAGCAGGGTGAACGTCTTCAAGGAGAAGAGAAACGTACAGCACCACTACGACCTGGGGGATGAGTTCTACAGGCTGTGGCTCGACTCATCCATGACATACTCCTGTGCGTTCTTCTCATCACCGGACATGGACATAGACGAAGCCCAGAGGGAGAAGAGGAGGATTATTTACGAGAAGCTCCAGCTCTCGGAGGAGGACACCCTTCTGGACATAGGCTGTGGTTGGGGCTCCATAATACTCGAGAGTGCGGAGATCTTCGGTCTGAGGAGTGTCGGGATAACCCTTTCCGAGAACCAGTACAGGTATGTGAGGGAGGAGATAAAGAGAAGGGGTCTTGAGGACAGGGTGGAAGTTTACCTCATGCACTACGTCGACCTTCCCAGGCTTGGCAGAAAGTTCACCAAGGTCGTTTCGGTAGGCATGTTCGAGCACGTAGGTAGAGATAACATGAGGACCTTCTTCAGAACTGTGGACGCGGTCCTTGAGGACTGCGGGCTCTTCCTCCTCCACACCATAGGGAAGGTTCACCCCCAGAAGCAGAGCAGGTGGATAAGAAAGTACATATTCCCGGGAGGTTATCTTCCCAGCATTCCCGAGATAATAACAGCCTTTGAAGGTCTTGACTTCTGTCTCATAGACATAGACGACTGGAGACTCCACTACTACAGGACCCTGAAGGCGTGGAGGAGGAGGTTCTGGGAAAAGGTAAACACCGTGAGGAGCATGTACGGGGAGGAGTTCGTCAGGATGTGGGACCTCTACCTTACCGCGTCCGCTGTTTCCTTCTACACGGGGAGCAACCACCTCTTCCAGTTTCTCCTCTCAAAGGGTGTAAAGAACGACTACCCGGTTATGAGAAGGGAGTTCCTAAAGGGCTTTGTTCTGACCAGCTAGGATCTCCCTGACCTCGCTCACGAACTCCCTCACGAAGGGGTCCCTTGACCTCAGGATCTCCTCGGGCGTCCCGATGTCCACCACCTCCCCCCTCCTGAGGACGAGGATCCTGTCTGAGATCGAGAAGGCGCTCATCATGTCATGGGTGACCACTATGGCGGTCGTCTTCGTCCTCTCCCTCAGGTCAACGATGAGCCTGTCTATCACCCTGCTGGTTATCGGATCTAGGCCCGAGGTCGGCTCGTCGTAGATTATGAGCTTCGGGTCGGTAGCTATGGCCCTCGCTATTGAGACCCTCTTCTTCATACCACCTGAGAGTTCCGAAGGCATGAGGTTGAGAACCTCCTCCCCGAGGTTCACGAGCCTGAGCTTTTCCTTTGCTATCTCCCTGACACTTCTTTCGTCCATGTTCGTGTGCTCCAGGAAGTAGAACCCGACGTTCTCCCACACCCTCAGGCTGTCGAAGAGGGCTCCCTCCTGGAATACGTAACCTATGTCCTTCCTCAGGTCATCGATCTCTGCGGAGGAAAGGCTCTCCATGTCCTTTCCGAACACGTAAACCTTTCCCTTTGTGGGCTTCCAGAGACCGACTATGTGCTTCGTTATAGACGTCTTGCCGCTTCCGCTCGCCCCTATTATTGAGAATATCTCCCCCTCCATTACCTCGAAGGAGACGTCTCTGAGTATCCACCTCCCTCCTATCTCCTTCCAGAGGTTCTGGACCCTTACGACCGCGTTCACAGAAGACCTCCGTGGAGATAGGGGTTGAACCTCCTCTCGTGGCCTATCGTGGTCTCCTCGTAGTGTCCGCAAACGACGATCGTATCGTCGGGAAGCTCGGAGAAGATCCTCTCGAGGGACTTCTTCAGCTTCTCTCTGTCTCCGCCCGGAAGGTCCCACCTCCCGACGCTCCCCTTAAAGAGGAGGTCACCCGCTATCAGAACCTTTTCCTCCTCCGAGTAAAGACAGCAGAGACCCGGTGTGTGTCCCGGTGTGTGCAGGACTCTCAGAGTTATCCCGCCTACCTTTATCTCCATACCTTCCTCGAGGAGGACGTCTGGTTCGGGACACTCCTGTGCCTTTATGTAGGTCGCAAAGCCGGGCCAGATCTCGTCCCTTATCAGGGGTATGTCCCCGGGGTGAAGGTAGAAGGGAACGTCGAAAAACTCTTTTATCTTCCTGACCTGACCCACATGGTCTATGTGTCCGTGGGTGTTGACCACAGCCTTTACCCTGAACTCCCTCGCGACCTCTATTATCCTCTCCCCTTCCGCACCCGGGTCCACGATTATTGCCTCTCCTGTGGACGGGTCAGCTACTATGGAGCAGTTCACATCCAGAGGACCTACGGGTATAACCTTGAGGAGCATTTTCATAAAGTTAATATACCTTTTTCCTGCATAATTTTATGGGTGGAAGTAAGAAAGGAAGGTATATACCTGGAGACGGGCACGGGTGAGAGAAGGAGGATAGGCTACGAGTACTTTCCAGATCTGGGCATCCACAGCTACATACTCCAAAAGGGTGTTGACGAGAAGACTGACCTGGTCCTCTTCAAGTTCCTCGGGGCGAGCGCGATAGTGGAGGGGGACCTTGAGAGGGGTCTCGTGTTTGTGAACATAAAACCCACAACACTCGTGAAGTACACCACCGACGTGGTCCAGTTTGTCAGGAAGAACCTGGTTCTTGAGATACAGAAGGATGTGGTGAGCCCTGACATACTCAGGAGGATAAAGAAGTTTGCCCAAGATAGGGACGTTCTCCTATCGGTAGACGATTACGGAAAGGAAGGGTCGAGGATAGAGAGGATAGAGGTCCTCCAGCCCGCGTACGTCAAGATAGACCTGTCCGCATCCGAGGACAGGTTTGACTTTGTCCTCTGGGCCTTTGAGGAGATAAAGAAGGTCTCTCCAAGATCCCAGGTCATACTGAAGAACGTGGAGACGGAGGAGGACCTCGAGAAGATGATCTCCTTCGGTATAAACCTGTGGCAGGGTAAGCTGGAGAGAAAGCTGGTCCTCACTCGGGGGCCTTGAGGAATACGACGGTCACACCGGATCCGCCCTCCTTCGGATAGGCGTCCCTGAAGAACTTTACCTTTTCGTTCTTCGAGAGAAACTCCCTGACCGCCCTTTTCAGGACTCCCTTTCCTATACCGTGTATGACCTTAACGCTACCGAGACCTGCGGAGTAGGCTTCTTCTAAGAACCTCTCAAGCTCAAGGATAGCGGTCTCTGGGTCCATACCGATCAGGTTTATCTCCCCTTTGACGGGTGTTATCTTAGCGATCTCCTTGACCTCCCGTCTCACGTTCCCCGCCTTCGAGATCAGGTCCAGGCTCACCCATATCTTCATGCTCCCGGAAACAACCCTCGCTTTGTTCCCTTTTATCTCAACCACCTTGCCCTCCCTTCCCATGACCTCAACTCTGTCCCCCACCTTAATGTCAGCTTCACCGCCTCTGAAGAGGTTAAGCAGGTTCTCCTGTCTCCTTACGAACTCCTCCACCTCTTTTAGGCTCTTGGCTCTCTTGAGAACCTCCCTTGCCTCTTCCGAGATCCGCCTCAGGAAGCCCCTTGCCTCCCTGTACACCTCCTTCCAGGCCCTTCTCTTGAACTCCATGTACTCCTCGTAGAGCTTTTCGTATCTCTCCCTCTCCCTTTTCAGGTCTTCCTTAAGCTTCTCTACCTCTTCAAGCTTCCTCTGGTAGTCCCTGGCGAGATCCGAAAGCCTCTTTACAGCCTCCCTGTACTCCTCCTCCCCGCCCCCGACTCTCTCCTCCGCGTTCTTCACGATCTCCTCCGGCACACCGCACCTCCTCGCGACGGTGAGGGCCATGCTCTCACCCACGGACCCGTAGACTATCCTGTAAAGGGGCTTGAGAGTGTCCGGGTCAAAGAGAACGGTTGCGGGTGTGTAGTAGTCGGACCTCACCGCGTAGATCTTCACGGGTGTGTGGTGGGTGTTGGCGAAGACCCAGGCGCCTTTACCCTTTAAGAACTCAAGTATGCCGATGCCGAGGGCAGACCCCTCAGAGGGGTCCGTGCCAGCCCCGAGCTCGTCCAGGAGAACGAGCGTGTCCGGGCCCACCTCTCTGAAGAACTCCGCCATGTTGGTCATGTGGGAGGAGAAGGTGGACAGGTTCTGGTCTATGCTCTGTTCGTCCCCTATGTCCACAAAGACCTTTCTGAACACCCTGATAACGCTTCCCTCCTTTAAGGGAACGGGTATCCCGCTCTGGACCATGAGGGTGACGAGACCGAGCGTTTTCAGGGCTACGGTTTTACCGCCCGTATTGGGTCCTGTCAGGATCACTCCTCTGGTCTCCCTCAGCCTTATGTCAACGGGGACGGTGTCCGGGTTCATCAGGGTAAGGAGGGGGTGTCTGACACCCCTGAGGTCAACGAAGTCTCCTATCTCGGGAAATACCCCCCCGTAGGACTCTGATAGCTTTCTCTTGGCGTTCAGCAGGTCCGCCTCAAGTAAGGCGGTGAAGCTCTCCAGGATCTTATCCGCGAAGTCGCCCACGTAAGCTGTTATCCTGGCGAGGACCTTTCTGACTTCCTCCTCTTCCTTTTCCTTCAGCTCTGTTAGCTTGTTGTTTAGCTGGATAACGAAGTGGGGCTCAACATAGGTGGTGTAGCCGGATGAAGAGGTCCCGTGGACTATACCGAACACCTTTTTCATCTGGGAGGTTTTCACGGGAACCACGTACCTGTTATTCCTCAGGGTTATTATCCTGTCGGTAAAGACCTTATCCGCGTCGGGCCTCCTCAGAAGACTCTCAAGCCTCTCCGTTATCTCCCTCTCCAGGTCCTTTATGGACCTTCTTATGCGGAAAAGATCCTCGCTCGCCTCGTCCTTCACAAACCCCCTTCTGTCTATGCACCCCTCTATCAGGTTCTCAAGGGAGGAGAACAGGTGGAGCTTCCTGGAAAGAACCCTCAGGGGTGGGTCCTCCTCGGAAACTTTACCGATATGTTTCCTGACCTCCCTGATCAGCTTGAGGACTTTCAGGATCTCTAAGATCTCATCAACGCTCAGGACCGCGTTTTCTATTTTGGACTTTTCCAGGGAAGGCCTTATGTCTCCGAACTCATGAAAGGGGAGGTCACCGACCTTCCTGAAGCTCTCGAAAACCTCTATGGACCTCTTCACCTCTTCGGGGTCGGTCATGGGTCTCAGTCTGTCCACGACCTCCTCTGTGGCGGGGGAGTGTACGAACTCCTTGAGCTTCTCCTTTACCCTGTTAAACTCCAGCTTCTCTAAGTCCCTTTCCCTCATAGACCCAGAACGTCGAACATGGAGTAAAGTCCGGGGCCCTTATCCTTCACCCACTTGGCCGCCTCCACCGCGCCCCTCGCGAAGGTGTCCCTGGACCCAGCCCTGTGAGTTATCTCCAGCCTCTCACCCGTTCCCAGAAAGTAAACGGTGTGGTCCCCCACAACGTCACCTCCCCTCACAGCCATAACACCTATCTCGTCCGTTCCCCTCGTGGATACGCCCTCCCTGCCGTGGACCACCTTTTCGATCCCCATGACCTTCCTGACTATATCCGCTATCCTGACAGCGGTTCCGCTCGGAGCGTCCTTTTTGAACCTGTGGTGGACCTCAACGATCTCAACGTCAAACCCCCTGCCTTTCAGGACCTTTCCCGCCATCTCCACGAGCCTGAACATGAGGTTAACACCGAGGCTCATGTTGGGTGACACGAGGACCGGAGCTTTTCGGGAGCACTCCTCTATGTCCCTGAGCTCCGCTTCGGTGAAGCCCGTGGTTCCCACCACAGACGCCTTCCCTTCCAGGGAAGCTATCCTGGTGTGGGAGACCGCCGCGGTCGTGTTTCCCGAGAACTCCACCATAACATCGCAGGATCCTATAACCTCCTCAAGGCTCGAGGTCAAGGGGACACCTCTCAGGTCTTCCCTCCCGAGGGCTTCCCCCAGATCCCTTGATAGTATGCGGTCAGGGTGCTCAACGCCTCCAGCGACTTCCACCTCGGGGTCTTCGGAGGCTATCTCCACGATCCTCCTTCCCATCCTTCCCAGGGCACCGCAGACCACTATCCTCGTCATTCCTCCTCTCCGAATACGATCTTTTCAAGCTCCTCCGCTGCCTCCTGGGCCTGTTCGGGAGGAACAACCGAAGGGTAAAGGGCTACCCGGACCCCTTCCCTGAAGAGGAATCTGGCCAGAAGGTCCTGGAGCTTCTCCAGCTCCTCTGGGGTGTCGTCGGTCCTTATGCTCTCTTCAACGTCCCTATCGGTGACAAAGAAACCAACCAGCGCAAAGGGAACCGCTACATACCTCTGCTCCTCCATAACCCACCTCACAAAGGTTTAGTTAAATAATACTATAGATGACAGGTTTGAAGTTCCGCCTCGTTCTCACCCTCACGCCCGCCCTTGTGCCTCTGGTCAGGATCCTGGGGAGGTCCATAAGGTGGAGAAAACGCTACGACTTCACCAGAGACAGGGGTAAGATCTACGCCCTCTGGCACGGACACGCCCTCGGACTCGCCCTCTTCGGCATGGACAGGGGCATATACACCATGGCAAGCAGATTTGCGGACGGTGAGATAGCGACGAGGATACTGAAAGGGCTCGGCTTTGAGGTTGTGAGGGGTTCAACGGAGGAAGGGAGGGCTGAAAAGGGGGGGAGGACCGGGATACTGAAGCTTATGGACGTTCTGAGGAAGGGGAAGAACGTAGCCATAACGGTGGACGGTCCGAAGGGACCTCCCTTTAAAGTTAAGAAAGGTGTGATATTCCTGGCCCAGAAAACGGGAGCACCGATAGTTCCCGCGGTTGTGAGGTTCAGAAGTTTCCTGGAGCTGAGATCTTGGGACAGGTTCCTGATACCCTACCCCTTTACCGAGGGTGAGGTCATAGTGGGTGATGAGATCAGGGTCTCCCCCGAGGACGACCCTGAGGAAAGACGATCTGAGCTTGAGAGAACCTTGATCTTCCTTTCCTCTTTGGAGGGTAGATGAGGTCCGCCACCTTTGGAGCCACAGCGAACAGGAGGCTCCCGACCACCGCGGTGAAGAAGATGAAGGGTATAGAGAGGATCTTCACCGAAGGTTCAAGGGACGCTATAACCACCGAGAACTCACCCCTCGCTACGAAGGAAAGGGAAGCCCTGAGCCTTGCCTTTTTTCTGAGTCCGAAGGCCCAGGCACCTAGGTAGGTGGACACCACCTTCAGGACAACGCCCAAGAGGGCGAGGAGCATGAGGAGACCCAGATCCCTGGGAACGCTCAGATCGCTTTCGTAGGCAAAGAAGAAGAAGAAAACACCTATTGACAGCTCCTTGAAGGCGGAGAGGTGTCTTTCTATGTTCTCCATGACCCTCGTCTCGGGCACCAGGACTCCGAGCAGGAAAGCACCGAGAGCTTCTGAAAGACCCAGCTCTTTAAAGGAGATCCCTACGAGGAGAAGGAGCCCGAGCATGAAGAACACGAAGGTCTCGTCCTCCGAGGACCTGTCGAGCCAGCTCCGGATCCTCGGTATCCCGAATCTGTGAAGCATGTAGAAGGCAAACAGGACGACAGCCATCTTAAGGGCGCTCAGGGGGAGCTGAATGATGTCAAGACCTCCCGCCTCCACCATCGGTGTGAGGACGGATATAAGGATTATCGAGACGAGGTCCTCAAAGATCAGGATACCTATGAGCAGTTCCGCCTCTGGTGATGCGAGTCTCCTGAAGTCCATCAGTAGCTTTGCCACTATTGAGGTGCTCGAAGGGTAGAAAACACCAGCTATTATAAGGGCGGTTACGGGATCAAAGCCGAAGGCGAGGGCTATCAGGAACACGGGGATAAGGTTAAAGGCCAGGTCTATCACACCGGGCTTCCATATGTTTACCATACCCTTCAGCCTTTCGAAGGAGTACTCAAGACCGAGGAAGAAGAACAGAAGTATTATCCCCGCCTCCTTGAATATCTCCAGAAGGCCACCGCTCTCGTGGGTGATCCATCCCTTGGCCAGGAAGCCTACGAGCAGGAAGGAGATTATCGAGGGAACGCCGAACCTTTTCAGGAACCTTGAGATGGCAAACATGAGTATGAACAGGAGGGTTATCTGAACGATCAGGTGGGAGCTCTCCATACCTTCAGGTGGAACACCTACCGCAGTAATCCAGAAAGTTCTTTATGTGCTGTCTCGTACCCACCACAACGAGTACATCCCCGGGCTGAACGGTGGTTTTATAAGGGTCAGGGCTCACTATCATGTCCTCACCCCTTATTATTGCGACTATGGAGGCACCCGTCCTCTTCCTTATCTGGGATTCCGCTATGGTCTTCCCCGATATGTTCGCCCCCTCCTGAACCTTCACCCACTCCATGACCATCTCCTTCAGGATCACCTCCATCTTCTCGGGAGCCACGGGCTGGTAGGTTGTTCCCGCAAGCAGGAAGCCGAGCTCCTTTGCCTCGTCTTCCGTGAGCGATATCACGCAGGTGGGCTCTTCCTCCTCTTCTTCTATTATGTAGATCTCCCTCCTGCCCGTGTTGTGGATTATAAGTGTCAGCTCACCCCCCTCCTCCAGCTCGAGGGTGTACCTCTTCCCGACTCCCGGAAGGTCCGTCTCCCTGAATGCCATCTCACTCCACCCAGTAGTTGGGAGCTTCCTTCGTTATCTGGACGTCGTGCACGTGGGACTCCCTGTAGCCCGCCCAGGTTATCCTCACGAACTTCGCCTTCTCCTGAAGCTCCCTTATGTTCCTGGCTCCCGTGTAACCCATACCCGCCCTGAGGCCCCCTACCAGCTGGAACACCACGTCCTTCAGCTTACCTTTATAGGGAACTCTTCCCTCTATGCCTTCCGGGACGAACTTCTCCATCTTATCCTGGCCGTATCTGTCCGAGGATATCCTGGAGCTCATGGCACCGAGCGATCCCATACCCCTGTAAACCTTATAGGCTCTTCCCTGGTAGTATATGGTCTCTCCGGGCGCCTCTTCGGTTCCCGCGAGCAGGTTCCCGAGCATGACCGCACTGGCTCCGGCCGCGAGAGCCTTCACTATGTCCCCCGAGTACCTTATACCGCCGTCCGCTATTATCGGTATGTTGTGTTCCCTTGCGACGCTGTAAGCCTCCATTATCGCAGTCAGCTGGGGAACTCCCACGCCCGCAACTATCCTGGTGGTGCATATGGAACCGGGCCCAACTCCCACTTTAACCGCGTCCGCTCCCGCATCTATGAGGGCCTTCGTCCCTTCCGCGGTCGCCACGTTTCCCGCTACCACCTGAAGGTCGGGGAAGCTTGCCTTTATCCTCTCGAGGGTCTCTATGACTCTCTTCGAGTGGCCGTGGGCTGTGTCTATGACTATGAGGTCAACGCCCGCCTCCACCAGGGCGGACACCCTCTCGAGGGCTTCCTCCCCTGTCCCAACCGCGGCTCCCACCCTCAGCCTTCCTATCTCGTCCTTGCAGGCGTTCGGATACTGCATCCTCTTCACAATGTCCTTTATGGTTATGAGGCCCTTTATCCTGCCCTCCCTGTCCACTATGGGTAGCTTCTCTATCTTGTACTTCTGGAATATAGCTGTTGCTTCTTCAAGAGTTATCCCCTCCTCAGCGGTTATCAGGTTCTCCTTGGTCATGAACAGGTGGACGGGTTTGTCGTAGTCGGTGGGCTGGACGAACCTTAGGTCTCTGTTTGTGAGTATGCCGACGAGCTTCCCCCCCTTGTCGACCACGGGAACTCCGGATATCTTGAACCTCTCCATTATGCTGAGGGCTTCCCTCACCGTGGCATCGGGTTCAACCGTCACCGGGTCCAGGATCATACCGCTTTCGGACTTCTTTACCTTCTCGACCTCTTTTGCCTGGTCCTCTATGGACATATTCCTGTGGATTATCCCTATACCCCCTTCCCTTGCGAGTGCTATGGCGAGGCGGGCCTCCGTGACCGTGTCCATGGCTGCGGATACTATGGGTATGTTCAGCTTTATCTTTGGCGTTATGTGGGTGGATACGTCCACCTCGTGGGGCAGAACCTCCGAGTAGTCAGGGACGAGCAGGACGTCGTCAAAGGTCAGGGCCTCTTTTACGAACTTCTCGATCTCTACCATACATATATTATAAGGGCTCTAAGCCAGTATCAGCCTGTAGATGAGCCTCACAGGTATGTTCAGAGCCTGTTCCACATGCTGGTCTGAGAGGTCCTCAAGGGTCCTGAAGAAGTGATACGTCTCAAAGACCTCCGCAAGACAGCAGAACAGCTCCTTCTCAAGGTCGTCCAGGTCTTTGAGAACCTCCTCCCTCTGGGGACCTTTCAGGCTCTCCGCCATCTCCCTTTTCGTCTTTATCTCCTCAACCAGTTCGGAAAGATAGGAAACCATCTTACTCTGGTAGTCCTCGACCTTCTCCTTCAGGATCTCCTCTATGAACTCCTCCTTTCCCTCCGAGAGCTTTCTGAAGATCTCCTTAAGCTCCGAGTGTTCCTTTATCTTCTGAAGACACGGACCCACACACTCCATAATGGTTCTGTTCTTCTCTTCCATACCACCTTAAAATCTACATCACAGCTCCGAGGAGTCCAGAACTATGGTAACCGGACCCCAGTTCTCTATGTACACCTCCATCATAGCACCGAAGACGCCCGTCCGGACACCCACACCCAGGGCTTTCATCTCCTCAACAAACCTGTTGTAAAGGTGTTCCGCCCTCCCGGGTTCCTCCGCCTCCTCGAAGCTCGGTCTCCTTCCCTTCCTGACGTTGGCGTAAAGGGTAAACTGGGAGACGATGAGGGCTTCTCCCTTTATGTCGAGGAGGGAGTGCTGAAACTTACCCCCCTCGTCTTCGAAGATCCTCAGGTTGGCTATCTTCTTCGCCAGCTTTCTGGCGTCCTCTTCGGTGTCTCCCTTCCCGACCCCGAGGAGTATATTTAGACCCCTTCCTATCTCACCCACGGTCTTCCCGTCCACCTTCACCCAGGACCTTTTGACCCTCTGGACAACAGCCCTCACGGGGGACTATTTTACCTGAGCTTCCAGATCCTTATGTAGCCTTCAGTATCCCCCGAGACCAGAACGGACCCGTCGTCGGAAAACCTGAGGGCTGTTATGAGACCCCTGTGGCCTGTGAAAACCCCGACGGGCCTCCAGTCGGAGGTGCTCCAGATCTTCACCTTCCTGTCGTACCCACCGCTCGCAACGAAAGTCCCGTCGGGCGAGTAGTCAAGGGCGTAAATGCTCCCGTCGTGTGCTCTGAAGCTGTAAAGAAGCTTCCCGTCCCTTACCCTCCAGACTATTATCCTCTGGTCGTTCCCTGCGGAGACGAGCAGGCTACCTTTGGGTGAGAAGGCGACCGCGTAAACGTAATCCTTATGACCCTCAAGCACCTTCACCGTTCCCCTGTCCAGATCCCAGACCCTCACCGTGTTGTCCTTTGAGGCGGAGGCGAGCAGGTTCCCCTTCGGTGAGAAGGCGAGGGCGTATATCCAGCCCGTGTGGCCTGTGAGCTTTCTTATCTTCTTCCAGCTCAGCGCGTCCCAGACTATTATCTCCCAGAGGTCGTCAGCGGATGCCATCAGTCTCCCGTACTTGGAGAAGGTGAGGGTTCTGACGAACTCCTCATGGCCCCTCAGTATCTTGAACAGCTTCCCCTGGGGAAGCCTCCAAACCCTTATTATCCCGTCGTCCCCCGAGGAGACTATAAAACCCCTCCTGTTTATAGCGACGGAGAGGACCTTTCCCCTGTGGCTCTTTATCTTCAGGATCTGCTTCATGTTTTTTATGTTCCAGACCCTTATGAAACCGTCATCTCCTGCGGTCACGAGGAGACTGCCCTCGATGTCTATGGCTCTTACCGCGCCCTCATGAGCCCTTATGACCGTCTGGGAAAGGGCAAGGCCCTGTATCAGTATGAGGAGAACAAGAACTTTCACCATCTTAAGGCCCCCTCCTACTATAAATTATCGGACGGGCGATAAATTAGTAAAATATGAGGGCCATGGGAGAGAAGATCAGGGTTTTCATAGATGGGAAGGCGGTGGAGGTCGACAGGGGAACTCCTGTGGGGGAAGTCCTTAAAAGGGCTGGTGTGGAGGGTGCCATAGGAGTCAGGATGGGCGGTGAGATCCTGGACTTACAGACACCTTTAAGGGAAGGAGGTGAGCTGAAACCCGTCTTCGAGGGAGACCCGGAGAGCCTTGAGATAATGAGGCACTCCCTTGCCCACATAATGGCCCAGGCACTCAAGGAGTTATACGGGACCGAAAAGGTCCACTTAGGGGTCGGACCCACGACCGAGGAAGGTTTTTACTACGACGTTGAGGTTGAGGGTCAGAGGATCACCGAGGAGGACCTTCCCAGGATAGAGGAGAAGATGAGGGAGATAATCAGAAGGGACTACCCCATACTGAGGAAGGAGCTGAGCAGGGAGGAGGCCATCAGGCTCTTCGAGGGTCTCAAGGAGCGCTACAAGATAGACATCATAAACAGGATACCGCCCGACGAGGTGATATCCGTCTACCAGCAGGGGGACTTTGTGGACCTCTGTAAGGGTCCTCACCTGCCTTCAACGGGAAGAGCCGGGGCCTTCAAGCTAACGTCCGTATCGGGAGCTTACTGGCTGGGGAGGTCCGATCAGCCCCAGCTCACGAGGATATACGGTATAGCCTTCTGGAGGGAGGAGGAGCTTCGGGAGAGGCTGAGATTTTACGAGGAGGCTAAGAAAAGGGACCACAGGAAGCTCGGGAAGGATCTGGAGTTCTTCCTCATAGACGACGACGTCGGTCCCGGTCTCGTCATATGGCTTCCCAGGGGAGCTACCTACAGGAGGATACTGGAGGACTACTGGAAGGAGGAACACATAAAGAGGGGCTACCAGCTGGTTTACACACCGCACGTAGGCAGGTCAAAGCTCTGGGAGAGAAGCGGGCATCTGGAGTATTACAGGGAGAACATGTTCCCCGAGATGGAGATGGAAGGGGAGGGTTACTTCGTAAAGCCGATGAACTGTCCCTTCCACATAGCGATCTACAAGAGCAAGGTAAGAAGCTACAGGGACCTTCCTTTCAAGATAGCGGAGCTGGGAACCGTGTACAGGTACGAGATGTCGGGTGTGCTTCACGGCCTGATGAGGGTAAGGGGATTTACCCAGGACGACGCCCACATAATATGTACACCCGACCAGGTGGATGAGGTCATAAAGGACACTCTGGACCTCGCCCTTTCCATGCTCAAGGACTTCGGCTTTGATGACTTCAGGATATATCTCTCCACCAGACCTGAGTACGCCATAGGAACCGATGACCAGTGGGAGAGGTCCCAGAACGCTCTGAGGAAGGCTATAGAGGACCTGGGCTACAGCTACGAGGTGGACGAGGGCGGAGGAGCCTTCTACGGGCCGAAGATAGACGTGAAGATAAAGGACGCCCTGGGGAGGCTGTGGCAGTGTTCCACAATACAGTTTGACTTCAACCTCCCCGAGCGGTTTGACATGACGTACATAGGTCCCGACAACAGAAAACACAGACCGTACATGATCCACAGGGCGATCCTCGGCTCCATAGAGAGGTTCACGGGTGTACTCCTCGAACACTACGGTGGCCTGCTACCTCTGTGGCTCTCGCCCACACAGGTCAGGGTCCTCCCGATAGCGGACAGGCACCTTGAGTACGCGAAGAAGGTCTTCTCGGAGCTCGAGAGGGCGGGTTTCAGGGTGGAGATAGACGACAGGGAGGAAAGGCTCGGAGCCAAGATAAGGGACGCGGAGCTTATGAAGATACCCTACGTGGTTGTGGTGGGCGATAAGGAGGCGGAGTCGGGAACCATATCGGTAAGGGGAAAGAAGGAGGGCAGTCTGGGTTCGATGACGGTTGACGAGTTCGTGGCGATGCTCAGGAAGAAGGTCGAGTCTAGGGAGTGATGGGATGTCCCTCGACCTTTCCGGAGAGATACCTCCTCAAGCCCCTCTGTCCCGTAGCTAAACCCCTTTTCAGGGCGTTCCTGCGTGTAAAGGTCTACGGTCTTGAGAACGTTCCCGAAAAGGGAGGATACATAGTAGCGTCCAACCACAGGAGTCACCTGGACCCGCCTGTTCTGAACTCGGTCTTTCCGGAACCCCTTTTCTTCGTAGCCAAGGAGGAACTGTTCAAACCGCCCCTGGGCTTCATCTTAAGGCATATGAGGGCTATACCCGTAAAGAGGGGATCAGGAGACCTCGAAACCCTCGAGAGGGTAAGGGAACTGCTCGAAGAGGGCTGTAGCGTCTGTATATTTCCCGAAGGGACGAGGGCTGGTCCGGGAGAGTTCTTAAGGCCGAAGTCGGGTGTTGGCTTTCTGGCGGTCAGGACAGGGTCTCCTGTTGTCCCCGTTTACATAGACGGGACGGACAGGGTACTGCCAAAAGGGTCTAGGGTCCCGAAACCCGGCCATCTTATAAGAGTGTTCATAGGAAAGCCTAAGGTCTACAGGGAAAAGGATAACCTGAGGTCCTACAGATCTGTTGCGGAGGACGTGATGGAGAGGATCAGGAGCTTAGCAGGGAATCCTCCTCGTCCTTCATGAGTTTATAGACGATCGCGTCCGTGAGGGCTATCCAGGACGCCTCTATGACGTTTTCGGAGACACCGACCGTTCCCCACTTCCTCTTCCCGTCCGTTGACTCTATCAGGACCCTCACCTTTGCGGAGGTCCCTGCGGACTCGTTTATGATCCTGACCTTGTAGTCTATGAGTTGCATCTCCTTCAGGTTAGGGTAGAACTCCTCAAGGGCCTTCCTGAGAGCTCTGTCCAGAGCGTTTACAGGACCGTTCCCAAGAGCGGCGGTGTGCTCCCTGACCCCCTCTACGGATAGTCTGACCGTCGCCTCGGAGATCGGTGTCTCGTCCATGCTCCTTTTAGCTATGAGGATCCTGTAGGCCTCAAAGTCAAAGTAGTCCTTCACAAGGCCGAAGTGCCTCTTGCAGAGGAGCTCAAGCGAAGCCTCCGCAGCCTCGAAGTGGTAGCCTTCCTTCTCAAGCTCCTTTATCTTCTCCACGAGTTTCAAGAGCTCCGGGGATCTCTCGTCCACCTCTATACCGAACTCTCTCAGCTTGTAGAGGAGGTTGCTCCTGCCCGCAAGGTCCGAAACCGTTATCTTCCTTCTGTTCCCTACCATCTCCGGGTCTATGTGTTCGTAGGTTTCCGTTCTCTTCATGACAGCGGAGGCGTGGACACCCCCTTTATGGGCGAAGGCGCTCTCACCCACGTAGGGCATGTTTCTGGGAAGTGGCATGTTGGAAAGCTCCGCCACGAAATGGGCGATCTCGGTCAGCCTCCTGAGGTTCTCTTCGGGAACGACTTCAAAACCAAGCTTTATCTGGAGATTCGGTATTATGGAGCAGAGGTTAGCGTTTCCTGTCCTCTCCCCTATGCCGTTTATCGTCCCGTGTACCTGCCTCGCACCCGCTATGACCGCCATTATCGAGTTGGCGACCGCGGTTTCCGAATCGTTGTGGGCGTGGATGCCTATCCTGGCGTCAGGAAATCTGGCTCTGACCTTTTCCGTTATCTCCCTGACCTCGTGGGGAAGCCTGCCCCCGTTGGTGTCGCACAGAACTATCCAGTCCGCCCCTCCCTTTACAGCTGCTTCAAGGACCGCCATAGCGTAATCGGGGTTTGAGATGTATCCGTCGAAGAAGTGTTCCGCGTCGAAGATCACCTCGTCCGCGTACCTCTTCAGGAACTCTACCGTCTCGTAAACCATGCTGAGGTTCTCACCGAGGGACGTCCTGAGGGCCTCCTTCACATGGAGGTCCCAGCTCTTACCGAATATGGTTATAACAGGGGTCTCCGCCCTTATCAGGGATTCCACCTGCTTGTCCTCGGAAACCTTCACCCCGGGCTTCCTGGTTGACCCGAAGGCCACAGGTTTTGCGTGCCTGAACCTGATCCTCTTTATCTTCTGGAAGAAGAGGTTGTCCTTGGGGTTTGCGTACGGCCACCCGCCCTCTATGTAGTCTATGCCGAAGTCGTCCAGCTTCTCCGCTATCCTGACCTTGTCCTCTATGGAGAAGTTCACCCCCTCCGCCTGAGACCCGTCTCTCAGGGTTGTGTCGTAGATGAAGACCTTCTCCATGGGTTTTTATAATAAGCTAATTTCAGCCCCTTTCAATCAAGAGCTCAAGAGCCATTAGGAGGAAGACCATATCGTCCGGGTTCTGGTAGTTCGGATCTACCCTAACATACCTTAAGATCTCCACCGCCCTGTTCTTTTCGCCCGATCTCGCGAGAACGTAGGCGAGGACCGAAAGGGAAACCCAGTCGTGTTCCGCTTCTAAGTCCGCCACCTCAAGGGCCTTTTCCTTCTTTCCCGATTCAAGAAGTGCGAGGGAGAGGAAGGCAACGTCCCTGCCGAAGTTCGGGGTTCCCCTTTTTCCCGTTCTCGTGTCGTAGAACCTGTATATCTTGCTGTCCAGGAGAAGACCGTCCACCATGTACTCAAGACACCTCTCCGCCCTCCTGAGGATCGATTTCTCTCCTGTTACCCTGTAAAGATTAAGGAGGGCAACGACCGTCCTGGCGTTGTCCTCAACTATGACCGCTGTGTCTGGAGGCGGTGGTTTCCTCCTTCTCCTCTCCTCGGGCGGGAGGTTGTAGTACTCGGGATCCGAGACCTGGGCGTTCAGATAGCAACCCGAACCTCCGTGCAGGAGGAACTTCTCGAGATAGCGGAAGGTCCTGAGTGCGTACCTTAAATACCTCTCCTCACCTGTCTTCCTGAAAGCCTCCGTCAGGGCCAGAATCATCTCTCCGTTCACCCTCAGGGACTTGGAGGTTTCGAAGTGGAAGTCAAAGGCCCTCGTCCTGTCGTAGAAGTTAAAAAAACCGCCGTCAAACTCATCAAAGAGAAACTCTATGTCCTTGTCTATTGAGAAGAGAACCTCTTCCTCAAGAAGACCCTTCCTCAGTAAGAAGGTGTAGGTTATAGGTGTCGGCCACTTGAAGAGGGCCCCTCCTTCCGAAGGTGAGGAGAAGCCACCCAGGACAGGGTCGAACCTGACCTCCAGATCACGCAGGAAGCCCTCGAGGAGCCTCCTGTAGGTCTTCCCGCCCAAATCCCTGAGTTGAACACCCTCTTTTACCGCTGTGAATCCTGTCTTCTCCCTTATGACAAGACCGAGTATCTCAAGAAGATCCTCCTCTCCGACAGCACCGTGGAAGGCCACGACCGGATCACCGCCTTTGTTCAGGATCACCGTAAAGGGTGTTCCCCTTCCCCCGAACTTCAGGAAAAGGGCCCTGTCCCTGTCCGAGTCAAGAAGCAGGGGAACGAAGTTCTCCTCAAGAAGCTCCCTGACCTTCTTTCTTTCGAGGACCTCTTCATACTCCCTGCACCAGCTACACCACACCGCGTAAAAGTAGATGAAAACAGGCTTGCCTTCCGCGGAAGCCTTCTCAAGAGCCCTTTCCCAGACCCTCTCCCAGCTTATCTTGGAGATCTCGGGGTAGTCCCTCCTAACCTCACAGGAGATCACCAGAAGGAGGACAAGGAAGACCTTCATAGGAAAAATTTACACGTTGAAGGACGGACCCGAACCGCCGATATTAATTGATCCATGCTGAGAACGGTCAGGATAGAGAACTTCCTTCTCATAAGGGACACGGAGATAGAGTTTTCAGAGGGCCTCAACGTGATATCCGGCGAGACGGGAACAGGGAAGTCGATGACCCTGTCCGCCATAGGCTTTGTTATGGGAAGGCAGGGAGACTACCCGGACGGAACCGCGGTTGAGATAGAGCTGGTTTCGGGAGACGAGGAGCACATCCTGAGACGTGAGGTCAGAGGCGGAAGGAACAGGTACTTTATAAACGGAAGGGGAACGACAGCGAAAACCGTGAGAAAGATCCTGGAGGAGAGGATATCGCTACAGGGTCAGAACGAGTTCATAAAGGTCCTCAGGGAGGACTACCAGAGGGACCTGATAGACAGGTTCGGTGGCATCGAGGATCTAAGACGTAAGGTGGAGGAGGTTTACAGGGACCTCACGTCAAGGAAGAACACCCTTCAGAAGATCCTGTCCAGGAGGGAGGAGGTACTCCAGAGGAGGGACTACCTCGAGTACAGGATCAGGGAGATCGAGGAGGTGGGCCTGTCTCCGGAGGAGGTTCAGGATCTGAGGGAGAGGGCTGAGGTTTTAAAGCACAGGGAGAGGATAAACAGGCTCCTCAGGGAGGCTGTACGGAACCTTTACGACGCGGAAGGTTCCGCCTTCGACAGGGTCTCCGAAGCCCTCAAGGTACTGTTCAGGGCGGAGGAGGTTGCGGGAGACCTGGGCGGAGTTATCGACACCCTTTCGGGTGTAAAGGACACCTTGGGTGAGGTTGTGGAGATCTTGAGGGACAGGATAGAGGAAGTCTCGCCCGAGGAGGTGGACAGGGTGAACGAGATCCTCTTCAGGATCCAGAGAATAGAGAGAAAGTACGGGAAACCCTACGGGGAGATCTTCAGGGAGACCGAGGATCTGAGAAGGGAGCTCAGAGACCTGCAGGACCTGGATCTGAGGGTTGAGGACCTGGAGGAGGAGGTGAGGGATCTAGAGAAGAGGCTCTCCGACCTGTGTGACCTGCTGTCTGAGGAGAGGAAGAGGACAGCGGGCAGGATGGAGAGGTCCGTAAGGGATATACTGAAAGATCTCAACCTGGATAGGGCGGTCCTCAAGGTCAAGCTGGAAAGGACCCGTCCAGGAAGGACAGGTTCGGACAGGGTGATCTTCCTCTTCTCCGCCCACGGAGAGGACCCGAAACCCCTGAACGAGGTCGCCTCCGGGGGTGAGCTCACCAGGCTCTTCCTCGCCCTCTCCCTGATACTCCCGCCCGCGGAGACCTACATCTTCGATGAGGTGGATGCGGGTATAAGTGGTGAGACCTCCCTGAGGTTAGCGAGGATGCTGAGGAAGGTGTCGAGAAACATGCAGGTGATAGCCATAACCCACTCCGCCCCTGTGTGTGCAGCGGGCGACGTCAACTTCCTGACCGAGAAGAAGTTCATAGGAGACATACCCTACATAGAGGTGAGGAAACTCACACCGGAGGAGAAGGTCAGGGAGGTCGCCCGCCTGATGGGGGCAACCACCGAGACGACCATCAGGGGAGCTGAGGAACTGATCCACATGGTATCCGGATGAGGAGGGAGTTCTCCGCGGGAGGAGTTCTCTTCAGGGGGGACAAGGTTCTCCTGATAAAAAACCCTTCGGGTGTCTGGACCTTCCCGAAAGGTCTTGTGGAAAAAGACGAAAGGCCGGAGGAGACCGCGGTAAGGGAGGTCTTAGAGGAGACGGGTGTGGAGGGTGAGATAGTGAAACCCCTCGGGGAGATAACCTACTGGTACACACTCAAAGGAGAGAGGGTTTTCAAGAGGGTGAGGTACTACCTGATGAGGTACAGAAAGGGGGAACCGAAACCTTCCCGGGAGGTCCTCGACGCAGGGTTTTTTCCGCTTGAGGAAGCTTGGAAACTCATAAAGTATAAAGGAGATAAGGAGATCCTCTCCAGGGCTCAGGACCAGACCTTGCAGAACTCCTGAAGGGGTGTGTTCGGCTCCGGGTTTATATCCAGGGGCGCTGTCACACCCCTTTTGAACCTCTCCGCTCCCGCGTAGGCTATCATCAGGGCGTTGTCCGTTGAGAGCCTCGGGTGTGGTATGAAGACCTCGAAACCCTCCTTCACGGACCTCTCCCTGAAGGCCTCCCTGAGCCCGGAGTTGGCGGAAACACCCCCCACAACTGCGACCCTCTTCACACCTGTCTCCTTCACAGCCCTGACTGTCTTTTCCACGAGAACGTCAACGACCGCATCCTGAAAGGACCGGGCAACGTCCTCCGCCCTGAGGTCCGTCCTCTCCGTTACAAGGCTGGCGACCGCGGTCTTGAGTCCCGAGAAGGAAAAGTTTAAGGAACCGTCATCGATCATGGGCCTCGGCAGTCTGTACACAGGCCTTCCCCTCCTTGCCAGCCTGTCTATCTCCGGTCCGCCCGGGTACCCGAGACCCAGGATCCTGGCCACCTTGTCGAAGCTCTCACCCGCAGCGTCGTCCAGAGTTCCCCCCAGGAAAGTGTACCTGCTGAAATCCTCTACCAGAAACAGGTCCGTGTGTCCGCCCGACACGATGAGGGCGAGAAAAGGATAATCCACCGGCCTCTCCAGGAAGACAGAGTAGATGTGACCTTCAAGGTGGTGAACGGGAACGAGGGGCTTTTTCAGGAGGTAAGCTACCGCCTTCGCAAAGGAGACACCAACCACGAGGGACAGGATAAGACCGGGTGTGAGGGTGAAGGAGACAAAGTCTATCCTCCTAAGGTCCAGGCTTGTGTCCCTGAGGAGTCTGTCAAGGAGGGGGAGTATGTTCCTGGTGTGTTCTCTTGCGGACAGCTCAGGAACAACACCGCCGTAAGGTGAGTGGACCCTGGCCTGGGAGAGGAGGATCTCGCCGAGGGGTCCTTTCTCGGAGTCGTATACCGCAAGGGCTGTTTCGTCGCAGGAGGTCTCAACCGCCAAGGTCAGCATGGAGGACCTCTATGGCCTTCTTAAGCTGGACGTCTATATCGGGTAGCAGTATAACCTTCTGGCCGTTACCCTCGATCCTGAGCCTCCTTATGGTCTCCGCCAGCTGTTCCCAGGCCTTCTCGTCCATGGAGACCTCCACATCGGGAGCTATGCCCTTTTTGTGGATCAGGTTCCCGTTGGGTGTGTAGTAGTACGCGACCGTGAGCTTGAGGGCGGACCCGTCCTCGAGGGGTATTATGTTCTGTACGGAAGCCTTCCCGAAGCTCTTCTCCCCGATAACTATAGCCCTTCCGTGGTCCTTTAGAGCTCCCGTAACTATCTCCGATGCGCTCGCGGAACCTCTGTTTATGAGAACCACAACGGGGAGGTTATCGGGGACTAAAGGTGGCTCTTTGGCGTAGTACTTGTCCTCCTCACCTCCCCTTCCCTTGGTGTAGACGATGAGCTTCCCTTCAGGGAGGAACAGATCGGAGACCTTTACCGCTTCGGAAAGAAGCCCTCCTGGATTGTTCCTGAGGTCGAGGATGATACCCCTTACGTTCTCCGCGAGCAGGTCCCTTATAGCCTTCCTCAGGTCAAGGGCTGTGTTGTGCTGGAACTGGATCACCTTTATGTATCCGAGGTCCTCGTACTTGGTCCATTTTACGCTCTCTATCCTTATGATGGCTCTGGTTATCTCCACCTTGAAGGGCTTCTCCACCCCCTTCCTCATTATGGTGAGGGTTACCTTGGTCCCCGGCTTTCCCCTTATCTTCCTTACTATCTCCAGAAGGCTCTTCCCGAAGGTGTCCTCCCCGTCCACCGCTATGATCACGTCCCCCGCCCTGAGACCCGCCCTGTATGCGGGCGTTCCCTCTATGGGTGCTACGACTATCGGTCTTCCCTTCTCCATGCTTATCTCTATGCCTATGCCCCCGAACTCACCTTCGGTCTCCTGCATGAACTCCCTGTACTTTTCGGGGGGAAAGAACGCTGAGAACTGGTCCAGCGAGGACACCATACCGCTTATTGCGCCGTATATAAGCTTCTTGATCTCGGGCTCCTTAACGTAGTTCTCCTTAACTATCTTGAGAACGTCGCTGAAGAGCTTGAGGTAGGCGTACTCGTCCTCCTTGGAGACGGTCTTTGAGACCCCAACGAAGAATCCGGCGAAGAAGAACATACCCGCTATGACAGGAAGGAAGAACCTCCTCATCTCTTCACCCCTATCCGTATAGTTCTCACCTCATCTATATAGAAGGTAACGGATCCTGTGTCGGACTCCGAAGAGCACCTCGTTCCCCTTTCCGCTTCAAATATGTCCTCCCTTCCGCTCCTCATCCGCACCTTGACCTTTACGGGATCGTCCGCCTCGAGGACCTCGATCCTATCCACCGACCTTAAGGGTATCCTGTACCTGAGCGTGCCTTTCCTGAGTTCGAGGCTTGACTCCCCTTCGCAGACGAGACCCCTGAGCCTGTGCTCCACACCCTCCGAGTCCACAACCACCACAGGGAGGTCTATCATCTCGTCCGGCACCCTTCCCGGTTCGGACATGCCCGCGGAGAGGAGAGCGGACAGGATCAGGACGCTCCCGTGTTTCTTCATGCCTCTCTATTTTACACCAGCAACTTCTCCAGCTCCCTCCTGTTGATGATCTCTATGTAACCCCTCTCCGTGTTTATTATGCCCTGCTTCTTCCACCTGCTCATGACCCTTATGGCGGTCTCCACGGTCGTCCCTGTCATCTCCGCTATGTCCTGCCTCGTGAGGGGTAACCTTATCACTATGCTCCCGTCCTTCTTCACGCCTATCCTGTCCGCGAGCTCGAGTATGACCTTCGCTATCCTCTCCTCCACTCTTCCGGAGGCTATGCTTTTCAGGATCTCATAGGTCTGTAGCAGGTTGGCGGTCGCGTCACAGGTCATCTTTATGGCTATTGCGGGATACTTTATAGCTAAATTTATGAAGTCCCTGTTTGATATGTAGAGAACGGTGGAGTTGAGAACAGCCATGGCGGTGTAGGTGTTTTTGGGTGCGTTTTTACCCCACTCTATCCACCCGAAGACGTCTCCGGGGAAGACGAGCCTCACTATTATTGTCTTCCCGTCTTGGGTCTCCTTGAGGAGCTTGACGAGGCCCTCAACGAGGATGAATATACCCGGCTCCGCGTCCTCCTCAAAGAAGAGGTAATCGTTCTTGGTGTAGTTCTTTAAGGTCATGTACCTGACCGCCTCTTTGAGCTCTTCGGTCCCCAGGTCCTCAAAGAGGTGGACCTTCCTTATGAACTCCAGCTTTATATCTTCTGGAGTTTTCCTTTCAGAAGCAGTTCTTTTTCCCATCCTCTTCCTCCTACAAGAACTGTCGGTTTAAACACAACGTAGTCGGTGTGGAAACCCACCCTGTTGGTGCCTCCGAAGGTGTGGTTGTCCCCTATGGCTATGTGGACAGTGCCCAAGATCTTCTCCGCCTCGAGGAGGTTGTCCGGTCTTGAAGCCTTGGGGTTGGTCCCCACACCGAACTCCGCTATAAATCTTGCGGAGGGCATCTTCTTGAATATGTCCTCTATGAAGTTTCTGTACTCTTCAAAACCTTCTATGTCCTCAACACCTCCGTCCCTGAACTTGAAGGTGAGGGGTCTTTCGAGTTGTCTGTCGGGTGCGTAGAGTATGACGAGCCTGCCGTAGGCTTCGGTCTCAACGGGAGCCACGAACGCCTCCCCCGCGGGCAAATTCCCGAAGTCTCCGGGTCTGTGGAACAGGCCCGTGTCCGCTATGCCCTTCCTGCCCTTTATCGAGAACTCTATATCGGTCCCGTGCTCGGATCTGACGTGGACCCACTCACCCTCGGTCAGCAGGTCCGCTATGTCGGTGCTGAGCCTGGCAACGTAGTCCCAGTCTACGTTCATCGACGTCAGGAACATGGAGGGGTCAAACAGGGGCATCGACGCGTATCTCACACCGAAGTGGTCCGTCAGGACCTTCCTGTAGAAGGTGTGGGTTGTCGAGAAGTAGGGGAAGGCGACGACTACCTTCGGTACGTTCTCGGAGAGACCTTTCAGGATCTTCACGACCTCATCCACGGGATACTTGTCCTTCTCGAGGATCCTCTCGAACAGACCCCTCTCCACAAGCTCGTCTATCGCCCTGTCCCCGAAGGTGATCCTCCAGAGGTCCTCAGGAGGTTCGGTCCCGTGAACCTTCAGTGAGGGGTAGACCAGACTCCTGACATCCTCTGTGAACTCCCTCCCCACCTCTACGAACTCGTCTATAAGACCGACCAGATAGTCCTTCTCGTCGTCGGTGAAAACTAAAAGCGGTTCACCCTGTTTTAAGTTCAGGTTTATCCTGTAAAGGTTCCGTATCTGGTCGCCGAACATACCTAATAAATTAATATAAAATTTCAGGGAAGGGGTAAACCCAGACCGCCGAGAAGGTACTTCAGGTTGTCCTCGGAAAACTCGAGCCCCGCACCTATAAAAACACCCCTCAGCCTGTCGTTGAGGAGATCATCCCCTCCGAACCGCGTGTAGAAGGGACCTCTCAGCCTGAGCTGGAGTCCGATCTGGAGGAGCGGTTTCAGGTTCTCCTCTCCGGGCCTGTCCTTCCTGCCGACGTCCCACACGTCGGTGTAGATCCTCATCCTGGGTGACGGGACAAAGTCAAGGCCCACGCCTCCCGTTGATTCCTTCAGACCCGCCCTCAGGGTGATGTACCTCTCACCCCAGAGGAAGAAGTTCTTGGCTATCTGGAGGGTAAACTCGGGCTTGAACTCCTTCTTCACTATCTCCTGGCCTCCGACTATCTGCTCCGTGTAAACCCTTCCCCTCGAGTCACCTACTATCTCCAGAAGGTAGTAGGTGCTCCTTTCGGGCTGGATCCTTAAGGAGACGTAGCCCTTGGAATCACCCCCGCTGTAGGCTTCCCCTCCGAAGCCAAGGTACAGGCTTGTGTTCGTTATAACCTCACCCGCCTCCCCGAAGAGCCTTGCCCCCTTGGTGACGCTCCTGTAGAGCTCTTCGTCGTGAACGAGCTTTCCTATGGTACCCTCTCCCCTTTCTATCTTGGCGAGTATCCTGTCTATTCTGCGGGAGCTTTCCCTGAGCCTTTCGGTTATCCCTGCCAGGTTCCTGACAGACCTCCTGATATCCTCCCTGTTCTCTTCAACAACAACCGCCAGGTTCTCGGAAAGGGTGTTCAGGTTCTCAACGAGGCGGGGGAGGTCCTCGGACATGTCCCTCAGGTTTGCAACGATCCTCCTTATGTCCTCCCTGTTCTCGTCCGCGATCCCTGAGATCCGGTCCGCGAGCCTCTCCACCGAGGCCAGCGTCTCGGGAAGGGTTCTGTTCAGGTTTTCGGTGAGCTGGGCCATCTGGTCTATGAGCCTCCTGAGGTTTTCCCTGTTTTCCTCCGTGACCTCCTTCAGGACCTCCGTCAGGTCCCTCAGGTTGTTGAGGACTTCCCTCAAGCTCCTCCTGTTTTCCTCCAGGACTTCCCTCAGGCTCTCCGCCACCTCCCTGAAGCCCTCCGCGGTTCTGGTCAGCTCCCTGACAAGCCTGTCCGTGTCCGCAACCGCCTCGGTAGCCTTCACCTCCTCTCCCTCCTCAAGCTCTCCCGCCACGGGTGTTCCGGGTATAATCCCCAGGTACCTGTCGCCCATCAGACCCAGGGTTCCTATGTAAGCCCTTGCATCCCTGTAGATCTTCACCTCCCTGTCCACCTCAAACACCACCCTAACCCTGCCGTCCTCGAGGAAAAGGTCCTTTACCCTTCCTGACCTGACACCTGCGACTCTCACCTCCGCACCTACCGAGAGACCGCCCACGTCCTCAAAACTGGCTGTGTAGCTCTTCGTGTCCTTCCCGAGGATCGGGATCTCACCGAAGGTAAGAACTAAAAAGGCGAAGGAAACGGCAGTTATCAGAACGAAAAGGCCGAGCTTAACCTCTCTGGTCATCACTTATATAGTATAGAACTCCGCTAAATAAGGTCCCCGACCACCTCCCTGAGCCCCTCGGACGCACCTTTCCTGATTGACAGGTCCGCAAAGGGTGTTAACGGGGTCTCCTCGGGGTTTATCTCTATGACCTTTGCTCCGCTTCTCTTGGCGATCAGGGGAAGCTCCGCTGCGGGATAAACGGTCGCGGACGTCCCTATGACTAAGAAGACCTCCGCCCTTGCGGAGAGGTCATAAGCCTTCCTCAGGGCGTCCTCCGGGAGCGGTTCCCCGAACCACACAACGTCGGGTCTAAGAAGCCCACCGCACTTACCACACCTCGGCGGTATCTCCTTTAGGGGAACCCTCCTGTCGTAAAACCTCGCACCGCAGGAGAGACACCTGACCCTCCATATGTTCCCGTGAAGCTCTATAACCTTTTTCGAGCCAGCTCTCTGGTGAAGCCCGTCCACGTTCTGGGTTATGACCCAGAGCCCCTTTTCCCTTTCGAGGTCCGCAAGTGTCCTGTGGGCTTCGTTGGGTTCCGCCTTGGCTATCACCTCCCTTCTCCAGGCGTACCACTCCCAGACGGTCTTCGGGTCCCTCTGGAAGGCCTCGGGTGTGGCTAATCTGGACGGGTCGTATCTTTTCCAGAGCCCCTCCTCACCCCTGAAGGTGGGAACACCGCTCTCCGCGGATATACCCGCTCCGGTCAGGGCTACCAGCATACCAGTATAGAGTTTACAATACGATCGTGGACAGGAGGGGCGGAGTAGAGGATCTGCTCGGGAGGATCAGCCGGGAGAGGGAGTTCTTCAACAGCTATAAGGAGAGGTTTGTGGATAACTTCCTGAGCTTCCTAGGAAGTGAAAGGTCCGGTCCCATGAACACACAGACCCTCAGGGTTCTGATCAGGAAGGTCTACTCGGTGATATTCTCCTTCAGGTCGGATTTCCGTGAGGAGGTTTCTGACCTGTTTTACTCCTTAGCCTCCCACGGGGTGGACATCAGAGGTCCGCTCACAAAGAGCCTGCTCAGGCTCATCGGCGACTATGTGGACTACACGGTGGAACGGGGAGGCGATCACAGGAAAGTGAAGGACCTCCTGGATCTCATAGACCTGATCATGGGTTCGGTGGAAACCGCGTACAGCAGATACCTGAGGGAGCTAAGGGAGAAGGCGGGGGAGAAAAAGGAAGAGCCTGTGGAGGACGTAACTGGCCTGATGGACCTGATCAGGAATGCGGAGGAGGTGGACGTCCTCACCTACTACAAGGAGGTTCCCGTAGTCTGCAGGACAAAGGTCGTGGAGGTGGGTCAGCGGGACCTGACCGTTGAGAGGTGCGATCTAAACATCTTCAGGGAGGGAGAGAGTCTTTACCTCAGGGTCAGGGACCTTCCGGGGGCTGTGGGTGTCAGGGTGGAGGAGGTAGACCCCAGGTCGGAAAGGGCGAGGCTGAAGGTGCTTGGGCTTGCGGATCTGCCTCAGGAGAGGAGGAGGTTCGTCCGCGTTGTCCCTGAGGACCCTGTACCCGTTTTCCTGGAAAAGGACGGGTGGAAGGCTACAGGCTCCATGGCGGACGTCTCGGTCGGGGGCGTGGGTGTGTACGTGAACGACCCGGACGACCTGAAGGAGGGGGATGCGGTTAGGGTCAGGTTCAGACTGCCCAAGGGGGAAGTGGACACCCCGGGACAGGTCCGCTACGTTATCAGGAGGGACGGGGTGTTCAGGGTGGGCATCCAGTACGACCTGGACCTCAAACAGGAGGACGTTGTGAGCGACTACGTCATGGAGAGGCAGTTCGAGATCCTGAGGGAGCTGAAGGGTTTATAAAACCGGGCTAAGAAAATATTAAAATGAATACCGTATGGCCAGAATCCCGGAGGACAGGCTGAGGAAGCTGGAGACCGCTTCTGTAGACCTGCTCAGGAGCTTCCTCAGGTTCAGGGATTTCAGGAACTTCCTCCGCTTCATAGGCAAAAAGGTCGTCAGGGCCCTTGACGTTGACATGTGCGGTGTCTTCCGGTACGACCCTGAGGGAGACAGGTTCCTCCTGGTAGGAGGGTTCGGGTGGAGGGGAGGGGCGGTCGGGAGAAGGACCCTGAAGGGCAACACCCACGCCCACTACTGCTCAAGGACGGGAAAACCTGTGAGGTCCGAAGACCTCGGTTCTGAGGGCAGGTTCTCGGAAAGGGACGTTGTGACCCGTTACGGTATAAAGAGCCTGATGGCGGTTCCCGTTCAGCATCTCGGCAGGCTGTGGGGTGTCCTGACGGTTTACTCACGCTCCCGCAGGGAGTTCTTTGAGGAAGAGGTTGAGTTCCTGAAGGCAGTGGCGGTTGCGATATCGGAGTATCTGGAAAAGGACCGCCTGTCGGAGGAGCTGAAGAGAGAGAGGCGGATCTTCAGGCTGATAGCGGAGAACGCACCCGTTCTCATATTCATATACAGGGAGAAGATTATCTACGCCAACCCCTATGCGATAGAGCTTCTCGGGTTTTCTCCCGATGAGATCAGGAAGGTGAACCTCTGGGACCTGGTCCATCCCGATTTCAGGGAGATGATAAGGGAGAACGTCAGGAAGAGGATAAAAGGGTGGATGGAACCCGTGGAGTACCTCGACGTCCCGGTGACGACCAAAGATGGAAGCTACAGGTTACTCAAAGTTTACGCAACCACCATAAGGCTGGAAGACGGGTATGCGGGTCTCGGAGTAGGCGTGGACGTGACCAGGGAGAGGGAGCTGGAAAAGAAGCTGAGGGAGGAGAAAGCCAAGCTCGAGCTTATCCTCACCCACTCTCACGATGTGGTTGCCATAATGGACAGGGAAGGGGGTATAAGGTACAAAAGCCCCTCGTCCCTTAAGATCTTCGGCTGGGAACCCGAGGAGGTTGTGGGAAGGCACTTCTCAGAGTTCGTCCACCCGGAGGACAGGGACATGGTCGAGAGGTTGAAGAACCTGGTCTTCAGCTACCCGGGAAAGCCGAGGACAGCGGAGTTCAGGGTGAGGACAAAAACAGGTGATTACAAGTGGGTGGAAGCAAACATATTCCTGCCGGAGAACTGGCAGGAGATAGGTCTTGAAGGGGCGGTCGTGAGCGAAAGGGACATAACCGACAGGAAGAGGTTTGAGGAGAGGATCCTCAAGGCGACCTACTACGACATGCTAACAGGCCTTCCCAACAGGAGCCTGTTCGTCGAGAAACTCAGGGAGGTCCTAAGCTTCTCACAGAGGAGAGGGGAGATGGCGGGTATCCTGCTTGTGGACATCGCGGACTTCAGCAGGATAAACACACTCTACGGACCTGAAGCTGGTGACAAGGTGCTGAAGGTTCTCGGAAACAGGCTCACCTCCCGTCTCAGACAGGGAGACCTGGTGAGCAGGTTCTTTGCGGACAAGTTCGGGGTAGCCCTCCTCGGCATAAAGGACATGAGGGGTCTGAGCAGGGCCTTGGATAAGGTGAGGTCTGTCTTCCAGGACCCTTTCTCCGTTAACGGCACCCGGGTCAGGGTGGACGCCTATATGGGTGTGGCGCTGTTTCCGAGGGACGGAAGCGATCCCCAGGACCTGATCAGGAAGGCGGAGATAGCCCTATCCAGGGCGAGGGATACGGGCCCTAACACCGTGGTCGTGTTTTCAAAGGAGGCGGAGAAGGAGCTTAAGGAGATAGTTGTTCTCAGGGAAGGTCTGAAAGACGCGGTTATGAAGGACCAGATAAGGGTGTTCTATCAGCCTGTCTTCAGGCTGAAGGATAAAAAGCTGGTCGGTTTTGAGGCCCTCGTGAGGTGGGACCACCCGGACCTCGGACTCCTCCCACCCTCTAGGTTTATCCAGATAGCGGAAGACACTGGACAGATAATAGACCTGGGATACTGCGTTCTCGCAAGGGCTGTGAGGGACCTGTCCCGGATCCACTCCCTTGGGTTTGAGGACCTTTTCGTTGCGGTGAACTTCTCAACCAAGCAGTTCCTCGAGGAAGGCCTGACCGAAAAAATACGAGACCTCCTTGACGCCTACAGGGTCAAACCCGAGAACTTCGTGGTCGAGATAACCGAGACAACAGCCATGGAGGACCCAGAGAGGACCAAAGCCATACTGAGGACTATGAGAGAAATAGGCATAAAGGTCGCAATAGACGACTTCGGGACCGGATACTCTTCGATGAACTACCTGATAGAGTTCGATGTGGACAAGATAAAGATAGACAGATCTTTCATCTCCGCAATGGTGGAAAGTGATAGAGCGAGAGCAGTTGTAAAGGCTGTTGTGGACTTATCCCACTCCATAGGTGCGGTTTCTCTGGCGGAGGGTATAGAGACTGAGGATCATCTAAACTTACTTATCGACCTCAGCTGCGATGAAGGTCAGGGATATTACTTCGCACCCCCT
This sequence comes from Aquificota bacterium, assembly GCA_030950545.1. Lineage (GTDB taxonomy): Bacteria > Aquificota > Aquificia > Aquificales > Aquificaceae > Hydrogenivirga. The sequence continues at coordinate 826 of JAUZRJ010000111.1, read as the reverse complement.
CTGGACTTTACTGAGCTAAAGGATTTTATCCTAGACTATCTTTGAGTTTTTTTCTTAAAGTTAATCTGTTTATGCCGAGAAGTTTAGATGCAAGCAGTTGATTATAACCAGCTTCTTTTATCCCTTCTTCTACAATAATTTTTGAAATCATATTAATCAATTTATGGTATACATTACCTGGACTTTCCTTAATGAGTTTCCTTACCTCTCTTCGTATATAAGTTTCAAAGTCCCCTGTTGTGTTTTCTTCTTCATAGTTTAGCTTGAGGTCTTCTTCTCTGAGAATACCACTGCTGCTCAGTGCCACCGCTTTTAACAAAACATTCTCAAGTTCACGTACATTTCCAGGCCATGGATAGTTCATTATTTTTTTTATAAACCCTTCAGTATAACCTTTTATGGTTTTACCACAATCCTTCGAGACTTTTCTGATGATACAATTTACAAGCTCGGGAATGTCTTCCTTCCTCTCCCTGAGAGGAGGAAGATGTATATGTATCGTAGATATTCTGTAGTATAAGTCTTCTCTGAATTTTCCTTCACTTATGAGCTTCCTTAGATCTCTGTTGGTAGCACATATAAGTCTGAAGTTAACCTGTATTTCCTGATTGCTACCAAGCCTTCTGACTTTCTTCTCCTGTAAAACCCTCAAAATCTTTGGCTGCATTACTATGGGCATATCTCCTATTTCGTCAAGGAAAAGTATCCCGTGGTTCGCTTTTTCGATAAGGCCTGCTCTGGATGAGGAAGCGCCTGTAAAAGCCCCTTTCTCATAACCGAAAAGTTCAGCCTCAAAGAGATTTTCTGGTATAGCAGAGCAGTTCAC
>JAUZRJ010000110.1 GCA_030950545.1 Aquificota bacterium | reverse complement strand
CTCAGCTCCTCCGCTATGAAGGTTTTGAACCTTGCGGAGTCCAGCACCCCAGCCATGCCTATAACCCTGCTGGACGGGAAACCGCTGAGTCTGTAGGCAACGTATGTCATTATGTCCACAGGGTTTGTGACCACGATCAGTATGGCGTTGGGTGCGTACTGACGGACTCTTGAGATTATGGTTGAGACTATCTTTATGTTTGCCTCCAGAAGGTCTTCCCTTGACATACCGGGCCTTCTGGGAAAACCCGCGGTGATGACCACTATGTCGCTGTCAACTATAGGTTCGTAGCCGTTCCCGTCGGGGCTTACGGTGAACCCTTCTATCTTGGTGTCCATGTCCATGGCCGCAACCATCTGTCTGAGGTCCAGCGCCTTACCCTTTACGGGTTCGAAGACCTTATCCCCATCCTTTCTCGGTATGTCAAAAAGCCTGACGTCCGCAAACCCCTTGATCGCCAGCAGACTCGCCACGTGCTCCCCCACGTTTCCCGCCCCTACCACCGATACCACCTTCCGCATGGCCATGGCGGAACCTCCTTCAGGCTTTCACCTCCCGAGCCTGCTTTTCCTTTATGTAGTTGAGCTTTCCTCCCTTGAGGAGGACCTCTATCTGGTAGGGCGTCAGGTTGTATCTGCAGAGGACCTCTTCGCCTGTTGTCCTGTTGAGAACTACTATCTCCCTGCCTTTTTCGAGCCTTTCTTTAAGCTCGGGTATCTCTATCCGGTCTCCGAGGGAGAACTTGTTGTAGTCGTCTTTGTTCACGAACTCAAGGGGAACTATTCCGAAGTTGACAAGGTTGGCGTGGTGAATTCTGGCAAAGGACTTGGCTATCACCGCTCTCACTCCCAGGAATCTGGGTGCAAGGGCTGCGTGTTCCCTGGAAGATCCCTGGCCGTAGTTCTCCCCTCCTATTATCACCCCTGCTATTCCCTTCTCCTTCAATGACTTCATCCTAGGGACAAAGTCCGGGTCAACGTGGTGGTAGACATACTCGGATATGGCGTATATGTTGGACCTGAGGGGGAGTATCTTTGCCCCCGCCGGCATTATGTGGTCTGTGGTTATGTTATCGCCCACAACAAGGGCGACCTCACCCGTGAGCTTGTCGGGGAGCTCGTCGAAGGGAGGCAGGGGCTTTATGTTCGGTCCCCTGTATATCTCAACCCTCCTCGCCTCCTCCTCAGGGAGGGGCTCTATGAACGCCTCGTCTCCGTAAGGGAACCTGTCAGGCATCTGTACGCTTATCCACTTTATCCCCTCCTCCCTCGCCAGCCTCCTCGGGTCCACTATCTCACCCGCTATCGCACAGGCTACGCACGTTTCGGGCGACGCAAGGTACACCTTGGCGTCGGGAGTCCCCGACCTGCCCTCAAAGTTCCTGTTAAAGCTTCTCACCGAGACTCCACCGCTCGGGGGAGCGAAGCCCATGCCTATGCACGGTCCGCAGGCGCTCTCCAAGATCCTGGCTCCAGCCTTGAGGAAGGTGAGAAGGGCACCGTTCTGAGTTATCAGCTCAAGGGCCTGCTTTGAACCGGGAGCTACCGCAAAGACCACGTCAGGATGGACCCTCCTCCCTTCCAGGATCTTCGCGCTCCTCGTGAGGTCCACAAAGGAGGAGTTGGTGCAGGAGCCTATGACCACCTGGTCCACCTTCACACCCTCAACCTCTCTCACGGGAACGACGTTGTCGGGGGAGTGGGGACAGGCTATTAGGGGTTCAAGCTCCGAGAGGTCTATCTCTATTACCTCATCGTACTCCGCGTCCGGGTCCGGAAGGAGCTCTACCCAGTCCTCCTCCCTTCCCTGGGCTTTCAGGTATGCCCTCGTTATCTCATCCGAAGGGAAGATCGACGTTGTCGCACCGAGCTCCGCTCCCATGTTGGTTATGGTAGCCCTCTCCGGAACGGAAAGCTCCTTTATACCCTCACCGAAGTACTCGAAGATCTTCCCGAGACCGCCCTTCACGGTGAGACGTCTCAGGAGCTCAAGTATTATGTCCTTTGCGGTTACCCACTCGGGGAGCTTCCCTTTAAGGTGTACACCCACTATCCTGGGCATCTTCATGTAGAAAGGCTCTCCCGCCATCGCGGATGCGACATCAAGGCCTCCCGCCCCTATCGCCAGCATGCCCACACCACCGCTTGTAGGTGTGTGGGAGTCCGACCCCAGAAGGGTCTTTCCCGGCTTTGCGAACCTCTCAACGTGGATCTGGTGACATATGCCGTTCCCGGGTTTCGAGAGCCATATACCGAACCTCTTCGCAACCGACATGAGGTACTTGTGGTCGTCGGGGTTTTTAAAGTCGGTCTGGAGCATGTTGTGGTCTATGTAGCTCACAGAGAGTTCCGTCTTTACCCTGTCTATTCCCATTGCCTCGAGCTCCAGATAGGCCATTGTTCCCGTTGCGTCCTGGGTGAGGGTCTGGTCTATCCTGATCGCTATCTCCTCCCCGGGTTCCATCCTGCCCGCAACCAGGTGGTCCCTTATTATCTTCCAGGCGACAGTCCCTCTGGCCATCCTTAACCTCCGGTCTAAAACGGCGTTTTAGAAGGATTATCTTATTTTATGCCTTTTGTCAAGGTTGGCTATAATTTACCAGCCATGGGTAAGATAGCCTACGTCTTCCCGGGTCAGGGTTCCCAGTATGTGGGTATGGCCTACGACTTTTACAGAGAGTTTCACGAGTCCGCGGACGTCTTCCACTCTGTGGAGCAGGCCCTCAGGATGTCACTGCCCGACATAGTAGATGTGATCCTGAAAGGTCCTGAGGAGAAGCTCAACCAGACCGTATACACACAGCCGGGTATCCTCACCGCCTCCTATGCCATCTACAGGGCTATGGAGTCCGCGGGCTTCCCGAAACCGGACTTCGTTGCGGGCCACTCCCTCGGCGAGTACACCGCACTCCTCGTTGCGGGCGGGGTTGAGGTCTTTGAGGCGGTCAGGCTCACATACCTGAGGGCCAAGTACATGCAGGAGGCGGTCCCGGAAGGAAAGGGCCTCATGGTGGCGGTCCTGAAGATACCCCCCGAGGAGGTGGAAAGGGTCTGCGATGAGGCGAAGGGGTTCGGTGTTGTCGAGCCCGCCAACTACAACTCTCCCGACCAGACGGTAATATCCGGTGAGAAGGAGGCTGTGGAAAGGGCCTCGGACATAGCCAGAGAGAGGGGGGCAAGGGTGGTCCCTTTAAAGGTCTCCGTTCCTTCTCACTGCTCCCTCATGAAGGACGCTGCGGACGCCTTCCGCCTGAAGCTCGCCCAAACGCCGATAAGGAACACGCGTGTGCCCGTAGTCCAGAACTACACCGCAAGGGCCCACACCATGGCCCACGAGATAAGGGAGAACCTCTACAGGCAGATCTTCTCACCGGTGAAGTGGTTCCAGAGCGTCAGGTTCATGATAGACCAGGGGGTTGACACCTTTGTGGAGGTCGGTCCCAAAAACGTCCTTTCCAAGCTCATCCAGAGGACGGACCAGAAGGTCAGGGTGTTTAACGTGGAGAAGGTGGAGGACCTCAGCAAGGTCCTGAAAGCCCTTTAGCTGGTAACTTTCCGCTAACCTTTAAGGATATAATTAAAGTTTCGTGGGATGAAAGCCATAGGGCCCTACCACTACAAGGTGTGGGTGATCGGGGAGGTCCTGGACAGATACGAGGAGTGCAAAAACGGTGCAAGGCTCCCCAGCAGCAGGCTCTACATAGAGATAGTCGGGGAGGAGTTCAGGAAGAAAAGGGAAGCCTACTTTGAGAACGTTATCATATACGCGGTGGACCTCGAAAAGCTCATGGACAGCCTCGAAAGCCCTTACAGGGAGGTCATAAAAGGGAGGTACTTCGAGGCGGATGTGTCCACCTTCATGAAGGACTTCGGCATAAAGAGCAGGAAGGAGGCGAGGAGGATAATAGCCGGGGCGGTAAACAGATTCTTCCGCCTGCTGGAAAGACACAGGATAAGGTAGCTACTCCTTTATGAACACCCTGTTCTCCTCGTACCAGCCCCAGACAGTCGGGAACAGGTTCCCGAACCTGTCGTAGACAGCGAGCAGGCTCTTGGGGGTCGCTATGAATATCATCGGTTGCTGTTCGGTTATTATCCTGAAGGCCCTCCTGTAGATCTCCACCCTCTTCTTCGGGTCAAGCTCAGTAGCCCCGAGGTCTATCAGTCTGTCCACCTCCCTCTCCCAGTCGGTTTCGGGCTCCTTCTGAACCGGGTTCCACATGTGGAGCTGTCCAGAGGAGTGCCAGACGTTCCTCCCGAAGTGGGGGTCTATTGAGCCTGTAAGACCTATTATCACCGCTTCCCACTCGTAAGGCGGGGAGGTGAGCCTCGAGACCAGTGAGTTAAAGTCTATGGGCTGGAAGTGGACCTCTATACCTATCTTCCTCAGGTCTTCCTTTATTATGTTCCCTATGGTCTCCCTTTCCTTGTTCCCCGCGTTGGTTATGAGTGTGAACTTAAGGTCGTTGCCTTCCGGGTCCTCAAGTATCCCGTCCCCGTCCCTGTCCCTGAAGCCTATGCTCTCCAGGATCCTCCTGGCCTTTTCAAGGTCGTACTCGAACTTGGGGAAGTAATCTTCGTCAAAGTAGGGCCTGTTAGCTTCGGTTATAGGTGTGTACAGGGGTTTAGCCAGTCCGTTGTAGACGAGGTAGGATATCCCCTCCCTGTCTATTGCGTGGGATATGGCTATCCTGAACAGCCTGTTCCTGAACCACCTCAGCTTGTACTTCGGTATCTTCGCCCTCGGGTTCTGGTTGAAGACGAGGAACGTGGTGGACGGAGTAGCCCCGAGGTCGTAGACCTTTATCCTCGGGTTTTTCTGCCTCGCTATGAACTGGATGTCCTGCGGTCTTATGCCTATGTAGTCCGCCTCACCGTTCACGAACTTTAAGATAGCGGTGTCCGGGTCGCTCACTATTATCCCAACCCTCCTCTCGATGTAGGGGAGCCTCTTCCCCTCCTCGTCCCTCTCCCAGTAATAGGGGTTCCTCTCGTAGACGACCCTCTGCCCCTTCACGTACTCCTTTATGACCCACGGACCGGTCCCCACTATCTCGGAAGGGTCCGTGTTCACGTTCCACGCTGTGTTGAAGGTTCCCTCTCTCACGAACCTCTCCAGCTTGTGTTTGGGAAGTATCTCAACTCCGAGGGCGTTGAGGAAGGGGGCGAAAGGTTCAGGGAGTGTGAACCTGACCGTGTAGTCGTCCACCTTCTCCACCTTTATCCTTTTTCCCTTTATAGTTAGTATGTCCCTGACCGAGGTCGGGACCGAGTCGTTGTAGTAGATATCGTTGAAGGTAAAGACAACGTCGTCCGCTGTGAAGGGTTTACCGTCGCTCCACCTTACCCCCTTTCTCAGGTAGAAGGTCCACACCCTTCCGTCCTCCGAGACCTCCCACCTCTCCGCCAGGTCCGGCTTCACCTCCATGGTCTTGAGGTCGAGCCTCACAAGACCCGAAAAGACACCGTCCAGAACCGCGGTGGAGGTCGTCTCCTGGGCGAGGGCGGGATTCAGCGTTTTGGGGTCCCCGCTCAGGATAAAGTACACCGTCCCGCCCTCCCTTCCCGGCTCTGTGCTGAACTCTTCGGGTTTCAACCTTATGAGTTCTATCTCCCCCCTCTCGGGCGACCTGAGAAAGTGGAAGGGGACGAAGGCTACAAGGACCACCAGAAGGGCTGTAATAACAGGGCCCATAGGATATATGCTATACTCTTTATGCGATGATCAGGGTGGAGATAGTGACTCCTAAGGGTCTCGCCTTCTCCAAGGAGGTTGAGTCGGTGAACATCCCGACCGTTGAGGGTGAGATAGGGGTTTTAGAAAACCACATGTACCTTATGACGCTCCTGAAGCCCGGGCTCGTTTACTTCAACGGTAACGAGAGGGAGGGCATGGCGGTCACCTGGGGTGTAGTGGACGTGACCCCCGAGAAGGTCCTGATCCTCGCGGAAGAAGCCTACGAGGTGGGAGAGATAGACGTGGGGAAGGCGAAGAAGGAGTTTGAGGAGGCGGTGAGGAAGATAGCCACCGCCCAGACGATGGAGGACATAAGGGAGTGGGAGAAGGTCAAGGAAAAAGCCCAGGCTCTCATGGACATAGTTGAGAGGCTCAGGTAAGGAGTTCACCTTCTTCAGAGGAAAGCTAAAGCTCGTCCAGCCGGAAGCCCACAGGGTTTCTGTGGACCTGGTGCTGTTCCTCTCAAAGGTGAGGGGGGTGAGGAGGAGTTCAAAGGTTGCGGACCTGGGAGCGGGCTTCGGTTTTCTCTCTTTGGTCATCGCCAAGAAGTTCGGAGCCAAGGTTTTCGCCCTCGAGAGGGACGGGGGTATGTTCCGTCTCCTTGAGGAGAACGTGAAGAGGAACGAGCTTTCAAACCTGGTCTTTCCCGTGAGGTGTGATGTGAGGAGGGTTGATGAGTTTTTCAAAAGAGGTTCCTTTGACGTCGTTGTCACAAATCCTCCCTTTTTCCCTCACGGAAAAGGAGACAACCTCCACTCGGAGGGGGACACGACCCTCGGGGACTTCTTAAGGGCGTCCTCCTATCTCCTGAGAGACGGGGGCTATCTTAACCTCATGATACCGTCTTTCAGGATTTACGAGACCTTCATCACACTACAGCCCCTGAACCTGCCCCCCAGGTTCATGACACTCGTCTACCCGAAGGTCTCAAAGCCACCCAAGGTTACCTTCATAACCTCAATACGGAACGTTCCCGGACCTGTTCACGTTGACAGGCCCCTTATAATAAACACACCCGAGGGCAGGTACACCCAAGAGGTGGAGGGGGTTTTAGAGGGTCTTCTTTAGTGTGGTATAATAATCCGAATGAAACTCCCCGAGAGACTGGTCGAGAGGATAGCTTCCGAGATAGTTGAGAGGCTGACGGAGGAAAAGATCATAGAGGCGGAGGACCCGGACCTGTTCAGGAGGAAGATAATAGGGGTGTTCAAAAAGGCGGAGGAGGAGGAAAGACAGCTCGACGAAGAGGCGAAGAGGATCCTGAAGGAGAAGATGGACGTTCTTGAGGAGGCGGACGTCGACTACAGGACCGCCTTCAGGGCGATTAAGGCCAAGCTCGCGGAGGACAGGAAGATAAACATAAACCCGCGGGAGAGGATGAACCAGATAGCCAACATGATAAGGGACCTGATAATGGAAGACGACACGGTCGAGATCTACGAAGACCCTCCCGTGATCAGGAGGAGGATAGCCCAGATACTCAGAGAAGCTCTGAAGGTGGAGCAGGAGATAGAGAGGGCGGTCAGGGAGAAGATAAGGAGCTACTCGAGGAACCTTCTCGAGGGAACACCCGAGTGGAACATACTCTACAGACGCATATACGAGGACGAGCTCAGGAAAAGAGGGTTAGCTTAGGGAAGGTAAAGGATCGGGTTCTGCCTTATGCCGTACTTTATCACCTCGTAGTGAAGATGAGGACCGGTCGTCCTTCCCGATGAGCCGACGTAACCTATGACCCTGTTCTTTGCCACCCTCTCTCCCCTCTTTACCGCAACCGTGGCCATGTGGGCGTAAAGGGTGACGAACCCGTAACCGTGGTATATGACCACCGTGTTCCCGTAACCTTTAACGTAGCCCGCAAAGAGAACGTAACCGGGAGCGGTGGCAACGACCCTGCTACCGTAGGGAGCTGCTATGTCGACGCCCGTGTGGAACTCCCTTTTTCCCCTGAACCTCCTCCACCCGAAGCCGGATGTGACCATACCGACCACGGGCCAGATGTCAGGTGTCGCCATCTCAACCGTGCTGGGATGGAGCATCTCCTCAAGGCTCTCAAGGGAGGGGTCGTAGTGGAACTCCACCTCCGTATCTTCAGTTCTACCGAAGGACAGGGCAAAGAGGAGGCTAAGTAGTAGAGCCTTCCTCATCCAGGTAAAAGACCTCGTCCGAGATCGGGTCGTTCCACCTTTTAAAGCCCGGTAGTGTCTCTATCCTGTACCAGGCGGACCTGTACCATATCTCCTTCGGCTCTCTTTTCACGGGTGCTATCTCCGCAGCCCTGGTCTCCTTATGGTAGTCCCAGTTCATGTAGTGGTTGAAGTCCTGTATTATGTCCGTTATCACAACCCCGTACTCGTTTATCAGGATCTCCTGAAACTCCTTCCACCTGAATACAGAAGAGTCCCTGAGTGTGAGTCCGAAGTAACCGGAACATCCTTCCTCCTTCAGGGTGGCTATGCCCCTACCTATGAAGGCCCTGAAGGCTGCGAAGGTCTCAGGGGGGTCGGTTATGAAGACATCGAACTTACCTATCATCTCTTCAGGGAAGGGGTTCCTGAGGTCCCAGACCAAAGCCTCCGCGTTGTCTATGCCGAGGTCTTTAAAGACCCTGTTGTCGAACTCTATCAGCCTCTCGTCTATGTCTATTATCACAACCCTCCTGGCCTTTCCGGTGAGGGCGACAGCGAGCCCCGTGAGGTCGTCCTCCGCTCCCATAACCATGATCTCCTTGTTCCTGAGGTCACCCCTCGAGTCCATGAAGAGGACCCTCGCCACTGTGGTCTCGGGGGTCACAGCCCCCTGGTCGTAGTCCCTTATAGGAGCTGGCCTTTCCCTCGCTATCTCCACGAAGGTTCTGTAGAGGTCCTTGTCCGCGTAGAAGGGATAGCCCCGCCCCTCGCAAGCCTGACAGGAGTGATCTACAACTTTCGCTATACCGATCTCGGAGACGAGGTCGTATCCCTTCTGAGTGAGGAGTATGTTCTCCGCCTCGTCCTTAAACAGGATCCCTTCCGAGATGAGCCTTCTCACTATGCCTGAAGCCGCGGGAACGGGGATATCGGACAGGTCTATTATCTTCCAGAAGTCTCCCGTTGTGAGAACCGCGGAAAGTACCCTCTCCACGTTCCTCCTGTGGACCCTCACTCGGGTCTCCTTCTGGACTTCCCGGGCTATCCTGGAGAGCAGATCCAACCTACCACCTCCGGGGTTACTGAGACTATGAGCCTAAATATTATAACAGTCATATGAGGCTTGACAGGTACATATTCGAAAAGGGACTGGTCCCGTCAAGGGAGAAGGCGAGAGCCGTCATAATGGCGGGCCTTGTGTTTGTGGACGGGAAAAGGGTTGACAAGCCCGGCTACAGGGTTAAGGGGACGGAAAAGGTTGAGATTCTGGAACCTCCAAGGTACGTCTCCCGCGGAGGCTACAAGCTGGAAGGGGCTTTAAGTAGGTTCGGGATAGACGTGACGGGTAAGGTGTGCCTCGATGTGGGCTCCTCGACCGGAGGTTTCACGGACTGCCTCCTCCAGCACGGGGCCAGGAAGGTGTACGCGGTGGATGTCGGGAAGGGTCAGATGGACCCCAAGCTCAGAACCGACCCGAGGGTCGTCCTCTACGAGAAGACGGACGCAAGGAAATTGGACGAAAGCCACATTCCAGAGAAGGTGGACCTTATAACCGTGGACGTCTCCTTCATCTCCCTTACAAAGGTCCTGCGGAACCTAGTGAGGTTTCTCAAAGAGGAAGGCCTTCTCCTGGTTCTCGTAAAGCCCCAGTTCGAGCTATCCCCAAGGGAGGTGAAGAAGGGGGTGGTGAGAGAAAGGTATCTCAGGAAGAAGGCGGTTCTGAAGGTCGCCCGTTTTGTGGTGGAGCTCGGTCTGAAGGTTCTCGGTGTTATGAAGGCAAAGCCCAGAGGTTCTAAGGGAAACGAGGAGTTCTTTCTACTGTGTTCATTTTCGGGTGATAACATAGATATTGAGCCCCAGGTGGAGAGGGCTTTGGATGAACAGGATCTTTGATGGTACCACCTTAAGAGGGACGCCTGGCCTTTATCCTCTTACCGCGGAGAACCTCTTCAGGGTCGGTCTTGCACTCTCCCTGCTCCTGCAGACGGACAGGTGTATAGAGAAACCCGTCCTCTCTTTGGATCACCCGGACTTTGTGACCCTCTCCATAGCGGTTGGATTCATGAACGGGGGAGGAACCGTGAGGGTGGATGGTTCCGGAGACCTGGAGATAGTCTGCAGGAGGGGGGAGGAGTGGGTCGTCAGCATAGGGGGGCTTTCGGAGGCGGACATCAGGAAGCTGGAGATTATACTATTTGGGAGGACACCCATGCCGAGGAGAACCGGAAGCGCCATAGGGAGAGTGGAGCCATGGACACAAAGCGGGAGGCCCTGAAACTTCAAAAGGAACTTATACCCAAGCTTGTGGAGTTCGGGACCGAGATAGACGAGGGGTTCCGCAGGTTCAGGGAGCTGAGACTCATCACCGACGACCTCTCCTTCCAGGGAGCCCTTATAAACGTAGAGCACGCCTTCTTCATGGTCGTCCAGTCACTGAACATACTGAGGGAACAGCTCAGGCTCCTCGAGGTCGCTTCGAAGAAAAAGGAGATAGAGTGATGGCTATAAAGGCCCTGCTTCTTGACAGGGACAGGGAGATATTCCCCCTGCTCGGCGACATATTCAACGTCACGGGCCACAAGCTACTGATAGCTGCGAGCGACGACATGTTCAGGGAGCTGATATCATCCGCAACCGTTGACGTAGTGATCATAAACCAGGCGGACATAAAGTCCTGGGTGGAGGTCTGCAGAGAGGACTGCACGCCCCTACCCTTCTTCATAGTGGAGAGGGAAGAGGAGGAAAGGAGGCTCAGGAGCCTGGGCTTTTCGGATCTGAACTACATAAGGAAGCCCTTCAACCCCCTTGACCTTTTGAACAAGCTGAGCTATCTCCACAAGCTGGACCCGCTGGAGGAGGCCCACAACCTTGGGTTTGTGAACACGGTCATAAAGCTGAGCGCCAGAAAGGAGTCCAGACTGGTCGAGGTCAGGAACAGCTTCTCCTGTGAGGTGGGCATAAGCGATGGGAGGGTTGTCGGCATCACCACGAGCCTTGAAGACCTCAGGACCCTGCTGGAACAGGAGGAAGTGTCGGTAAAGGTAAGGGAGTTTGAGGACCTCTCCTGGGAGCAGAGGTTTGAAGACACAAAGGACTTCCTCAGGACGATGATAGAGAAGGTAAGACCTGTCGAGGTCACATCCTCAACGCCGGACAGACTTCCCAAAGAGTTCAGACCCGTGGAGGAGGTGGCTGAAGGTGTCTACAGGATCTCCAAGTTCTCCAGGGTGCCTGTCATACTGAAGAACGTCTATCTCAGGATATACGAGGATAGAGGGAAGAGGGCTGCGTTTCTTATAAACGCGGGAACCCTGGACGAGTGGACCGGTGTGAGGAACCTGGTGGAGGACGTCCTGCTCAGCCTGGGGGAGATAGACGCGGTGGTAGTTCTGGGCGGAGATATATCTTCCGTTTACAACGTCTTCGTTCTCGGAGAACAGCACAGGGGGTCCTTCCAAGTCATAGCGGACTACACGGTAAAGAGGCTCCTGTCGGAGTCAGGTTTCAGGGCTGGTAAGGTCAGGACCTTTGAAGATTTCCCTTCCTACTCGGTTACCATAACCACGGGCCACAGGATAAGGTTTGTTCCTCTCAACTTCTCACCTTACCCCGGAAGTTTCTGCCTTTACGAGGAGGACACGGGTTTTCTCTTTACCCCTGACTTCCTCAGCTCCCTCTTCTCGGAGAAACCCGGAGACCCCACGGAGGGTGTAAGGATCTTCCACAGGATGTACATGCCCTCGGGTGAGGTGGTAAACACCCTGATAGGCAGGATCTCGGGCCTCAGGATAAAGAGGGTCTTTCCCAGGTACGGCCTTCCCTACGACAACGTGGAGGAGGTTCTGGAGTCCCTTAGAAGTATCAGGGCGGGAACCGACCTGCGACCCGTCTCCGATATGGAGACCGCCCTCGGTCTCATGGGAGGTATCCTGAGCAGGGTGGTAAACCTCGAGGACAGGGCGGTCACCGAGAAGTTCGTTGAGAGTATAAGCAGGTTCGCCACCGTTGAGGGAGGTAGCGTAACCGATATATACGTTGACCCGGAGTTTGCCCTGGAACTCTTTATAAACTCACTGATATCGGTACCCGGAGTGAAGCCGTCAACCGTCATGATGGCTCTCAGGGAGCTTGAGGAGGCGGGTGTTTTTATTCACCCCCTCTAATAGATTATGAACCTGCCTATCCTTTCGGGCCTCGGGTGAAGGAGGGCCAGGAAGAGCTGTCTGAAGCCGGTCAGGAAGTTGACGTCCTTCGGTGTAAGGGGCGGAACCTCACCCGAGAAGTATATGACAAAAGCCTTACCCACTATGTTCTCCCTTGGGACGAAACCCCAGAACCTGCTGTCCTCGCTGTTGTCCCTGTTGTCTCCCATGACGAAGTAGGACCCAGCGGGAACAACAAACTTGGTGCAGAGACCGTCCTTCTCCTCGAGGCACTCCACACCTGACCCGCTGTCCATACCCGCCACCTTTACCGGGTAGGCGGAGAACCAGACCCTGTGCCTTATCTCCTTCCCGTTCACGGGAACCGTCTCTTCGAATTCGTAGTAAAACCTCCCCGAAAAGTTTCTTAGACCCACGTACCTCAGCCTGTACTCCCTCCCGTTTACCAGGACCTTATAGACCTTTATCCCCGCCTTCTCATCCCTGAACTCAACGAACTCAACTGTGTCTCCGGGACCCGCTATGATCCTTTTTATGTAGTCGAGGGAGGGGTTCACAGGGTACTTGAAGACCACGATGTCCCCCTTCCTCGGCTCCGAGACCCTGTAGACGAGTTTGTTCACAAGTATGAAGTCCCCTATCAGGAGGGTGGGTTGCATCGACGCGGAGGGGATGTTAAAGGCCTGAACGAGAGTCGCCCTTATCAGGAGGACCACTAAGACTATTACAGCCAGCTCCGTCACCCACCTGGGCAGGCTCCTCATGGTTTAGAGATCTTACCACAGGCCTTCTGGACCTGAGCTGACCGCAGGCTCCGAACACATCAACTCCCTTGCTGAACCTGACGAAGGTGGATATACCCCTCTCCCACAGAACCTTCTGAAACCTCAGGACCCTGTCCATGGGTGGTCTCTCATAAGGGAGGTTGGGGTCCGGGTTGAAGGGTATGAGGTTCACCTTGAACCTCTTTTTGTGCTTTCCTATAAGCCTTGCAAGTCTCAGGGCGTCTTCTTCGGAATCGTTAAGGTCCTTTATGAGGACGTACTCGAGGGTTATCCGCCTGTAGGGTCTCAGGGGGTACCTCTTGAGTAGGTCCATGAGGTCCTTCAGTGTGTTGGTTTTTGTAAGTGGCATTATACTCTCCCTGAGCCTCTGTGTGGTGGCGTTTATGGATACCGCCAGGTTTATATCCTTGAGGACATCGTCCTCCATCATCCTCCTTATCTGGGAGAGTATACCGCTGGTTGATACCGTTACCCTCCTCTTGGAGAGGTTGATCCCCCAGGGTGAGACCATTATCTCCACAGCCTTCCTCAGGTTTTCGTAGTTGGCAAGTGGTTCTCCCATACCCATGAAGACAACGTTCCTTATCCTCCCGCCGATGTCCTCCGCCACCTTCAGGTACTGGTCAACTATCTCCGAGGTCCTGAGGTTCCTGATAAGACCGTCAAGGGCTGTAGCGCAGAAGGTGCAACCGACCGCACAGCCTATCTGGGTGGAGACGCAGAGGGTCAGGTGATCCCTCTCCTTTATCAGGACGGTCTCGATCAGGTGTCCGTCCCGGGTTCTGAAGAGGTACTTCACCGAGTCCGGGGCGGTTACCCTGTCCACCGTATCGAGGGTGTGGACCCTGAAGGTCTCTTTAAGGGTTCTCCTCATGTCCTTGGGGAGGTCGGTCATAAGGTCAAAGTCAAACACGAACTTGCTGTAAACCCACTTCAGGATCTGCCTCGCCCTGTAGTGTTCAAAGCCGGAGGATGTAAGCTCCTCCTGAAGATCCGTAAGGTTGTACTCGGTAAGAACCTTCATGAGATATAAGTTACTTTCTCTTTACCACCTTGACCTTACCTTCCGCGATGTCCTCTATGGCCTGGAAGGTCTTCTTTATGAGCTCCCTCTCCCCTCTTATGAAGAAGTCGTCCCCCTCCTGAAGGAGCTGAAGGGCTCTTTTTACAGCGGCGTGGACGAGCTGGTATCTTGAGTCGACCTTCTCAAGAGCCTTCTCTATATTAGGCCTCTTTGACATAGCACCTACCTCCCTTTAAAAGAGACAGGACGTCCTCGCTGTGGAGAAGGGCGTCCAGCCTTCCGAGTACCCTCTCACGCTCGCACCTTGAGGCCAGGATTATGCTCCTCAGGAGCTCAACAGCCCTGTCCACAAAATCGTTAATTATAACATAGTCAAAGAACCTGGCGCAGGGTATCTCCTTCTTGGCCATCTCGAGCCTGACCTCCGTGTTCGAGTCCCTGTATCCCCTGGCTATCATCCTTCTCTTCAGCTCCTCGAGGGACGGAGGTAGCAGGAATATGGAGACCGCTTCCGGAAAAACCTCCTTCACCCTGAAGGCCCCCTGAACGTCTATAACCAGGAGGGAGTCTACGTTTTCCTTCATGTTTCTCTCCACCTGGTCTCTGGGTGTTCCGTAGTAGTTACCGTACACCTCCGCGTACTCGAGAAAGAACCCCTCCTTTATCCCCCTTTCGAACTCCTCCCTTGTCATGAATATGTAGTCAACGCCGTCCTTCTCCCCTGGTCTGGGTCTCCTGGTTGTGGCGGTTACGACACGTCTGAGGCTGTCAACCTGCTGGAGGAGCTTTCCCGCTACCGTGCTCTTTCCCGTCCCCGAAGGGGCTGAGAGTATGAACAGACGCCCCATGGATCGATTATAGCATTTCCCTGAAGATCCTGTAAAACTCCCCCCTCTTCTCAACCAGGAGGTAAAAGCTCCCTTCTTCCACGATGACACCTTCCCTCATCACGACTATCCTGTCGCACTCGGTTATGTTTGAGAGCCTGTGGGCGACTATTATCAGGGTCTTTCCCTCAAAGAACTCGAAGATGTTTCTCAGGATCTTCTTCTCCGTGTTCGTGTCCAGAGCGGAGGTCGCCTCGTCCAGGATCACTATGTCGGGATCCCTGAGGAACACCCTCGCGAGGGCTATCCTCTGCCTCTCACCCCCGGAGAGTGAGTGACCTCTCTCCCCGACCACGGTGTCAAGACCCTTTTCGAATCTGTCCACAAAGTCGCAGAGGGCGAGCCTCAGGGCTTCCCTCATCTCCCGCTCCGTCGCATCCGGTTTGGCGATCAGCAGGTTCTCCCTTACGGTCCCGTTTATCAGGAAGGTCTCCTGCGTTGACATACCTATCCTCTCCCTGAGAGACCTCAGGTCGAAGGATCTCAGGTCCTTGCCGTCTATCAGGATCTCCCCCTCGTAGTCTATGAGCTTGGGTATAAGCCTCACAAGGGTGCTCTTACCCGATCCCGTCTGGCCCACGATACCTATCTTCTCACCCTTCAGTATGGTCAGGTTTATACCCTTCAGGATCTGTTTGCCGTTTACGGAAACCTTTACGTTCTTCAGGTCTATGGACTTACTGAACCCGCGGAAGGTGATCTTTCCCGAGGTCTCACCCTTAAGGTCGAGCAGTTCCTTCAGCCGTGAGACCACGGGTAACGTACCCTTCAGACTCATCAGGGCCCTCTGGGAGTTGATAAGGTGGGGCTGGAGCATGAAGAGGGCGGTAAGGTAGGAGACGAACTCGCCGGGGGATAGATGCCCCTCAACTATCCTGTATCCTCCGTAGAGGAGGACACCCGCGACAGCGGTATAGCCGAACATGTAGTTCAGGGCGGTGTTTCCGGTAACGTACAGATCCATCCTGACCGAGGACCTCAGGATCCTCCCGCTCCAATCCCTGAAGTGTTTCAAAACCCTGTCCTCCGCGGAGAAGACCTTCAGGTTCTCTATACCCTGGAACGTCTGGGAGAGGATCTGGGTCAGCTGGGCGGTCCCCTCCTGGGACCTCCTGAGGTGCTTTCCCTTTTTGGACCCGAAATACCTGACCATAAGGACCATCAGAGGGAGCAGCAGTATTAGGACAGCTGTCAGCAGGGGGTCTCTGTAGAGAAGAACGAAGAACAGAACGACCGCCACCACGGGCTCCCTCAGGAGAACGGGTACGTGTTCCGTCAGTATGATCCTGATCTTCTCCACATCGCTCACGACCCTGCTTATAAGGTCTCCCGCCGGGTGTTTTATGAAAAAGGTGTGGGGAACGAAGAGGAGCTTCTGGAAGATCTCTTCCCTGAGATTCTTCAGGGTCCTCTCGGAGGCTACGCTGACCGAGTACTTGGAAACGAAAAAGCCCACCTGCATCGCGAGGGCGGACCCGAGGATGAGACTTACGGTGGTTATGACCTTCGTCTGGTCCCTTATCAGGAAGACCTCATCGACGACGCCCTTCACCAGAAGTGTCACCCCCGCGGACCCTGCTGACTGGACCACTGACCCGAGAAGGGAAAGAAACAGGAGATGGGTGTGGGGGCTCAGTCTCTTCAGGATCCAGAGGAGATTCTCCATCGTGGAAATTGTGAACTACCCCGCATCAGAGATGCGGAGCTTCGTGGTGGGTTTGGACACTTAATGTGTCCCTTACCACCACGGGCGGGTTCACTCCGCCCCTACTCCTGCCCTGCCGAAGGCAGAGCTCACGGAGATACCTTCGGTCAGG
>JAUZRJ010000011.1 GCA_030950545.1 Aquificota bacterium | reverse complement strand
GAGGTCATCAGGGACATAAAACCTTCCTACCCCCATCACCAGCTCGCCCTTTCCTTTGTACTCAGCTGGATCCGCAGGGACGTATCCTTCAGCGAAGAGGTGGACAGGTACTCAAGGTCAATGGAGAGATTTGTGTCGGAGTACCTCAAAGAGGAGGACCCGCAGACTTCCTACGACATACTCATGGAGGACCTGTGGACCCGCTTCAGAAACCTGGTTGACCTTTCAAGGGACCTTAACTACGTGGACCTCCTTCTTGAAGAAGCAAGGGGAAGGAACAGGGAGGACGCCCACAGGGGAAGGATAATGACGGACGTTCTCGGGAAGCTACCTGCCACGTTGAGGTCCGCCATCCGTGAGCTTAAGGACCTCTCCGCGGACCGGGTGGACCCGGACCTCAGAAAGGAGATAATCAAACATCTTAACAATCTCCCCGACTGGATGAGGGACTACATAAGACAGATGAGCTATATCGACATGCTGGAGAGGGACCTCAGGTTCCTGAAACACTTCCTTCCCAGGACCCTTGAAGTGGACGTAGAACACAGGGGCTTTTTGAGCTTTGTGTTCAAACCCTGGGAGGAGGAAAGGTCAGTCGCCTCCAGCAGGTCCGTTGAAGCGGAGGAGAAAGAGGACCTCTCCGAGAAAGACAGGAGGTTTTTGAAAGAGCACGGCCTCACAGAGGAGGAGTTCAGAAGATACAGGCTCCTTATAAGATCCGTGCTTCCTTATGTGGACCACTTCAGAAGGAAGTTTGACAGCTTACTTCCCCAGGAGGAGGAAAGATGGGGTGGGGCGTACCCTCGGGGGAAACGTCTGAACTTCAAGAGGATACCCACGGAGGTGCCCATAAGAAGGGGAAGGATATACTCAAGGAAGGAGGTTCCTGAGAGGAAGGAGCTCGCCTTTGAGCTTCTCCTCGACATATCCTCCTCCATGAAGAAGGAGGACAAGATAGTGAACGCGGTAAAGTCCCTGCTTCTGTTTTCTGAGGTCCTCGATAAACTCCGCATGCCCTTTTCCATCAGGGTGTTCAACGAAAATGTCTACGAGGTAAAAGGGTTTGAGGAGGACTACAGGTCCGCCAGGTCAAAGATAATGGAGATACCCTCCAGGGCGGGCGGCGGGACGGATCTCGGCAAGGCGGTCAGCGTGGGTCTTGAGAGCCTTGAGGTCTTCACCAAGAAGACGGGCAGGAAGGGGATCATGATCCTGTTCACGGACGGGGAGCCGACGAGGGGTATAAAGGGAGACGATCTCAAGGCCTATATACTCCAGGCAAAACAGAAGTTCCCCATAGTGGGTGTTGGAGTCGGCGAGGCTACTAGGATGGTTAAGGAGTACTTTGACAGGACAGGAATAAGCGTTGACGACATATCCAAGCTACCTTCCGCCCTCTCCTTTGTCATAGAAAACCAGCTGAGAAGACTTGTGTCTGTCGGGTAGTATAATCCTTAAACATGCGCGGTATCCTGAAGAAGGTCTGGCAGTTCCTCTCCTTCATCTTCGTTCTTTACGGCTTTTACCTTCTCTTCCTCTTCCTCTGGGACACCGCCATAAGGGTGAGGGAGGATATAGCACTGCCTCTTTCCGCAGGGGTCACAGCGGTCGTTATGGTCGTGAGCGGTGTCCTGTGGGCGAGAAAACACCTGAGGCTATAATAGACACCATGGCGCTGATAAAACCCTGGAGAGGCACATATCCCAGAATACATCCCACAGTTTACCTCTCCGAGAACGTCTGCGTCATAGGGGACGTCGAGATAGGTGAAGACTCCTCCGTCTGGTTCGGGACCGTCATAAGGGGGGACGTCAACTACATAAGGATAGGGAAGAGGACCAACATACAGGACAACTCCGTCGTCCACGTGACCCACGAAACCGCACCGACGATCATAGGAGACAACGTGACCGTGGGTCACAGGGTGGTTCTCCACGGATGTGTTCTGGGAAACAACATACTCGTGGGTATGGGCGCGGTGATAATGGACGGGGTTGAGATAGAGGACTACGTCCTCGTGGGAGCGGGGGCCCTTGTCACGCCTAAAAAGAGGATCCCGTCCGGGGTTCTGGTGGCGGGCGTTCCCGCCAGGATAGTCAGGGACCTGAAGGATGAAGAGATAAAGCTCATAGAGGAGTCCGCGGAAAACTACGTGAGGTACAAGAACGAGTATCTAAAGGCTCAGCACCACCGCACCTGTGACCATAAGGACTGAACCCCAGAAGCTCCTTCTTATCCTCTCTCCGAAGAAGATCTTCCCGTATATGACGTCAAGGATTATGGCGATCCTCTCAACGGACGCAACGTAAGAGGCGTGGGTGTAGATCATGGCCCAGCTGTAGGTGACCATACCCAGGGAAAAGAGAACACCCATAGGTATGTTGAGGGGGTTCCTGTAGTTCTCCCCTCTGAGAAGTTCCCTCCTGCCCACCAGAGGCAGTAGCCCCAGGCTCATGACAGATGTGTAATACCAGGAGAAGAAAAAGGGGTTACTCTCCACTATCACCAGCTTGCCTATAACGACGCTGAGCCCAAAAAGAAGGGCGGAGACAAGCATATAGAAGGCTCCCCTGCTTACCCTGAAGAAGGTTGACGGCGACCCGCCCGTTATTATGAAAGAGCCTGAGAGTATCAGGATTATGCCCGCCCACCCGGTAAGGTCCACCTTCTCCCCCAGGATAACCCACCCGAAGACTGCGGAAAAGAGAGGCATGAAGGCGAAGAAGGGCATACCCACGGAGAGGGGAGCGTCCTTTATACCCTTTATGAAGAGAAGAGAAGCCACAACCTCAACGGGTAGCCAGAGGAATGTGGTCAGGAAGACGGTCAGGTTAAGGTCCCAGTGGAAGAGACCGAGGGGGAGGAGGAGCAGTGTTCCCAGGGGAAACCTTATCCAGAGGACGAAGTTCTCACTGTAGCCCTTCAGCAGGCTCTTTTTGTTGAATATGTCGTTCGTAGCCCAGAAGAAAGCGGAGGCAAGAGCGAGGAGTATCCCTTCCACGCTGTTCACAGCAGTTCTGACAGCTTAAAGACATGGTAAAGCCTGAACCCCTCCCTCTCTATGTTCTCCCTTCCCCCCTCCTCTCTATCCACCACAGCGAATATGCCCACAACCTCAAGGCCCGCGTCCCTGCACACCTTGGCCGCCTTCAGGGAGGAGCTACCCGTGGTCACAACGTCTTCAAGGACCGCGACC
>JAUZRJ010000109.1 GCA_030950545.1 Aquificota bacterium | reverse complement strand
AGACCGAGGACATAGCTCTTGGCAACCTTCTGGACACGTTTGCACGGGAGGTTGGAATAGCTCCACCCTACGTGGTGGAGGGCAGTCATGCGGTCGATATATGCGCTGAGGGGGGCAGCTTTCTGGGAGAGGTCCTACCCTACGTGGTTAAAGGTCAGGATGTATCGTTCTCAGGACTCTTAACAGCAGCTCTCAAGCTCTACAGGAGCGGCGGTTACAGTCTCAGGGATATATGCTTCACTCTCAGGGAAGTAGCATTCTCAGCTGTGGTAGAGGTGACGGAGCGGTGCCTAGCCCATACTGGGAAGCGGGAGGTGACTCTAACTGGCGGTGTAGCCGCTAACAAGGTCCTCAACAATAAGATGAGGAGGAAGGCCCAGCTCCACGGGGCTAGGTACGAGCATGTCCCTGTAGGGTATGCTGGTGACAACGGGGTTATGATAGCTGTGGCCGGCCTGGGCGCCTTCAAGGCGGGGGTGACTATAGATCCGAGGAGGGCGTTTATAAGGCAGAGGTGGAGGATAGACCAGGTGGACCTGCCTTGGTATCCCTGGACCCCGAAAGAATAATCTCGTGGGTTAGGCAGCTCGAGCTTATCAAGAGGGGGGCTGAGTCTGAGATCAGGCTGGGCAGCTTCATGGGACTACCGGCTGTATATAAGCTTAGGGTGAGGAAGCCCTATATGCATCCTGAGCTCGCCGAGAGGCTTTCGAGGGCTAGGACCAGGAGGGAGGCTAAGGTTATGGCTGAGGCTAGGCTTGCCGGGGTCGACGCTCCCAGGCTCTACGCTGTGATCCTCTCGGCAGGACTTATAGTGATGGAGTATGTTGAGGGGAGGCTGCTGAAGGAGGTAATAGGCGTGTATAGCGGCTGGAGATCTCTTGTCAGGAGGGCTGGCGAGCGCCTGGCAACGCTTCACAAGGCTGGTATAGTCCACGGAGACCCCACCACATCAAACTTCATAGTATCTAATGGCAGGCTTGTCATGATAGACTTCGGGCTCTCAGCTTTCACAGAGGACCTGGAGGAGAGGGCTGTAGATGTTCACCTGTTCAGGAGAGCGCTTGAGGCCTCGCACGCAGCATATGCTGAAGAAGCCTTCAACCTGTTCGTTGAAGGGTATACTTCAGTATTAGGCTCGCCAGGGGTAGAAGTTGTTAAAAGAGCGTCTGAGATAGCGCTTAGAGGCCGCTACGTGGAGGCTAGGAGGAGGAGTGTCTGGGCCCAGGCTGCGGATGAGGGTGAGTAGTTTCATGGCTGTGGCTATTGTGTATCTCGTAACGGGTAACTTGAATAAGCTTATAGAGGCTAGGGAGGCTGTTAAAGGGAGTTGTATCAGGCTGGAGCAGGCTTCTGTGGATAAGGTTGAGATACAGTCGGACAGGCTAGAGTATATAGCGCTATATGCAGCCAGGCAAGCGTTTAGAATGTTGGGTAGGCC
>JAUZRJ010000108.1 GCA_030950545.1 Aquificota bacterium | reverse complement strand
GTAAAGGTTGCCGAAGACGTTACCCACGAAGACGTACTCGAGGCCTTCCTCTTTACCTATCCTGTAAGCTCTCTCCAGGTCCTCTATCGGAGTCGGGGGAAGGTCCACCGCCTGGTAGTGGGGGAAAAACCTGGAGAGGTGCCAGGGAACCCAGGGGGCGAGCTTTTCCCTTATCCACCTCGCTATGTTCCTTATCTGGTCCTCTGTAAGGAACTCGGGAACTATAAGGGTGGTCAGCTCTATCCACTTGCCCCTTGAGAAGAGGAACTCTATGGTCTCCAGAACTGGCTGGAGCCTTCCCCTGGAGTACTTCCTGTAGGCTTCGTCGGAGAAGAACTTGAGGTCCACGCTGTAAGCGTCCATGAACCTGTCTATCTCCTCCAGGGGTTCCCTGTTTATGTACCCTGCGGTCACCATTATGTTCTTGAGACCCTTTTCCTTCGCGATCCTCGCAACGTCTATCATGTACTCCGCAAATATGGTAGGGTCCGAGTAGGAGTAGGATATGCTCTCACAGCCCATCTCCAGAGCTCTCTCAACAACCGTTTCCGGACTCACATATGTATCCTCGAAGAACGGGTCTTTCAGCACCTCCCCCTTAGGGACCTGGGATATCTCCCAGTTCTGACAGCCCCTGCAGTGGAGATTGCACCCCGGAGTGGCTATTGTCAGGGTCATGTGTCCCGGATAAAAGTGGAAGAGGGGCTTCTTCTCCACCGGGTCAACCGCGGCGGACACCACAGACCCGTAGGTGTAGGTGTAGAGCTTTCCCCCGAGGTTCACCCTCACACCGCAGGAACCGACCTGACCCTCTTTAAGTTCACAGCCAACGGGACACAGGTAGCAGAGAACTTTACCGTTTGAAGGCTTCCAGAATCTGGCCACGGTCTTCATAGGGTTTTAATTTAGGGCTAAAATACTCACCATGTACTTCCATGAGATCATAATGGAGCTTCAAAGGTTCTGGGCGGAGAAGGGTTGTCTGATCTGGCAACCCTACGACATAGAGGTGGGTGCGGGAACCATGAACCCGGCCACCTTTCTGAAGGTCCTCGGACCAGAACCCTGGAATGTCGCCTACGTGGAACCGTCGAGAAGACCTCAGGACGGGAGATACGGTGAGAACCCCAACCGCCTCCAGCACTATTACCAGTTTCAGGTCATCCTCAAACCCGCGCCCGAAAACCCCCAGGAGATATACCTGGAGAGTCTGAAAAGGCTCGGTATAGACCCGGGAAAACACGACATCAGGTTCGTAGAGGACGACTGGGAATCGCCCACACTCGGTGCCTGGGGTCTCGGGTGGGAGGTGTGGCTTGACGGTATGGAGATAACCCAGTTTACTTACTTCCAGCAGGCGGGCGGGCTCGACCTTGACGAGATCTCCGTGGAGATCACATACGGACTTGAGCGGATAGCCATGTTCATACAGGGAAAGGACAGCGTCTTCGATATAGAGTGGAAAGAAGGTACGACCTACGGAGACATCTTCAGGAGGGCGGAGAGGGAGTGGAGCGTTTACAACTTCGAGAGGGCGGACACGGACATGCTCTTTAAGGTCTTTGAGATGTTCGAAAAGGAGTCAAGGAAGATGTTAGAGGAGGGTCTGATCTTACCCGCCTACGACTACCTTCTCAAGTGCTCCCATATATTCAACCTCCTGGACGCAAGGGGAGCCCTTTCGGTTCAGGAGAGAGCAAGGTACATAAGGAGGATGAGCAATCTGGCGAGGGATGTGGCGACTCTGTACCTGAAGATGGTGCCGGAGGCGGGAGTCGAACCCGCACGCCCGTAAAGGGCACCGTCCCCTCAAGACGGCGCGTCTGCCAGTTCCGCCACTCCGGCTGGGAGTATATTATATATCACCGTGAAGGAACTTCCAAGGCTTTACGCCATAACGGACAGAAGAAAATACGGAAAGGACTTCCTCAGCACTCTGAGGAGGATCCTGGAAAAGGGTGTTAAGATGGTCCAGCTGAGGGAGAAGGACCTGAATGGAAGGGAACTGTACGACCTTGCCCTGAAAGCCAGAGAGCTGACGGAGGAGTTCGGCGCTCTGCTTTTAATAAACGAGCGTTTTGACATCGCAAAGGCTGTAGGAGCGGACGGGGTTCACCTGCCGGAGAGGTCCTTCCCTCCGGGTGTTGTGAAGAGACTATTTCCGGATATGATAGTCGGTTTCTCCGCCCACTCCCTTGAAAGTGCAAAGTATGCGGAGGAGGAAGGAGCTGACTTTATCACCTTCGGACCTGTCTTCAAAACCCGGTCTCACCCTGAGGCGAAACCCGTAGGTACCATGAAGCTTAAGGAGGTAACCTCTCGAGTGAGCATACCCGTTTACGCCCTCGGGGGTGTCACCTGGGAGAGGATAAAACTATGCTACAAAAACGGCGCTTACGGGGTTGCGGGGATTACAATTTTTATCGATGAGAACAAGGGACCTGATACTTGAGGAGGCTCTGAAGCTCTTTTCGGAAAAGGGCATAAAGGAGACCACGGTAAGGGACATAGCCAAGGCGGTAGGCATAACAGAGGGAGCCATATACAGGCACTTCAGAAGCAAAGACCAGATAGTGCACGAGCTTTTCGGCCTTTACTCAGAAAGGCTGTATAACGAGCTGGTCAGGTCGATGGAGCGTTCCCAAAGCTTGGAGGAGAAGTTCAAGTATGCTGTAACCTCCTTCCTGCTCTTTGCCTTCAAAAACCCTGAAGCCTTCAGGTACATGAACATATTCCACTACCTCAGAGGATCGGAGGTCAGGAAGTTTAAGAAGATCCCCTTCTCACTTCTTAGGGACCTCGTAAGCGAGATGCACGGGAAAGGTGTGCTCGGTGTTGACCCCGAATACGCCCTGGCGGTCATAACTGGAACGCTCGAGAGGGTCTTCCTCTACAAGAGCATGGGTATAATCAGGGGAAGGAGGAATGAGATAGCCAGAAAGACAGCGGACCTCCTGTGGAGGAGCCTTGTGGAGTGTCGGAAATCATAAAAGTGTTCTGGGCCTTAAAGTTAAGATCCCCTCAGGAGGTCAAAGCTTGGTGGACAGAGAGAAGATAAAGCAGGCGGTCAGGCTCTTCCTGGAAGGGATCGGAGAAGACCCGAATAGGGAAGGGCTCAGGGAAACCCCCGATAGGATAGCCAGGATGTGGGAGGAGTTCGAGAGCATGAGGAGTTTTGACATGAAGCTCTTTGAGGAGTTCGGTTCCTACAACGAGATGGTCCTCGTTAAGGACATAAGGTTTTACTCCTTCTGCGAACACCACCTCCTTCCCTTCTTCGGGAAGGTTCATATAGCCTACATACCGGACGGCGTAATCTGCGGTCTCTCCAAGCTCGTCAGGGCGGTGAGGTCCTTTGCCCTCAGACCTCAGGTTCAGGAGAGGCTGACCGAAGAGATAGCGGACTTTCTGGAAAGAGAGCTAAAACCCCAGGGTGTCGGTGTGGTGATAGAGGCGGAGCATCTCTGCATGTCCATAAGGGGGGCCATGTCCCCGGGACACCTGACAGTCACCTCAGCCTTGAGGGGTGTGTTCCTAAAAGACATGAGAACGAGGGAGGAGTTTTTAAAGCTCGTAAAAAGTTAAAGCAAAAGCAGTCCTGCTCGGAATAGTTCTACTCGACAGGCAGAATGTTAAGAACCTTAGATACACCTGCGTCCTGCGGGGAGGTTATCTGGACATCGCCCCGCTGATCAGCCTGCTTCTGACGCTTATTCTCAACCCGATATTCTTTTCGTCAGGTCTATGTAATCGTTAAAGGCTCTCCCCGGGTCCGGCGGGTTCATGAAGAGGAGAGGGTGGTAGAACTCCGCGAGCACGTCAAGACTCATCGGCGGTAAGGTGAAGCGAAGGGCTAAATTAAGAACCACGGCGTAGTCATCCGCTACCGTAACTTCCGCATAGGTTCCCGTGAGCTTTCCTTCAAGGCTCAACATGAAGTGCCTAATCCTGAGAAACTTCTCCAACTCCA
>JAUZRJ010000107.1 GCA_030950545.1 Aquificota bacterium | reverse complement strand
TTCTCTATAAGTGAGGCGTTCCTGAAGTACCTGCCTACCATCCTTGATCCCCCTTAGATCATATCGGGCGATATCTCGCGGATTTTTTCTATAAACTCTCTCCTGGCGTCCTCGTCAGGGATCTCGTCCCTGAGCCTCGGTATGAGGGCCTTGATCTGGGCCTTTGTCAGGGAACCTTCCCTGAAGCCCATGTCGTTCAGGATCCTTTCCCAGAGCACCCTTCCCACAGGTCCGAGCTTTCTTATGAACTCGGACCTCACCGTGTCGATCAGGTCAGAGGGGACCTCGTCTTCTGCCTCCTGCACCGAAAGGGTTTCGAAGGTCACCTCCACAGGCTCCATCCTCTCCTCTATTGTGATCTCGTAGACCTTGACCTTCCTGTCTGGCATGTTTTCCACCTTAACGGAAAGCCTGTTCTTCTGGTCCTCGTCTTCAACCAGGAATCCCTTCTCCTTGAGAATCCTCTCAACCTTCTGGCCCCTGAAGAACAGGTCGTACCTGAACAGGCCACCGCTTTCAACGAGGACTATGGCGTCCTTTCTCTCCCTGACCACGAGGTTCTCCGCCTCCTGATAGGTCATGAAGACCGAATCCACGGGATGTATGTTCCCTCTGTGCATCGAGACGAGAAAGCTCAGCATCTCGGGCTCCACCGCGTACATGGATATGTAGCTTTTTCTGGGTACCAGGTTCATGTTTATGTAGACGACCGCCTCCTCGTTCCTGCTCCCGTTTCCGCTGAAGACAGCTACAGGCTGGCCCCCGTTGAAGACAACAAGACCTATCAGGTCTTCGGGTGTGTAGAGGGCTACGTAGCCTGTCAGATGGCTCCTACTGGCTATGGTCATCTCCCTGTCCAGGTTCAGGAAGCTCAGGGAGACAGGTTCCTGAGTGAGGGTCCCGTAGGGGAACAGTGTGAGGGGGCCGTCCCTTTCAGGCTGGTGCCTGTACTCGAGGAAACCCACGAGGTCATCAAGGGTGGTTTCCACGAGCGTTGCGGTTCCTTCCTTCCCTTTCACCGAGAAGGAGCCGGGGTCTCCGATCAGACGCTTCCCGTCCACGCTTATAGACACCGCCTTACTCGGGTCCCCTTCCACGAAGGTGAGGTAGTCCTCGCTGTCCCAGTACACTATCTTCAGGTAGCCGGTTATATTACGCCTGCTGACCTCCTCAAGGACGCTTTGCAGGTTCAGTGCGTTCACATCGAGGTCCTTAAACACCACACGCTTCAGCATATCCTGTTCTCCAGTCTATTAAGATCGGATCTCAGACCTTCACCTTACAAGAGTCGCAGAGCTCACAGATGACACAGGCATCACACCTGGGGTCCCTGGCGGTGCAGATCCTCTTGCCGTGGTTGATGAGCAGGAAAGAGAACCTGGTCCAGTCCTCCCTCGGGACCACCTCCCTCAGCTCAAGCTCTGCCCTGTCAGGGTCCTCCTCTCCGGTCAGACCTATCCTCCGGGAGACCCTGAGTAAGTGCCTGTCAACTATTATCGCGGGAAGGCGGAAGGCTCCCCCTGTCACCATGTTTGCGGTCTTCCTCCCGACTCCCGGGAGCTTCACCATCTCCTCGACGGTCTTCGGGATCTCACCGCCGAACTCTTTAAGGATGGCATCACAGCACTTCTTGATTAGCTTCGCCTTTCTCCTGTAGAAGTTTATAACGCTTATGTCCTTCTCGAGCTGGTCAAGGGGAGCTCTCACCACCGCCTCGGGGTCCGGGTACTTTCTGAAGAACTCCTCCCTTATGGAGTTTACCTTTCTGTCGGATTCCTGAGCTGCGAGGATGGCTCCGACGAGAAGCTGGAAGGCGTTGTCGTATTCGAGCTCCAGTTTCGGATCGGGGTACTCCCTGCCCAGTAGCTCCAGTATCTTCAGAACCTTACTCCTCAGAGGCCCAGCTCCCTGATCAGTTCCGCGACGTGACCCTTTGCTTTTACGTTGTACCATGCCCTCAGTATCCTCCCCTCCTCGTCTATGAGAAAGGTGGACCTTATTATACCTCTGGTGGTCTTACCGTACATCTTCTTCTCACCGAAGGCTCCGTAAGCCTGAGCCACTTTTTTATCGGGATCGCTCAGGAGGGTAAAGTTAAGACCGTGCTTTTCCCTGAACCTTTTGTGGGAGCTCACCGGGTCCGGGCTTACGCCCACCACCCTGTAGCCTTTGGAAACCAGCAGGTTCAGGTTATCCCTGAAGTCACAGGCTTCTGTGGTGCAACCGGGGGTGTTGTCCTTGGGATAGAAGTATAGGATCAGCTTGCCCCCGAGAAGGTCCCTGAGACAGAACTCCCTTTCCTCGCCTTTTTCGTCTATGCCTTTAAGGCAGAAGTCGGGAGCCTTGTCCCCCTCTTTCAGCATAACCGCTTCCCCCTTTGAGATTTACCATTATTATATGCCCGAGTTCAGGTTCAGGTCCGAACTCTGGACCGCCCAGTACACGGGTGTGAAGGTAAGTACCCTGGGTGCCTTCTTAAAAGCCCTGAGGGAGGTGGACGACGACACGGTTTACTACCACCTCTACAGGAACATGTTTGAGTACCACTTCCTTCCCACCGACTACTGGAACAGCTTTTCCTACTGGTTTGCTGAGAACGGCTTTCCCGTTCTGGCGGAGAAGTTCTCCGCCTTAGACCTTATAGAGTGCGTCTGCCTGTCCGATATAAGGGAGGAGATGGTGAGGATCCTGGAAAGGGAGGGCCACTCCTTTGACAAGATATGCAAGCCCTTCTACTTCATAAGGGCTGTCCGGAGGACGGTTGACCTTGGAGTCGTTGCCCGGGACCTCAGCGAGTTCAAGGAAGGCGTAAAGAAGGTGGGAATACACTCGCTCTTCTACCACCTCGTAACCTCGAGGCTGGTCCACTGCTCGCCCGTAAACGACTTCTCAAGGTGGCTCACGGAGATAGGTGAGGAGAGAAAGGCCCGGGAGATAAACAGGATAGACCTCATATCCTACAGCCTCTACGATCTGAGGAACAGAATCATAGACATACTGGAGTCCTGATATGCTTGAAGAGTACGCGAGATACATAGACAGAGGCACCCTGAAAGAGCTGGAGAGTCTGGCGAAGGAGCTAAAAGGTGTAAAGGTCCTGCACGTGAACTCCACAAAGCTCGGCGGTGGCGTTGCGGAGATACTCCACAGACTTGTCCCCCTGATGAACGACCTCGGAATAGACTGCCACTGGGAGGTGATAAGGGGTGATGAGGATTTCTTCAGGGTGACCAAGAGGATCCACAACCTGCTCCACATGCCGGGCGAAAGGTCCCTCTCCCATGAAGACATACTCACCTACCTCAGGTACACCTTTGAGAACCTGAACCACGTGGACACAGACCCTTACGACGTCGTAATTGTCCACGATCCACAGCCCGCAGGCCTGGTCATAAAGAGGAGAAGGGGTCAGAAGTGGATCTGGAGGTGCCACATAGACGTGTCTTCACCCGATGAGGAGACTTGGAAGTTCCTGGAGACGTTCGTGAACAGCTACGACGCTGCTATTTTCCACATACCGGAGTTCGTCAGGGAAGGTGTCAGGATACCCGCCTTCGTGATCCCGCCCTCCATAGACCCGCTCCATGACAAGAACAGGGAACTTGAGGAAGACTTTATAAACTCGGTTCTCGAGAGGTTCCGTATAGACCCCGAAAGGCCCGTGGTCCTCCAGGTTTCCAGGTTCGACAGGCTCAAGGACCCCTTCGGGGTGATAGAGGCCTACAGGATAGTTAAAAGAAGGCTCGACTGTCAGCTTGTCCTCGCGGGTTCCTTTGCGTCCGATGACCCCGAAGGCGAGGAGGTCTACAGGGAGGTCCTGGAGGCAAAGGGAGACGACCCGGATATCCACGTTCTCAATCTCCCTCCAGACAGCCACCTTGAGATCAACGCCCTCCAGAGGTCAGCCACAGTTATAGTCCACAAACCTCTGAGAGAGGGTTTCGGTCTTGTGGTGTCCGAAGGGATGTGGAAGGGGAAACCCGTCGTCGGGAGCAACATAGGCGGTGTCAGGA
Source organism: Aquificota bacterium (assembly GCA_030950545.1). GTDB lineage: Bacteria > Aquificota > Aquificia > Aquificales > Aquificaceae > Hydrogenivirga. The sequence continues at coordinate 12,995 of JAUZRJ010000107.1, read as the reverse complement.
GGCAGGTGATCCACGGGGTCACAGGATACCTGGTGAACTCGACGGAAGGTGCTGCCTTCAGGATAAAACAGCTTCTCACTGACGAGGACCTCAGGAAGAGGCTCGGAGAGAGCGCCAGGGAGAGGGTGAGGCACAGTTTCCTCATAACGAGGCACCTGAAGGACTACCTTATAGTACTCCACACACTACTTAAGGTAGGATAGGAACCTGTAAACTTCCTCAACATCCCTCAGAAAGCCGTCCGCCTCGGGCGGGGGAGGAAAGCCCACATAGAGGGCGGTCCCCCCGATTTCCCTTACCTTCCTGAAGGCGTCTATGTCGGTAGTGTCGTCCCCTATGTAGAGAACCTTCTCCTTCCCGTCCCAGCTGAGAACTTTGAGGGCTGTCTCGACACCTTTACCCTTGTCAAACTCGCCGTAAACCGCCTCAAGGACCTTTTTGCCCTTTATCACCTTCAGGGGCGGGTTTCCGGATACAAATTCGTCGAAAATCCTGATCACCTCCTCCTCGTTACCTTTAAAAGACCTGTAGTGGAGGGCGAAGCACCCTTCCTTTTCTTCGAGGAAGGTTCCCGGAAGACCCGCAAGCCTCTCCCTGAGCGGTGTGAGGTCCGGCATCTCAGCCTTGAGGCGGTCCTCTATGAGCTGTTCCCCCCTGTAGACCCTCGCTCCGTGGGATGTTACCAGGTATATATCCTCAGGGACCTTCCCGAAGACCCGTGAAAAGCTCCTCTTATCCCTGCCGGTTATGATCACAGCTTTGTGTCTTCTGGCGAGGCTCTCGATCAGCTTCTTCCTCTCAGGGTCTATAACCGCCAGGTAGGGAAACTCCCTTATGGGAACAAGGGTGCCGTCGTAATCCAGGAAGATTATCATTAAAAGTTATATTAACGGATGAGGCTGATAGTAATATCGAACAGAGAACCTTACAGGGTAGAGCCTTCCAGGGGCAGGCTGAAGCTGGAGAAGACCATAGGGGGTCTCGTATCCGCCCTCGAACCTGTCCTGAGGGAGTACGGGGGGACCTGGGTCTGCTGGGGAAGAAGCGGTAAGAACCCGCCGGGAGAGCTCAAGATCAACGAGGGCTTTACAGTAAAGTACGTTCCCCTGACGAGCGGTGATATATCCGGGTACTACTACGGGTTTTCCAACGAGACCCTGTGGCCCCTGTGTCATATGTTCCTCACGAGGACCCGCTTTGACCCTACCTTCTGGAAGGCTTACAGGCGTGTCAACAGGAAGTTTGCCAAGGCGGTGGCGGAATCCTACACACCGGGAACCAAGATACTCGTTAACGACTACCATCTTGCCCTCGTACCCCAGCTTCTCAGGGAAATGGGAGTATCGGACCCGATATACCTCTTCTGGCACATACCCTTTCCACCTTACTTCATGATGAGGTTCCTGCCGTCGAGGAGGGAGCTTCTCGAGGGTATGCTCGGGTCCGACGTTATAGGCTTCCACACCAAGCATTACGCCGAGAACTTCCTGGAGTGTGTCAGGGAGATCCTCGGCGCCTTTTCGGACAACAACACCGTCTACTGGAAAGGGAGGAGGATAGAGATAAGGGCGGTTCCCATAGGCATCGACGCGGAGAGGTGGGAAAAGCTCTCAAGGGATCCCAAGGCTGTTCGGTACGCCAGGAGTCTGAGGAAGCGTATGGGTGTAGAGTTCGTAGGTGTGGGTGTTGACAGGCTGGATTACACAAAGGGCCTGGAGGAGAAGTTCAGGGGCATAGGCAGGTTCTTCGAAAAGTACCCTTCCTTCAGGGGAAGGGTGTCCTTCGTGCAGATAGCTGCCCCGACGAGGACCAGGCTTGAGGAGTACGTGGACATAAAGAGGAGGACCGACGAGATAGTGGGTATGATCGAGGGGAGGTTCGGGGAACCGGGCTGGGTCCCGATCTACTACTACTACAAGAACTACCCCGATGAGAGGCTTGTGTCCCTTTACATGATGGCGGACTTTGCCCTGGTCACACCCATAATAGACGGACTTAACCTGGTCTCGAAGGAGTACGTAGCCTCAAAGCTGGACGAGGACGGAGTTCTCATAATAAGCGAGTTCGCAGGGGCGAGCCTCCAGCTCAGGGAGGGAGCCATAATAGTCAACCCCTTTGACGAGGACGAGATAGCGGAGGCCATCTACATGGCTCTCAAGATGAAGAAGTCCGAGAGAAGGGAGAGAATGAGGTCCATGAGGACGGTCGTGAAGGAGAAGGACATAAGGTGGTGGGTGAAGGAGTTCTTAAAGGATGTATCTGCTTAGCTCCTCGTCCTTGACTATGTTCCCGAGTTTGGCCCTAACGAACTTGGCGTCTATGATGATATACTGACCCGCCATCTCAGGTGCGTTGAAGGAGATGTCCTCGAGGAGCTTCTCCATCACGGTGTGGAGCCTCCTCGCCCCTATGTTTTCGGTCCTGTTGTTGATCTCCTCTGAGATCCTGGCTATCTCCTCTATGGCGTCATCCGTGAACTCTATCTGGAGGTCCTCAGTCTTGAGAAGTTCAATATACTGCTTTGTGAGGGCGTTTTCAGGCTCCGTCAGTATCCTGACAAAGTCCTCCTTAGTAAGGGGTTTCAGTTCCACCCTTATGGGGAACCTCCCTTGGAGCTCAGGTATGAGGTCCGAAGGTTTGGCCATATGGAACGCACCCGCACCTATGAAGAGTATGTGGTCCGTCTTCACAGGTCCGTACTTCGTGTTCACCGTGGTCCCTTCCAGTATAGGAAGGAGGTCCCTCTGAACGCCCTCCCTCGAAACCCCAGGACCAACACCCGGGGTCTTTATGGCTATCTTGTCTATCTCGTCTATGAACACGATCCCGAAGTTCTCCGCCCTGTAGATAGCTTCTCTGGCTACCTCTTCTCTGTCTATGAGCTTTTCCGCCTCCTCCTGCTCGAGTATGTGCAAGGCGTCCTTGACCTTGACCTTGCGTCTCTTCTTTGCGGGCATCAGGTTGGAGAACATCTCCCTGAGCTGGTTTTCCAGCTCCTCAAGTCCGGGCGGTCCCGCTATACCCACCATGGGGACCACCTTCTCCTGGACGTCTATCTCTATGACCTTTTCGTCGAACTCCCCCCTCCTTAGCTTCTCCTTTATCTCCTCACGCCTGGAGGCGCTCTGGACCTCCCTTATACCGAAGCTGGTAAACTGCTGGGGCGTGAGGTAATCCACTATCCTCTCCTCCGCGAGCCTTCTCGCCCTTTCCCTCACCCTCTCCATGTACTCCTTCTTGACCATCTGGTAGGAGACCTCGACCAGCTCCCTGATCATGGACTCAACGTCCCTTCCAACGTAACCCACCTCTGTGTATTTGGTCGCCTCAACCTTTACGAAAGGAGCCTTTATGAGGGACGCTATCCTCCGGGCTATCTCGGTCTTACCGACTCCGGTCGGACCTATCATGAGTATGTTCTTGGGTGCGACCTCGTCCCTTATGTACTCGGGGAGTCTCTGTCTCCTCCACCTGTTCCTGAGGGCTATGGCGACCGCCTTCTTGGCCTCCTCCTGACCCACTACGTACTTGTTCAGCTCCTCAACTATCTTCTTGGGTGTCAGATCCTCTAAAAGCTCAGAAAGGGATTTCGTCATCCTCTATACCTCTCGTCGAAAGCTCACTGGGAGTTGACCTGACTATGTCCTCAAGGAAGCTGTCCAGGTCCTCGGGGAACCTCTCGAACTCAAAGGGGACTGGGAAGAACCTCTTGACGACGTCCGCGGGAGGGTTGCCGTAGCCTATCGCAGGAACAATCCTCCTGGCTCCCCGCCTCGTCGCCTCCTTGTAGGCTATGCTGTAGCCTTCCCTCAGGGCGGTCTCTATGTCCCTGAACCTCTCTATCTCGTCCCCCAGCTCGTAGAGAACTATGTCGTAGGTTGTCTTCCTGAACCTCTCCCAGTCCTTTATACCTACTATGTAGCTCTTCCCGGACCATTCTTTAAGGTCCACGGACTTCAGGTTACCGAGCTTGAAAGAGAGTATGTAGTAGTCTATCAGCTGTCTGTCCGCGTAGACGTCGAGGAAGAAAAAGAACTCCATAACACCTCCTCAAGGTTAATAATATACATGACCGCAAGGTTATTCTGCTATAATGTATTTTCCCGTGGAGGACCCTATGAACGAATTTGAGAAGCTCCTCAGCGAAGTCCTCCCCCAAGAGGAGAGCTTCCAGAAAGGGAAGGTCGTAAGCGGTAAGGTGGTTAAGGTAGACGACCGCTACGTTTACGTCGACATAGGGTACAAGGTGGAGGGAGTGATACCCAGGGAGGAGCTCAGAGAAGTAAAGGAAGGGGAGGAGGTGCAGGCGGTAATAGTCAGGATCTCACCGACCCTTGAGAACCCTGTACTCTCATACAGGATCATAGCGGAGAGGAAGGAGCTTGACAGACTCCAGAAGGCCCTTGAAGAGGGGAGGGATGTGGTCGCGAGGGTGGAGAAGAAGACAAAGGGGGGGTTCCTGGTAGATGTGGAAGGGGTGAAGGCCTTTCTTCCGTCTTCAGAAGCTGGCAAGAAGGTGACAGTCGGAAAGCCAGTCAGGGTGAAGATATTGGAGATATCTATCCAGAAAAACAGGCCCAGGGTTGTCGTCTCCCACAGGGCTTACGTGGAGGAGGAGAGGGAGAGGAGAAAGCAAGAGCTTCTGAAAACGCTCAAAAAAGGTAACGTTGTTGAGGGCAAGGTCATAAAGATAGACCCGAACAAAGGCATAACACTGCTAATAGACGGCGTTCTCAGGGCCTTCCTGCCTAAGGAAGAGCTCTCCTGGGGAAGGGACAGGAATCCCTACAACTACGCTGAGGTGGGTGAGACCCTCAAGGTAAAGGTTAAGAAAAAGTCAAAGGACAAGGAGTTCCTGATAGTATCCCTCAGGGAGATGAAGGAAAACCCTTGGGAGAAGTTCCTTAAAGACCACAGGTCAGGGGACGTAATAGAGGCCAGGGTGATCCAGACAGGCCCCAAGGGGGTGGTTCTGGAGATCGACGAAGGTGTTGAGGGATACGTCCCGCCGGAGGAGGTGAGCTGGGACGGGTCAGAACCTTCCAAAGGGGAGACCGTCAGGGCGAAGATCCTAAGGCTCGAGCCGAAGAGGAGAAGGGTCATCCTGAGCATAAGGCAGACGCTCCCCAAGCCTTGGGAGGAGTTCCTGACGGAAAACCCGCCCGGGACCAGAGTAAAGGGCAAGGTCATCAGGATAGAGGGTAGCAAGGCTATAGTGGACATAGGCAACAGCAAGGTTCAGGGTATAATCCACAGAAGCGACCTCTCCTGGACCAAACCCAAGAGGATCGAGGAGGTGCTTAAAGAGGGTGAGGAAAGGGAGTTTGCGGTCCTCGGAACGGATGGAAGGTATATAAAGCTCGGGATAAAACAGCTCACCCAGAACCCGTGGGAGATCATAAAGGAGAGGTACAAGGTGGGCGATGTTCTCACGCTAAAGGTCAAGGAGGTCTTTCCCTTCGGTGCGTTCTTGGAGCTCCCGGAAGGTGCGGAGGGGCTCCTGCCCTTTTCCGAGGTCCCGAGAAGCGTCAGGATAGAAACTGGTAAAGAGTACGAGGTCAAGATAATCGATATAGATCCCGACGAGGAGAAGATAACCTTCTCCATAAAAGCCCTTAAGGGCGAAGAGGCTCCCAAGGAAGAGGAGAAGGTTGAGGAGGTTCAGGCAGGAGGCTTCAAGCTCGGTGAGATCCTGAAGAAGAAGTGGAAGATGTAAAAGGTGTATACTTTAAGTATGCTTTCCCGAGACCTGGGGTTATGAGATGACCAAGAAAGACATAGCCAACTCCGTGTACGAGAGATGCAACAGCGAGCTGAACATCACCAAGAAGGAGATATACGAGATAGTCTCTGAGATCTTCAGGATAATGGAGGAGACACTGAGGAGGGGGGAGAAGGTTCAGATATCGGGCTTCGGGACCTTCATGGTCAAGACGAGGAAGGGGAAGGTGGGGAGGAACCCGAGAACAGGTGAGGAGGTCCCGGTTCCCGACAGAAAGGTGATCGTGTTCAAACCCTCCAAGAAGCTCCTAGAACTCGTTGAGCTGAAGCTCAAAAAAGTATAATTAAATAGAAGAACGGGGTGTAGCGCAGGTGGTAGCGCGCTGGCATGGGGGGCCAGAGGTCGCCGGTTCGAGTCCGGTCACCCCGATTTTTTTTATACACAGGGAGGTGAAGTATGGTCATAGAGGTAAAACCGGTTGAGGTTGACGTTGAGTCTCTGGTAACCCGTGTATTCCTGAAGGCAATAGACCTCCTGGGCGGTCTCCAGAAGCTTGCGGAGTACAGGACCCTGACCTGGCTCCCTTCCCTCGCAAGGGCTTCCTTCGCTGTCGTTCTCAGGGAGGAGTATCTGAAGACGGAAGAGGAGATAGCCCAGATAGTTGGTCTCACCAAGCAGACGGTCAGGAACATAATGAGGGCTGACCCGGAGACCGCCATGTACAAGATAAAGCACTTCGATGACCTAACCCAGGAGGAGAAGAAGGAGCTTAAGGTCCACACAGCGGGAGGGATAGCCAAGCTCGCCTACAGGCTCGTTAAGGAAGGTCATGAGGAGCCGAAGCTGTTTCTAGAGTTCTGCACGCAGGCTGCCCGAGCCCTTGACATACCCTGGGCTTACATGGTGCTGAAAAGGATAAAGGGGACGGACTTTCCCATAAACTCCGCGGAGGATATAAAGAAGAAGATATCGGGGATCATGATAAAGGGAAGGAGGGCGGAGGAGGTTGTGGAAGAACTGGACTACCCGATAAAGAACCCTGCGGACCTGCTCCACAGGATAAAGGAGAACCTGAAGATGCACGGCATAGATTAACTGGATGGGGCGTTTAGCCCTCCTGGTCCTTGTTCTGGTCGCCCTATACTTCACGGTCCTGGAGCCTTTTCTGACCGCAAGGCGGATCCTGTTCGGTGTTGAGGGCATCAGGTTAAGTATCTCCCCGCCCTCTCTCACACTGAAGAGGGCCTACCTCTACCTCCCGGCTTTTGGAGGCTACAGGTTTTTCGGTGTGGAAGGTCTCGAGGTGTTGTACGCAGAGAAGGTCAAAATACGCCTGGAGGAGGGTATCCTCATAAACCTGGGGGAAGAGAAGGACGGAGGTCAAAAACCGCCACCCTTCCCGGTTCCGGAGCTGTTGAAGGATGCGGATATTAAGGTGGGCAACCTGTTCATAACCTCTGTCGGGAAAGGGTATCTTTGGGTCAACGTCCGTAATGCAACCCTCAGAAGGGGTGTTCTCAAGGGTGAGGCCCTCATACGTGTAAACGGAAGACCGGTCCACGCAAAGGTGAGTGAGGCGAGACTCCTGTCCAGGGGTGTCCTGATCAGCGACGCGGAGGTTGTCTCCGATCTTTTCAGGTTCAGTATAGAGGGATTCCTGTCCCGGACCGAAGAAGGACGTTTCAGGGTTAAAGGTTACGTGGGCCCGGTCGAGAGGGAAACCTATCTGGTTTCAAGGGTCCGTGTCCGCGGGGAAGGAAGACTGAGCTATACGGACCTGACCGCGGACGTCAGCCTCTTTGCTGAGAAGGTGACGCTGAAGGGTAGGAGGGACTTTAAAAACCTCAAGGCAAAGGCCAGAGTTAGACTGAGGTTCGGTGAGGACCTTACACTGAGGGGTCTTATCTGGGGAGAGGACCTGTCCGCGGTCTTCAGGGTGTCCTGGATGCCCGGGAGGTATGTGGACCTGAAGATCCAGAGGTTCACAATCGAGGAGAAACTGCTGAGATCAAAAACACCCCTGAGGGCTGTTGTCCGCGGGGACCTCTTTCTCGACCTTGACAGGAGAAGGGTTCTTGCCAGCCTGACATCAGGAGAGGTCATTTACGGCGGGAGGAGGTTCAGCAGGGGAGACCTGTCCCTGGATTACAGATACGGGGAGAGGAAAGGCGACGTATTCCTAGAGCTGGAGAACCCGGGCCTGCTCAGACTCGAGGGCACGGTTGAGGGAAAGACCTTCTCCGGGAGGCTGGTCCTTCATGACTTTCCCGTAAGGAGGGGTGATCTCAAAGCCCTCATCTCCTACCGGGGCGGGTTCGCTTACGGGGAGGGCGGGACAGACCTTGCGGGAACTGGGTCCTTCTCGGGTCTCAGGTGGCGGGACGTCCACCTCGGGGACGGCTACTACAGGATAGTTCTCACGGGAACGAAGGTCTTTATGACCTTCCGGGGGAACGGGTTTGAGGGTGTGATCAAGGGGTCTCCGAAGGGGGAGATTTTTGCGGACGTGGACCTGGAGGACCTTTCCCTGAACCACAGCGGTGTGAGGGTGCTTGTTCGGAAGGGTAAGGTGGAGGCGATAAGGAAAGGGAACAGCACCGCTGTAGGCTTAAGGCTCTTCTCCTGCGAGATAGAGGGTGAGGGGTTCAGTACCCGTGCCTCGGGAATCGCCTCCCTTGTCCTGGAGGGGAAGGAAAGCAGGGGTGAGTTCCGCTTTGACCTGTCCGGCCTGAGGGTGAGCGGGGAGAGGTTCGACCGCGGGAGGATAGAGGGAAACCTGAAGGGCGGTACAGCCTCCGGAACTTTCGAGGTTAAGGGTCTGGGCGACGGCAGGTTCGAGGCGGATCTGACCCGCCTGATGCTCAGGGCGGAAGGCAACCTTACCTACAGGGGTCTTTCTGGAAGGCTTATCCTGAGCGCGGGCCGGGATGAGGTGACCTTCCGGCTTGCGGGATCGTACACGTTGATGGGTGGATCGGTACCCGTTGACATCGAAGGAAAGCTGGGGAAAGGGGATCTGGTTCTGAAGTTAAGAGGCGTACGGAAGAAGGCCGGGGTTGTGGATCTCACCTTCCACGGTGTTCAGGTCAGGGACGAGACCTTAGAGTTTCTGGGTGCGAGGGTGGACCTCTTCGGAGAGGGTCTCGTTGTCCTGCCCAGGTCCGAGGGACTGCTGAACCTGAAAGAGAGGTCCCTTTCCCTGAGTGTTCCTTACAGGGGAGGTTTTGAGGGTTTTCTCAGGTTCGGGTTTTCTGACGGTGAGGTTGACCTCGTCTCGAAGGGCAGGGCTGACCTCGCAAAGATCTCCTTTCTGACCGCGACGCACCTCGGCGGAAGGGTGGAAGGAGGGCTCAGCTACAGGTTCAGGGTCAGCGGGAAAAGCCTGAAAGCCCACGCGGAGACCGAAAAAGGGTCTGTCCTGTACTCCAAGTACCTGCCCGTGCCTTTTAACCTGGACCTCATCCTGGAGGCGGAAGGAAGGTCCGTGGCAGCCTTTCTTAGTCTGTGGAGTGAAGGAAGGGGCCTTACCGCGAACCTCGGGACAGCTGACCTGCGGAACTTCTACCTCTACATACTCTCAAAGGATCTTCCCGTAAGATACAGGACAGGCCACGCGGACCTGAAGATCTCCGTTTCGGGAAGCGGGTGGGTCAGGGTCAGGGACCTGAGGGACGCGGAAATCCACATGGACCTCAAGCTGAGCGGTGGTGTCAGGATCGGCAGGGGGAAACCCATGCCTCACGGGAGGAGACTCCCGCCAGTTAGGGTCCGTGTGAACTTCATGTCCGAGAGGCCCATCAGGATAGATCTCCCCGAGGGATATATCTACGCGCAGGTAAGAGGTCAGGTGTTGGGGACCCTTGCGGATCCTGTCTACAGGGTCGAGGCCCTTGTGGTTTCGGGAGAGCTGAGGTATTTCGGGAAGAGGTTTTACGTCAGGGGTGGCAGGGTCAGGATGGTCAGGGGAGCGGAGGGTGAGGAGAGGTTTCTGGAGATGGACCTAGTACACCCGGGGGACGATATGAACATACACATAAGCCTTAAGGGAGACCTGTCGGATCCCCAGGTGATCCTGTGGTCGGAACCGCCGAAGAGCGTAGGGGAGATTGTCACACACCTGATAGGCGGTGGCGGGGAGGAAGGTGTAATACCCGTGCCTGATGCGGTCCTGAAGAGAGCGGGCTACGGCAGGCTCGGCGGTGATATCCTGTCCGCCCTCGGTGTGGAGATTAACATCTTCACAAAGACGAGCTCTCAGGGAGACCTCGGGGTGAGCATGAACATAAGAAGGAGGATATCCAGGTTCTTTCTTGTCGAGTACCAGCAGAGCACCCTCAGGGACCCGCGGGAGACCTTCTACGGCGGTGGCATGAGACTGCCAGGCAGATTCTCCCTCTTCGGACGTGTTTTCTCCGACAACACCTCGGAGGTAAAATTGAGGTTTATCAGGAAGTTTGACTTCTGATGATCGAGAGGGAGAAGCTGGAAAGCTTTATAGGATCTCTCCTCGAAGACGGGGGTGTCAAGCTGAAAAGGAGCATAGGTGTCGGTATGTTCCTGTACAACAAGCTGAGAGACCACGCTCCCCGGTATCTCGCGGAAAACCTGCTCCTCTTCGACAGGCTCCCCTTCGAGAAGAGAAAGGCCATTCTGGAGGAGGTCAGGAGGTTTCTGAGGGACTACAGACCCCCCGAGGCCAAAAGGGCGGAGAGTAAACCCATCAGCAGGTTCCTCATCCCCATAGACAGGATAGGGTTCCTGACGGAGCAGGAGAAGAAGCTACTTAAGACCCTGAACCTGAGGACCCTTCTTGACATACTCTTCTACTTCCCCCTGAGATACGAGGACAGAAGACCCGCCTCCCTTCAAATGGTAAGACCCGGGCAGAAAGCGGTTCTGAAGGTTCGGGTGGAGGAGGTGAGGAGCCTGAACGACCGCGGGTACACAGCGGAGGTCCTCTGCTCGGACGGGTCCCACAGGATAAAGCTCCTGTTCAGGTACAAAAAGACCGACTTCCTCAGGGCGGTCTTCAGGAAGGGAAAGGAGGTGGTGGTGTACGGCAGGGTGAAGGAGTTCCAGGGGGAGAGGTACATGGTCCACCCTCAGCTACTTAAGGAAAACGAGTTCGGTGAGATCATGCCCGTTTACTACATAAGGGTGAAGGGTGACGCGGTCAGGATACCCTCAAGGGCGAGGCACAACAGGATAAGGGAGGCGGTCAGGAAGGTGGTCAGAAGGGCATCTTCCTTCCTGCCCGAATACCTTCCCGACAGCATACTGAAGAAGTACAGCTTCCCAGCACTTCGGGAAGCTGTGGAGAAGGTTCATCTCCCGTCCGGTGTTGATGTGAGGGACCTAAACAGGTTCAGCGATCCCTTTCACAGGAGGCTCATCTACGAAGACCTGCTCGTTTTCCAGATAGCCCTGGCCCTTAAAAAGCTCCAGACGAAAGGCGAAAAGGCGCCTTCGCTACGGGTAGACCCCCGGTCGTTCGTTGACGAGTTCGAGAGGAAGATCGAGTTCAGGCTCACGAACGCCCAGAGAAGGGTCCTCACCGAGATCCTGGAGGACATGAGGAAGACAGCACCGATGAGCAGGCTACTGCAGGGAGACGTCGGTAGCGGTAAGACCGTCGTCGCGGTGGGTGTGGCGCTGGCCACGGTCAGGAGCGGGTACCAGGTGGCGGTTATGGTCCCGACCGAGATACTCGCCCACCAGCACTACAGCAAGTTCAGGGAGGTCCTGGAGAGAGAGGGAGTTAAGGTCGGGCTTTTAACCGGGAGCATGACCCCAGCCCAGAAGAGGAGCGTCTACAGGCACATAAGGGAGGGGAACTTGCAGGTGGTGGTGGGAACCCACGCCCTGATACAGGATAAGGTGGAGTTCAGCAGGCTCGGCCTTGTGATAATAGACGAACAGCACAGGTTCGGTGTTATGCAGAGGAAGGTGCTCCTTGAGAAGGGAAAGGGTTTTTACCCTCACTGCCTTGTCATGAGCGCAACTCCCATACCGAGGACCTTAGCTCTTTCGGTTTACGGAGACCTGGACCTGTCGGTAATAGACGAGCTTCCCCCCGGCAGGAAAAAGGTTAAGACCGTTATAGTCAGCGACAGGGAGAGGGAGAAAATAGTCAAAGCCATAAAGGAGGAGGTCTCAAAGGGAAACAAGGTCTACATAATATACCCCGTGATAGAGGAGTCCGTATCCACAGACCTGAAGGCGGCGACCGAGGAGTACGAGAGGTGGGCAAAGACCTTGGAGGGCATGAGGGTGCTTCTACTTCACGGCAGGATGGGTGACAGGGAAAAGAGGGAGGTCATGGAGAGGTTCAGGGAGGAAGGGGACGTCCTCGTCTCAACCACCGTAATAGAGGTGGGTATAGACGTTCCGGAAGCCACGCTCATGATAGTTGAGGACGCCCACAGGTTCGGTTTGTCCCAGCTACACCAGCTGAGGGGGAGGGTGGGAAGGTCGGACAGGACCTCTTACTGCTATCTGGTGGTTCCCGAGAGCGTGATGCGCCCTGGGAGCGAAGCTCTCAGGAGGCTCAAGGTTCTCGTGAGAACACAGGACGGTTTTGAGGTCGCTGAAGAGGACCTGAAGATAAGAGGTCCGGGTGAGCTTCTCGGTGTTTCCCAGTCGGGTTACTTCGGCTTCAACATCGCCAACCTGGCCAGGTCCTACGACAGGTCCATGCTCATTAAGGCGAGGGAGGACGCTAAAGCCATCCTGGAAGAAGATCCCAGACTGGAGAGGAACAGAGACCTGAGGGACCTGATCGTTTACAGATACGGGGACAGGCTTGACTTGAGCTTCATAGCCTGAGGCGCCTCACGGGCGCCTGCTCCTGGAACTTCAGCCCGCTTTAAAGGGCGGTACGCTGACGCCTCCAAAGAGGTCTATCTCTTCTTTGCCCGAAAGCCGGGCGAGTTCGGAGGTGAGCTTCTCAAGACCCGCTTTTAGAAAGCTTTCCTCAACGAAAAGCACCCTGTTCCCACCGTCCACCAGGTATATGGTGGGGACCACATCAACCATGTAGTCGGAGGACACCCTGTAGTCCGGAGCGTCTATCAGCTGGGTAAAGGTTAAACCGTAATCCTCCATAAACTTCCTCGCCTCACCCTCGGGGTCCTGGACAATTCCCAGGAAGGTGACGGAGTCTCCGTAGGCTTTGTGGAGCTTCTCCACGAAGGGAAGGGTGAGCTGACAGGTCGGGCATGTGACCTTGTAGAAGGTGATAACCTTAACGCCTTCAAGCCTGTACAGGGCAACT
>JAUZRJ010000106.1 GCA_030950545.1 Aquificota bacterium | reverse complement strand
TTCTCGAGTTTCTCACCCTTTTCGGAAAGGGTCAAGGACTCCCGGACGATGTCGTGCTGAGGCTTGGCGTGCTTCAGGTCTTCCTGATAGGTCTGGGTGCTTTCGGAGCTTCTTTTCACATCGGTCACAAGCTGAGGGCCTGGAAGGCGATAAGGAGGTTCAGAACGTCCTGGCTCTCAAGAGAGGCGGTCTTCAGCGGTCTTTACGGCTTTACCCTCGTCCTTTACCTGCTGGTAAAACTCCTGGGGACAGGCCCTCTTTTCGAACACACCTTCGGTGTTCTGACCTTTGTACTCGGTGTACTGAGCGGTTTTTCAACAGCGATGATATACGCGACTAACAGGTTTGTCTTGGAATGGAACACCTCTATCACGGTGATCTACTACCTTCTCATGTATCTCATGCTCGGATCCTCGCTTATGGCGTACGCTTCCCACCTTTACAATCTTCCCTACACGGGTGTCTTTCTGTTCCTCGCATTTCTGTTTCTCGCCCTCGGGCTCGGTTTCAGGGTCGCCTTTAACGTCAGGCAGTTCTACATAAAGAGACCGACCCTCAACGAAGCCCTCAACCTTCCCCACAACAGACCCATAAGGGTGCTGGACACGGGCTCCACCACGGACAACTTCTGTACGACGGAGTTTTACTACAAAAAGGGTAAGGAACTGCTGTCCACAGTCCTCCCCATAGCTTACCTTCTCACCTTCGTGGTTCCCCTCTTCCTCGTGCTCTACTCCTGGATAACGGGTACGGTGAACCACTGGACCCTGGGTCTTACCTTCCTCTCGATACTCGCTGGCAGCGCCCTGGAGAGGTGGTGTTTCTTCGTGGAGGGTAACCATGTCCAGAACCTCTTCTACGGTCTGTATCCAGAGGAAGGGTACAAGGTCAGGAAGGGCTTCATGGAGAAGAAGGAGACAAGGATATCCCTTTACGGCTGACCTTTCGGCCTCAGGTGCGGAAAGAGGATGACGTCCCTTATGGTGTCCGTGCCTGCCAGGATCATGACCAGTCTGTCCACACCTATCCCTTCCCCGCCTGTAGGGGGCATGCCGTACTCCAGGGCCTTTATGAAGTCCTCGTCCATATCCATAGCCTCCTCGTCTCCCTTTTCCTTTTCCCTGATCTGCTGGAGGAACCTCTCCCTCTGGTCAATGGGGTCGTTAAGCTCCGTGTAGGCGTTGGCTACCTCGTAGCCCGCAACCACAAGCTCGAACCTCTCCACCAGATCCGGGTCTTCCCTGTGGGTCTTGGCGAGGGGTGAGAGCACTTTGGGGAAGTCCATCACAAAGGTAGGTTGAAAGAGCTCTTCCTCCGCAATTTTCTCAAAGACCTTGTCTATGAGCTTCGCGTGGGTTATCCTGTCCCATCCCTCTACACCGAGGTCCCGGGCAAGATCCCTGAGGCCCTTTTCGTCTTTTAGGAAAAACTCCTTACCCTTTCCCGTCTTCTCCTCAAGGAGGTCAAAGTACCTGACCCTCCTGAAGGGCGGGGTAAAGTCTATCTCCCTCCCCATGTACTCTATCCTCAGTCCACCCACAACCCTTTCCAGTATCCTGAGGATGAGCTTTTCGGTGAACTCCATGAGGTCCTTGTAGTCCCAGTACGCTGCGTAGAACTCGACCATTGTGAACTCAGGGTTGTGGGTCCTGTCCACACCCTCGTTCCTGAAGTTCTTCCCTATCTCGAACACCCTGGGGAAGCCTCCTACTATCAGTCTCTTCAGATAGAGCTCCGGTGCTATCCTCAGGTACAGGTTCATCTCGAGGTAGTTGTGGTATGTTGTGAAAGGCCTCGCGTTCGCACCGCTCGCGACCGTCTGGAGTATAGGGGTCTCCACCTCCACAAAGCCGTTCTCCTCCAGAAACCTCCTGAGCTCGCTTATCACCCTGCTCCTGAGGATAAAGACCCTTCTCGATTCCGGGTTGGCGATGAGGTCCAGGTATCTCTGTCTGTATCTCACCTCCGTGTCCTTGATGCCGTGCCACTTCTCTGGCATGGGGTTCAGGCATTTGGCCAGTATCTTGAACTCCTCAACCTCAACGGTCAGCTCCCCTGTCCTCGTTCTGAACACCTTCCCCCTGACACCTAAGATGTCACCGAGGTCAACGAAATCCCTGAACAGGCGGAAAGCCTCTTCCCCGAGGACGTCCTTCCTCAGGTATATCTGTATCCTCCCGGTGAGGTCCTGTATGTGGGCAAAGACCGCCTTCCCCATCTCCCTTATAGAGACCACCCTCCCGCCCAGGGAGACCTCCTCTCCTTTCGGGTCGAGGTCGTACTCGCCTTTGAGCTTCCGGATGGAGACCGTTTGACCTTCGGACAGACCAGCCTCTACGAGGCTGAGCTTCCCCTCGACCCTCGCCAACCGACCTTCGAAGGTGTAGGTCTCTCCCTGCTTCAGGTTCTCCTCTTCCGTGTAAACGAGGATCTCAACATCCTCCTCCGCAAGCCTGACGACATAGCCACCTTCCGTCCTCGACACCCTCTTGGCGGTTCCCCTGACCCTTACCCTCGCATCCCCGGGCGGGTCCTTCTCGAACCTGCTCCTTACTTCTCCTATGGTCGACGTGACCTCAAACCTGTGGGGATAAGGCTCCACACCCCTTTCTCTTAACTCCCTGAGTTTTCTTAGCCTCGCCTCTTCCATGGGAAAAGAATTATATGATATAATCTCCCTTCTGGAGTGAAGGGCCATGGTGCAGAGGCAGACCTACCTGAACGTCGCTGACAACTCGGGTGCGAAGAAGGTTCAGGTGATAGGCATACCCTACGCGCCGAGGAAGTATGCGACCCTCGGTGACGTCGTCACGGTGACGGTAAAGGAAGCCCTCCCGGACGGAAACGCCAAGAAGGGGAAGATATACAGGGCGGTTATAGTGAGGACCGCAAAGGAGGTTAGGCGTCCCGACGGGAGCTACATAAAGTTTGACGACAACGCCTGTGTTCTTCTCAACCAGTACGGAGAGCCTCTCGGGACGAGGGTCCTCGGACCTATAGCCAGAGAGGTCAGGAACAAAGGCTTTACCAAGATAGCCTCACTGGCTCCGGAGGTGGTCTGATGGCGGTGAAGATAAAGAAGGGCGACACCGTGATGGTTGTGAGGGGAAAGAAGGAGAACAAGGGGAAGACGGGAAAGGTCATTAAGGTGATAAGGGAGAAGAACAGGGTTGTGGTTGAGGGTGTGAACATCGTAAAAAAACACGTAAAGCCCATAGAGGGTGTGAGGGAAGGCGGGATAATAGAGATGGAAGCACCCATACACATAAGCAACGTTATGCTCGTCTGCCCGAACTGTAAAAAACCCACAAGGGTAGGCTTCAGGATAGTTCAGGAGAAGAACGTTATCAGGAAGTACAGGTACTGTAAGAAGTGTGGTGAGAACATAGACCTCGTCAGGGAAAAAGAGGTGAAGCAAGATGGCGGTTGAGACCAAGTACGTTCCGAGGCTTTACAAAAAGTACAAGGAGGAGGTTGTCCCCCAGCTAATGCGCAGGTTTGACTACAAGAACCCCATGGAGGTCCCCAGGATAATAAAGGTCGTCGTGAACATGGGTGTCGGAGAGGCGGTTCAGGACATAAAGCACCTCGAGAGGGCCATGGAGGACCTTGCGCTCATAACAGGTCAGAAGCCCGCTGTCAGGAGGGCCAAAAAGTCCGAGGCGGGTTTCAAGCTCAGGAAGGGTATGCCTGTGGGCCTGAAGGTCACCCTCAGGAAGGAGAGGATGTGGGACTTCCTGGACAAGGTGATATCCGTTGCCCTTCCCAGAGTAAAGGACTTTAAGGGTCTAAGCCCCAGGTCCTTTGACGGGAGGGGAAACTACGCCTTCGGGATAGCGGAGCAGATAGTGTTCCCGGAGATAGACTACGACAAGGTTGACAGGATAAGGGGTATGGACGTCTGCATACACACCAGTGCGGAGACAGATGAGGAGGCCTTCTGGCTCCTCACACTTCTGGGCTTTCCCCTGAGATCCGCTTAGGAGGTGGCCATGCCGAGGAAGGCTAAGGTTATGAAGGACTTAAAGTACTACCCCAAGTGGCGTGTGAGGAAGAAGAACAGATGTCCCATCTGCGGAAGGCCGAGGGGGTTTCTGAGGTACTTTAACATGTGCAGGCTCTGCTTCAGGGAGAGGGCCTTAAGGGGCGACCTGCCCGGAGTCAGGAAGTCAAGCTGGTGAGGAGGTGGTGGCATGGACCCTGTGGCGGATATGTTCTCCGCTATAAAGAACGCCATAATGAGGAAGAAGGATTACGTGGACGTACCGTCCTCAAAGCTGAAGGAGAGGATCCTCGACCTCCTCAAAAGGGAAGGCTTTATAAAGGACTGGGAAAGGCTCACCGATGACCAGCACAGGAAGGGAACCCAGTACACCCTCCGCATACACCTCAAATACTTAGACCCCAAGAAGAGGAGAAGTGTCATAACTAACCTGGTGAAGATATCGAAGCCCGGAAGAAGGGTTTATGCTCCTGCCAAGAAGATCCCCTACGTAAAGAACGGCCTCGGGATAGCGATAGTCTCAACGGACGCGGGTGTGGTCACGGACCACGAAGCTAGGAAGATGAGGAAGGGAGGTGAGATCATAGGTATAGTCTGGTAGGAGGAAGGAGATGTCGAGGATAGGGAAAAAGCCCATTCCCATACCCGATAACGTGAAGGTGAATGTAGAGGGTAACACGGTTACCGTGGAAGGTCCTAAGGGGAAGCTCACCTTTAACTTCCACCCGGACATGACGGTGGTAGTTGAGGAGGGGCACGTGAAGGTCAGCAGGCCCACGGACAGGTCCTTTCACAGGGCACTCCACGGGACTACCGCCGCGATCATCAGGAACATGATAAAAGGCGTGACGGAAGGTTTCACCGAGGTCCTCGAGATCCACGGGCTCGGCTACAGGGCGTCCGTTAAAGGTAAAGTCCTCGAGCTTCACCTCGGGTACTCACACCCCATCCATTACCCTATACCCGAAGACGTGAAGATAGAGGTAAAGGACAACGAGATCCACATCCACGGAATAGACAAGCAGAGGGTAGGGCAGGTCGCGGCGGAGATAAGGGCCTTCAGGAAACCTGACCCCTATAAGGGTAAGGGCATACGCTACAAGGATGAAGTCCTGAAGCTCAAGCCAGGAAAGGCTGCGGGTAAGAAGTGAGGAGGCTTAAGGCATGGCAAAGCTGACCCGTCAGGAGAGGAGGATAAGGAGACACAAGAGGATAAGGAAGAAGGTCTTCGGAACTCCCGAAAGGCCGAGGCTCGCTGTCTACAGGAGCCTCCAGCACTTCTACGCCCAGATAATAGACGACACTAAGGGCCACACCTTAGTCTCCGCCTCAACCCTTGACCCGGAGTACGAGAAGATAACGGGAAAAAGAGGAGGAAAGTCCATAGAGGCGGTGAAGGTCGTGGCTGAGATCCTCGTGAGGCGGGCACTGGAGAGGGGCATAAAGAAGGTGGTCTTCGACAGGGGAGGGTTTAAGTATCACGGAAGGATAAAGGCCTTTGCGGACAGGTGCAGGGAGCTGGGACTCGAGTTCTGAGGAGGTAAGGTATGGGCGGTAAGAGCATCGACGTTATGATCGAGGAGAGGAGAAGGGAAACAGGCGTGGCGGAGCTTGAAGGTGACCTCCAGCTCGAGGAGAGGCTGATCTACGCCAACAGGACCGCAAGGGTTACCAAAGGAGGGAGGAGGTTCTCCTTCAGCGCACTCGTGGTCGTCGGTGACAGGAGGGGGTTCGTCGGTTTCGGACACGGTAAAGCCAAGGAGGTTCCCCTCGCCATAGCCAAGGCTGTGGAACAAGCCAAGAAGAAGATAATAAGGGTGCCCATAATCGAGGGTACTGTTCCCCACGACGTGGTTGGACACTTCGGACCCACGAAGATAATAGTCCTGCCCGCACGGAAGGGAACAGGTGTGGTCGCCGGGGGTGCCGCGAAGCCCGTATTTGAACTTGCAGGGTACACGGACGTCCTCACGAAGATAATAGGAAGCACCAACCCGGATAACGTCGTGAGGGCGGTCTTTGACGCCTTCCTCCAGCTCAAAACCCCCGAACAGGTGGCACAGGAAAGGGGCCTCCCTATTGAGGAGATAAGGAGAAGATACAGGCTCTACGCCAAGCCCAAGATAAGGGTAAAGCTCTACTACCCCTGGAGGGGTATCCATGGGTGAGAGAAAACTCATCAAGGTAACCCTGGTGAGAGGCCTTGCGGGGAAGCCAGAAAAGCACATCCAGGCGGTCAGGAGTCTCGGGTTGAGAAAGCCCGGCCAGTCCAGGATACTTGAGGACAACCCCATGGTCAGGGGGAACATAAGGAAGGCCCACTACCTTGTTAAGGTGGAGGAAGTGAGCGATGAAGCTACATGAACTCCAGCCCCACCCCGGGGCTACAAAGGAGAGAAAGCGGGTCGGGAGAGGTATAGGCTCCGGTCACGGCAAGACATGCGGTAGGGGCCACAAAGGGCAAAAGTCCAGATCCGGTGACAGGAAGATGCCCCCCTGGTTCGAGGGAGGCCAGACACCCCTCCACATGAGGGTCCCAAAGAGGGGTTTTGTGAACCCCAACAGGGTTGAGTACACACCTGTGAACGTCGGTGTCCTGAATAAGCTGTTTGAGGAAGGTGAGGAGGTGACTCCGGAGAAGCTCGCGGAGAAGGGCCTCTGCTCGGAGAGGGACCTTGTAAAGATCCTCGGAGACGGTGAGATAACCAAGAAGCTCACCGTCAAGGCACACGCCTTCTCAAGGAGCGCCAAAGAGAAGATAGAGAAGGCGGGAGGTACCTGCGAGGTAATAGGAAGGTGATAGACTACCTTAAGAACCTCTTCACCTTCGAAGACCTTAGAAGAAGGCTCCTTTACACGCTCTTCATGTTCGCCATATACAGGCTCGGCAGTCACATACCCATTCCGGGGATAGACACCCAGGCCCTTGAGGACTTCTTCAGGTCCTTTCAGGGAACCCTCTTTAACCTGTACGACATATTCTCCGGAGGGAACCTGAGCAGGATGACCGTTTTCGCCCTGGGGGTCATGCCCTACATCTCCGCTTCCATAATGATGCAGCTCCTTACAGTCGCCATACCCGAACTCCACAGGCTCGCCAAGGAGGAGGGGGACTACGGAAGATACAAGATAAACGAATACACCAGGTACCTCACCCTCTTCGTCGCCTTCATCCAGTCGGTCGGTATAGCCTTCTGGCTCCAGAACCAGACCTCACCGAGGGGGTTTCCCGTAGTCCCGGACGCGGGATTCCTTTTCATATCCGTAGCGGTCCTCACCCTCGTCTCGGGAACCATGTTCCTCGTCTGGATAGGGGAGAGGATAACGGAGAGGGGCATAGGCAACGGGATGTCCCTTCTGATATTCGCGGGAATAGTTGCCAGCTTTCCGAACGCTGTTATAAGCCTGGTGGAAAGGCTCAGGACCGGGGACCTCACACCCTTCGCGGTTGCGGGAGCGGTGATAATGGTCATAGCGGTTATAATCGGTATAGTTTACATACACGAGGCGGAAAGGAGGGTACCGGTCCAGTACCCGAGGCGGATCGTCGGGAGGCAGGAGTTCAGGGGAGGTTCCACCTACCTCCCCATAAAGATAAACCCCGCGGGCGTTATACCCATAATCTTCGCCCAGTCGATACTCATAATACCTTCAAGCGTTCTCGCCTTCATAAACCACCCTATAGCCCAGACCCTTCACGACGCCTTCAACCCTACCTCCATGCTCTACAACTTCCTCTACGTTGTCCTCATAGTCTTCTTCACTTACTTCTACACCGCGGTTCTGATAAACCCTGTGGAGGTGGCGGACAACCTGAGGAGGGGTGGCGCCTTCGTCCCCGGGGTGAGGCCGGGCCTCGAGACCCAGAGATTTCTGGAAACGGTAATAAACAGACTCGTTTTCGTCGGAGCGATATTCCTCTCCGTTGTGGCCATAATACCCCTCTTCATAAGCCTGTGGCTGAATGTACCCTTTTACTTCGGCGGAACAACAGCACTTATAGTCGTCGGCGTTGCCCTTGACACACTGAAGCAGGTTGAGGCAAACTTACTTACCAAGAAGTACAAGGGCTTCATAAGGAAGAGGAGGTGAGGGGAAGGAAGGTTCTCATCTCCTTCCTGGCTCTGACCCTGAGCTGTTCTGGACCCGGCGGTAACGGGAACGGAGGGGACCCGCTGTTCTCGGACCTGGGTGTGGGTTTCGGGGACAGGTTCTTCTGGGATTTTTACGGAAAGGACGGTTCCGTCATCTGGATGAGCGTCCACGACCTCCTGCTGGATGAGAACATAGACACAAACTACGCGGACATAGACAGGTTCGATCCGGTCGCCTTCAAGAACCTCCAGGGGTATCTCAGAAACTCCAGGTTTCTCGTCTTCTGGCTCACGAAGGGCTGGCGGGAGAGCTGGTTCGACATAGATCAGCTGAACGTCCTCATGTCAGCGGGATACGTTCCCGTCTTCATGTACTGGTACTTTGGGGACAGCTTAGACGGTGTCCCTTCGGACACCGAAGTTGAAGAGTTCATGGCGGACGTGGACAGGGTTATCCTCTTTTTGAGGAAGCTAAAGGGTAGGAAGATCCTGATCTTCGAGCCCGAGTTCAACGTCCCGGGTATAGTGGACGACCCCGTGGCGGGTGAGGAGTTCGCCGGGATAATGGAAACCGCTGTGAAAAAGGTCAGGTCCGAGGTCCCCGACGTCCTCATATCCCTCTGCATGATGGATTCCGGAAGCAGGGACTTGAACGAAACAAACCCTTCCTGTGGTTTTGAGAACTGCGCCCTCGGAGACATAGGATCCTGGATAAAGGCGGACAACGTTTACTCCCATCTGATAACGAGCTTAGACTTTATATGCTTCCAACAGATGGTCTCCCAGCTGAGCAGGGACCCTTCTGACCCATCGAAGGTCAAGATCTACACCGATGAGGAGATAGGCATAGACCTGCTCCCCGAAAGGATACTGAACCTGACCGAGTTCCTGAGGGACCTCTACGGCAAGCCCGTTCTACTAGGCTACATAGCTGTGGCGAGCGGGACCTGGACCAACGGCGAGTTCGACCCGAGGGGGTGGGACACAAAGGTGGTCCAGACCTTCAGACGCCTCAGGGAGATAAGGCCTCTCCTCAAAGAGGCGGGTATGTTCGGCTACATACCGATGATGATTTTCGACCATCCCCAGCACGACGAGGGCGGTTACCACTTCTTCCTCAGGAACGAGCACCACCTCGGTATAGTGAGGACGAGCGCGGAGGAAGAGGTTGACCTCCACCTTTACGGGGACATAGAGCCTAAGGGTTCGGTCCTTGATGAGATCTACAGGTAGTATAATAGGAGTGCCATGAATCTGGTGTTTCTCGGACCTCCCGGAGCGGGAAAGGGTACGCAGGCAAAGAAGCTTGCGGAGGAAAAAGGGTACATCCACATATCCACAGGAGACCTCCTCAGGGAGGCGGTCAGGAAGGGTACACCCCTCGGGAAGAAAGCCAGAGAGTACATGGAAAGGGGTGAGCTCGTCCCCGATGACCTGATGGTGGCGCTTATAGAGGAGGTCTTTCCCGAAGGGGGAGGAGTTATCCTGGACGGCTTCCCGAGGACAATACCCCAGGCAAGGGCCCTCGATGAGATGCTGGACAAGAAAGGAGCTGTCCTTGACCTCGCTGTCCTCTTTGACCTCCCGGACGAGGTAGTGGTCGAGAGGCTGTCGGGAAGGAGATCCTGCCCGAACTGCGGTGCTGTGTACCACATGAAGTACAACCCGCCGAAAGAGGACGAGATGTGCGACAGGTGCGGTGTAAAGCTCATCCAGAGAGAAGACGACAGGGAAGAGGTGATAAGGGAAAGGCTCAGGGTCTACAGGACCCGGACAGCTCCCCTCGTTGATTACTACAGGGATAAAGGTATATTAATAACTCTGGACGCATCGGGACAGATCGAGGAGGTTTACTCCCGCCTGAAGAGGGCTATCGATGAGAAAGGGGATTGAGCTTTACTCCTTTAAGGAGATAGAGAAGATAAGGAAAGCCTGCCAGGTGGTTGCGGAGATACTCCAGATCCTCGCGGAGAACGTCAAGCCCGGTGTGACCCCCTGGGACCTCGAGATGATAGCAAGGGAAGAGGCGAAAAAGAGGGGAGCAAGACCCGCCTTCCTCAACTACAGACCCCCCTTCCACACGGAGAGGTATCCAGCGGCACTGTGCGTTTCCGTGAACGACGAGGTGGTCCACGGCCTTCCCAGAAAGGACAGGGTCATAGAGGAGGGGGACTTGGTAAGTCTGGATTTTGGTGTTATAATAGATGGTTACGCCGGAGATTCCGCCCTTACCGTCGCGGTCGGTAAGGTGGACGAGGCGAAAGAGAGGCTCATGAGGGCTACTAAGGAGGCTCTTGAGAGGGCTGTCAGGAAGGCGGTTGCGGGGAACTGGCTGAGCGACATAGTTGAGACGATCCACTCCACCGCGGAGGAGTTCGGGGTTCACCCTGTTCTCAGATACGGAGGCCACGGGATAGGCAGGAGGGTTCACGAAGAGCCCTTTGTCCCGAACAACAGGAAGGACCTCGGAAAGAAGGACGTGAAGCTCAGGCAGGGAATGGTGATGGCGATAGAGCCGATGTTCGCTCTGGGAACCGAGGAGACGGTCCACGACGGGGACGGATGGACCGTGAGGACTAAAGACGGCAGTCCGTCAGCCCACTACGAGCACACAGTTGCGGTAACCAAGGAAGGACCCGTAGTCCTTACGGAGATCTGACCATGGGAAAGAGGAAAAAGCAGGATCACGAAAAGGAAAAGGGCATAGTCATGGAAGGAGAGGTGACGGAGGCTCTCCCGAACGGTATGTTCAGGGTGAAGCTCGAAGGCGGACACGAAGTCCTCGCCCACATATCGGGGAAGATGAGGATAAACTTCATAAGGATACTCCCCGGGGACAGGGTGAAGGTGGAGATCTCACCCTACGACCTCACCCGGGGGAGGATAGTCTACAGGCTCTGAGGAGGTAGCCCATGAAGGTGAGAGCTTCAGTGAGGAAGAGGTGTGCCAAATGTAAGATCGTCAGGAGGAAGGGGAGGGTGTACGTTATCTGCGAAAACCCGAAGCACAAGCAGAAGCAAGGCTGAAGGAGGTGGTGTTATGGCGAGGATAGCGGGGGTTGACCTTCCGGACCACAAGAGGCTCGAGGTCGCCCTCACCTACATCTACGGTATAGGCTGGTCCAGGGCGAGGGAGATATGTGAGGGTACGGGTATAGACTGCAGGAAGAAGGTCGGCGAGCTGACCTCGGAGGAGCTGAACACACTCAGAAAGTACATAGACGAACACTACAAGGTTGAAGGAGACCTCAGGAGGGAAGTCCAGCTCAACATCAAAAAGCTCATCGACATGGGCTGTTACAGGGGGCAGAGACACGCGAGGGGTCTACCCGTAAGGGGACAGCAGACGAGAACGAACGCGAGGACAAGAAAGGGCAAGAGGAAGACGGTGGGCGGAACCGCCAGAAGGGCCAAGTCCGCCAAGTGAGGAGGTGGGTGATGGCGAGAAAGAAAAAGCAGAAGAGGACGGTGACAAAGGGTATAGTCCACATACACACCACCTTCAACAACACAATAGTGAACATAACGGACATGCAGGGGAACACTATAGTCTGGGAGAGCGGAGGAACCGTCGGCTTTAAGGGAACCAGGAAGAGCACACCCTACGCAGCCCAGCTCGCCGCCCAGAAGGCCCTCAGGAGGGCCATAAACGAGTTCGGTCTTCAGGAGGTGGAGGTCTGGATAAAGGGTCCCGGTGCGGGAAGGGAAACAGCCCTGAGGGCTGTCCTCACCTCAGGCCTCAAGGTGACAGCCATAAGAGATGTTACCCCCATACCCCATAACGGTTGCAGACCGCCGGCCAGGAGGAGGGTCTGATGGGAAGGTACATAGGACCTTGGGTGAAGATAGACAGAAGGTTCGGTGTAGTAGTATCGGGCAAAAAGTCCGCCTACAGAATACTCCAGAGGAGGAACTACCCCCCCGGACAGCACGGGAGACTCAAGGGAAGGAGGAGAAAGCTAACCGAATACGGACTCCGTCTTATGGAAAAGCAGAAGCTCAAGTTCCTCTACGGAGGTCTCAGGGAGAAGCAGTTCAAGAGATACTTCGATATGGCCGCCAAGTCAAAGGAGAACACGGGAGAGGCCCTTCTCCAGATCCTCGAGAGGAGGCTCGATAACGTGGTTTACAGACTTGGCTTTGCGGTGACCAGAAGACAGGCCCGCCAGCTGGTCGCCCACGGCCATATACTGGTGAACGGCCAGAAGGTAAACATACCCAGCTACCTGGTAGAGCCCGGGGACGTGATCGAGGTAAAACCCTCATCCAGGGACATACCCTTCCTTAAGGAGAACCTGGAGAACCTGGACCCGAGGAGTGTACCCGACTGGCTCGAGGTCGACAGGGACAACTTCAGGGGAAAGGTCCTGAAACTTCCGGAGAACGTTCAGGAGTACCTTGAGATCCCCGTAAACCTTCAGTACGTTATAGAGTTCTACTCAAAGGTTTGAGCCGGAGGTCTGAGATGCTGAACGAGTTCGTTTACCCTTCCAAGGTCTACTGGGAGGTAAAGGAAAGGGACAGGGGTGTCTTCGTCTGCGAGCCCCTCGAGAGGGGTTACGGGACGACCATAGGAAACGCCCTGAGGAGAGTCCTGCTCTCCTCCATATCCGGGACCGCGGTCACAGCTGTGAAGATATACGGGGTCTACCACGAGTTCTCCGCCCTTGACGGGATAGCGGAGGACGTTGTCGAGATCATAGCCAACATAAAGGGGATAAGGTTCAACCTCAAGGACTCCGACGTTGAGGTCCTGTACCTAAAGAAGAAAGGAGAAGGTGAGGTAAGGGCTGGCGACATAAACCTCCCCCCCAACGTGGAGATAGCCAACCCGGACAGGCTCATATGCACGATAACTGATCCGAAGACCGAGTTCAACGCGGAGATAAAGATAGAGAGAGGTAAGGGATACGTTCTGGCGGAGGAGATGGAGGCGATAGGTGAGACCGGCTGGATACTCGTGGACGCGGACTTCTCTCCCGTGAAGCTGGTCAGCTACAGGATAGAGCCCACGAGAGTGGGTGAGAAAACGGACTACGAAAAGCTCATCATGGAGATAAAGACGGACGGGACGAAAACCCCCGAAGAGGCGGTCAAAGAAGCGGTCGGGATACTCAAAAAGCACCTGTCCCTGCTCGAACACATATCCTATGAGGTCCCCACCTTAGAAGAACCCGTTCCCATAGACGAGCTTTCCGAAAAACTCACCCTCTCCATAGAGGAGCTGGATATCTCCCAGAGGGCCCTTAACTCCCTGAAACGTATGGGTATAACCACCATAGGTGACCTAGTCCAGATGACGGAGGAAGAGCTCAAGAGCACAAAAAACATAGGGCGTAAGGCCCTTGCGGAGATAAAGGAAGCCTTAAAGCAGATGGGTCTTCAGCTCGGTCTGAACATAGAGAGCAAGAGGTGAGAGGCCATGAGGCACAGGGTGAAGAAGAAGCACTTCGACAGGACAAAGGAGCAGAGACTCGCCCTCTACAGGTCTCTGGCTAGGGCCCTCGTCCTTGAGGAGAGGATAGAGACGACCGTCGAGAGGGCAAAGGCGGTAAGGAGCTTTGTGGAAAGGCTCGTTAACCTTGGTAAGGAAGGTACCCTGTCCGCGAGGAGACAGGCCCTTCAGCTCCTTCCGGACAGACACGTGGTTAAGAAGATCTTCGAGGAGATAGCCCCCAGGTTTGAAGGAAGGACGGGGGGATATGTCAGGGTTATAAGGCTACCGGAGAGGAGGAAAGGGGACGGGGCGGAGATGGCGATCCTCGAGTGGGTTGAGTGATGGTCGTTAAGGTCCTTCACTTTATCGTACAGATACTTATAGTCCTTGTTTTCATTCACGCCCTTGGCTCCTGGATACCCCAGATAAGGGAGAGCAAGGTTTACTACTACATAGACAGGATCGTGGACCCGCTCCTCGAACCAATAAGGAGGGTTGTTCCCGCGGTCGGGGGTATAGACTTTTCTCCGATGATCCTTATATTCATTCTGATACTCATAGACAGGGCTCTCCTGAGATGAAAAGACCGGTTATGATCATAGACCTGGACAGGTGCGTGGGGTGTCTGTCCTGCGAGGTCGCGTGCCTGCAGGAG
Organism: Aquificota bacterium; assembly: GCA_030950545.1. Taxonomy (GTDB): domain Bacteria; phylum Aquificota; class Aquificia; order Aquificales; family Aquificaceae; genus Hydrogenivirga. Next base: position 7,062 of record JAUZRJ010000106.1, on the reverse strand, counting down.
AAGGGTCTTCAGCACACCTCCATAAGACCTATGAAGGTCATAAGGGTTGAGGGGATAGGCGAAAGGCCGGACGGCTTTTTCCTCCCGATGAACTGCTTCCACTGTGACCCCGCCCCCTGCGTTCTCGCCTGTCCGACGTCCGCCATGAGAAAGAGGGAGGAAGACGGGATAGTTTACCTGGAGGAAAACCTCTGCATAGGCTGTAAGGCCTGCATAATAGCCTGCCCCTACGGCGCCATATCCTTCAACCCCTCCACCATGAAGGTGGAGAAGTGTGACTACTGCTACAGGAGAGTTGACAGAGGTCTTCTCCCCTCCTGCGTTATGAAGTGTGTAACCAACTGCCTCTACTTTGTGGAAGTGGACGAAGTCCCTAAGGAAAGGCACAGGCTGAGGCACATAGACTCGGACCTTTACAGGGAGATCTTCAAGCAGGAGACCTACGTCAGGGTTGAAGGTTGAGATAGGGAGGGGTATAATATAAATCTTGCAGGGCGCGTAGCTCAATTGGCAGAGCGGGCGGCTCATAACCGCCCGGTTGGGGGTTCGAGTCCTCCCGCGCCCACCAGAAAGGTCCTCCTCACCGCGCTCATACTTATCTCCTTGACACTTTACGGGTTCAGCTGGAAGCCCTACTCCCTGAGGAGCGGAGAGGAATACCTCTTCGCATACACCGAAACCTTCAGGGGCGAGAGGCGTGAGGGAAGGTTCCTCATAAAGGTCAGAAGGACCAAAAGGGGGTACAGGGTGTATATCGAGGGGAGATACCACAGGTGGGAGGGGAGTCTTGAGGAGACCTTTGAGAACGCTGTGAAGATAGCGGATTACATCCTGGTGAAGATGTACTTCCAGCACTGGCTGATACCTCTGGGGAGGACCCTGTTCCTGAGGGGTGCGGTAAGGGCCCTCGGGACCTCGGAAACCGACTGGACCTTCGGGGAGAGGGAGCTTGAGGATGGGGTCATAAGGAGGGTGGTTCCCTGCAGGGTCCTGGGTTTTGAGGGCAGGATGCTTGAAGTGGAAAAGAGAGGGAAGGCTGTGTTCAGGGTGTGCGTGCATCCCGATGTACCTCTTCCCCTTTACATGCTGAGAACTGGCGGAGAAGGGAACAGGTTCGAGATAAAGGCTATCCGCTACTCCTCAGAGGAGAGAGACCCAGAGGGGAGCGGTCAGGAAGCTGAGGAAGAGGCCCAGGGTTATTGAGGAGACCGCAACCCTGTCATCCAGGTTGTATCTCATAGCAAGGATGCCCGCCATAACCATAGGGGGCATGGAGGTCTCCAGAAGGGCGACCTTAAAGCCCAACGTCTTGAGGGAGAGAACCTTGAGGACAACCAGGAGGACAAGGGGGGCTAAGACCATCTTTATAACGAGGCACAGTACCGCTTCCCTGAGGGATCCCATAATGTCGCGAAAGGAGATCCTAAGACCTATGGCGAAGAGGACGGAGGGTATAAGAGACCAGCTTACCACGTTCAGAAAGGTCTCCAGAAAGGACGGAACACTCAGGTTTTTCGTTATGACTCCCAGGGCAAGGGCCAGGAAGGGAGGGAAGGAGAGGACCTCCCTGAAGGACAGCCTTCCGGTCGCTACGAGAAAGCCCACGGACACCACAAGAAGAAAGGACCCTATCTGGTCGTAGAGGACCGCAAACTTAAGACCCTCCTCCCCGAAAAGGGCGTAGGTGAAGGGATACCCGAGGAAGGCTGTGTTCCCGAAAGAGGAAACGAGCATGAAGGACCTTAACGTCCTTTCCTCCATGCGGACCAGTTTTCCCACACACCAGGACACCGCGAGGGACCCGAGGATCACAGCCCAGGCGACAGCCACAACACCGAGGGACTCACCGCCGATCTCGACACCCCTCACCTCCCTGAAGACGAGTGCGGGTAGGGAGAGGTAAATCACGTATCTCACAAAGGGATCCGCGTCTTTCTCTCCGAAGACACCCGATCTCCTGAGCAGGTAAGCTGAGATCAGGACAAGGGCTACAAACAGAACCCTTTCTTGCATGGAGGAATTTAGTATATCATTTGGTCTGTTATGGACTTCAGTGCGGTCATCGACGAGGTCTCCAAGGTCCTCAAAGGTAAGGAAGAGGTGATAACGTATGCCCTCACCTGCCTGCTTGCGGAAGGCCACCTCCTCATAGAGGACGTTCCCGGCGTCGGGAAGACCACCCTCGCCCTTTCCCTCGCCAGAGCCTTGGACCTCTCCTTTGCCAGGATCCAGTTCACCTCTGACCTTCTCCCCTCCGACATAACAGGGTCCTCCATCTTTGACCAGGCGAGGAAGGAGTTCGTCTTCAAGGAGGGGCCTGTCTTCCACAACGTGGTCCTCGCGGACGAGATAAACAGGGCTACCCCGAAAACCCAGAGCGCCCTTCTGGAAGCCATGGCGGAGAGGCAGGTGACTGTTGACGGAGTGACCTACAAACTCCCCGAGCCCTTCTTCGTTATGGCTACCCAGAACCCCCTTGAGTACCACGGGACCTACCCCCTCCCCGAGTCCCAGATGGACAGGTTCATGATGAGGCTTTCCCTGGGATACCCTGACCCTTCGGTGGAGAAGCGGATAATAACTGGGGAGAACCCCCTCGAGAAGGTCAGGGACATAAGGAGTGTCATGAGCAGGGAGGAGATCCTGAGGGCGATAGGCGAGGTCAGGAGGGTGTACGTTTCCCCCGAGGTTGCGGACTTCATAATGTCGATAGTTCTGGAGACCAGAAACCACCCGGCGGTCATACTGGGCCTATCCACGAGGGGTGCGATCCACCTCACCCGGGCGTCCAGATCCCTCGCCTACTTGAGGGGCAGGGACTTCGTCGTCCCTGAGGACGTGATAGATGTCTCTCAGCTCGTGATCCCTCACAGGATAATAGTGAGGGAAGAGGCGGGCGGGGAAGAGATCGTGAAGGAGATACTCAAAAAGGTGAAGGTCCCTTAGTAAAATGATCACCATGACAACACTCCTTATAGACATGGACGGTGTACTCACAAAGGACAAAGAGTTTAACCCCTTCCCTTACGCCCCGACCTTTATAAGGAATCTGAAAGAAAGAGGTGTACCCTTCAGGGTGGTCTCTAACAACTCCACCCGTTCCCCGAAGGCCATAGTGGACCTCCTTAAAGGTAAGGGTTTTGACCTGGACTACAGTGACCTGATAACCCCCGTGGCGGTCCTTCCCAACTACCTGAGAGAAAGGGGGGTGAGGAAGGTCTTCGTTATAGGGACACCCATGCTGGGCGGGTTTTTGAGGGAGTCGGGCTTTGAGGTGAGGGAAGACCACGAGGTTGACGCTGTGATCATAGGCCAGGATAAGGAGATAGACTTTATAAAGATAAAAACCGCCACCTCCGCGGTCTTTCTCAGGGGTGCGAGGATAGTTCCCGTGAACCTGTCGAGGATAGTGAGGGACTCGGACGGCCTCTACTTTCCGGGTGCCGGGTCAACCGCCCGGATGATAGCCCACGCCACAGGATACACCGACGATATACCCAACCTCGGAAAGCCTTCCAGGGAGTTCATAGATATGGCCCTTAAAGGTCTCCCCCGGGATAGGGTTATACTTGTGAGCGATGACATCTACACGGACCTGATGGGAGCAAGGGAGATCGGTCTTGAGACCGCATTCATGACCACAGGGAAATACAGGGAGGAAGAGCTCAAAAGGGCGGGGTTCACACCAGATCACGTCTTCCACAGCCTGGAGGAGCTCGAGAATAAAATATTCACGTGGTCAAAGGACTGATACTCGCCCTGTTCCTCCTCTCAGTATCCTTTCCCGTGGAGATCCTGTCCGACTCCCTCAGGACGAACGAAAAGGGAGAGGTGGTCGCTGAGGGTAACGTCAGGATAGACCAGAGGGATTACATAATAGAGGCGGACAGGGTAAGGTATAACCCCGAAACAAAGGAGGTCTTTGCCCACGGGAAAGTTTACATCAGAAAGAAGGACGGGACTCTTGAGGTGAGGGGGTCCTTTGCCTACCTAGATATGAGGACGGGAAGGGGTTATTTCTTGGACGCGGAGGGAAGGTTCAGGCGGTTTTACTTTTCCGCAAAGAGGATAGACAGGCTGGGAGAAAGCGTCTTCTCCTTTCAGGACGGAGACGTAACCACCTGCCCGCCCGACGATAAGGAGATGAAGGTGTGTTTCAAAAGGGCGAAGTTCACAGGAAAATACGTGGTGTCTTTTGTGAACACCCTGAGGTTCTTCAGCCTGCCCGTTTTGTTCTCCCCCTTTGTCGCCTTTCCCGTCGGCGAGAGGAGGTCAGGCCTGCTCCCCCCGGTTATAGGTAGCAACACGTACAACGACATAATCTACATACAGCCCGTATACTGGGCGATATCGGAGGACAAGGACGCCACGCTCACACTGGATCTCAGGAACAGGCAGGCGAGCGGTATCTGGATCGAGTACAGACAGGCCTTTTACCCGGGTGAAGACCTGTACGCCAGGGTGTCCTACTACAGGGAGCCCGTACCCCCGGGGGAGTGGTGGGAGGGAAGATCTCCCGAGACTTTCAAAAGAAACAGGTACAGGCTCGAGCTCTCGACAAGAAGGGGCGGGTGGGACCTCAGCCTGGACGTTCCTTCGGACCCCTACTTCTTTGAGGACGTGTACCTGTCCCAGAAACTCAGAACACTTCCCTACACGGTGAACCTTCTCACCTACAGAAGGTCCGAAGAGGAGTACCTCCTGTTCCTGAACATGAGGGTCTTCTACGACCTTACCTCCAACAATAACAGAAGGACCCTGAACCTTCTTCCCGAGTTCACCTTTTACTCCAAACCTAAGAAGGTCTGGAAGGGTTTTGTGAACCTCACCTCGTCCTTTACCAACTTCTACAGGGAGGAAGGTTTAAGGACAAAGAGGCTGATCTTCCTTCCCGAGTACGAGATGTTCACATCACCCCTGGGTATCAGGAACTACACCAGGGTGAGGCTTATAACCAACCTCTACTTTACGGAAGGAGAGACAGGCTACGATGACGCTGTTCTGTCCTTTCTGTTCGAGGACAGGGTCCACACCTTCAAGGAGGTCACACTGGGGGGTTTTAAACTTACAAACACCTTTGAGCTTGTTTATACCTTCTCCCCGGAGAACTTCAACAACCCACAGCTTGACAGCTTCGACAGGGTGGTCAGGGAGAACAACCTGAAGGCAAGGATAAGCTCATCGGTGAGCTTCGGGGAAAGGTCTGTAGCGAGCATCTTTCTGGAAAGCGGTTACAACCTGCTGAGATCCTACAGGTTCCCGACGGACAGCAGGCTGATAGAAAAACCTCTCCTCCCCGTAAGGGTTATTCTCTCCCTGAGGCCGTTCAGCTGGGGTTCCCTCACGGAGGATATAGTCTACGACCCTAACCTGAACATGCTGGCAAGGAGCGTAAGCTCTTTGAACCTGAAGGCACGGAAGGTTTCGTTTTCCATCAGCTACCTCGTTTCCAGAAACAGCCTGAACAGGCGGATTTCGGATCAGTACATTCTGAGGGGCGGTCTGAACGTCAAGGGTCTTACCTTCAACGCCGCCACGACCTATGACAACATAAGGAAGAAGGAGCTCTACAGGAGCGTGAGCCTCGGCTACAGGGGAGCCTGCTGGTCCTTCAGGGTAAGCTTCAGGAGGACCTTTTACGCGGACAAGAGGGAGTACTTCCGGGAGATATTCCTCGTCTTTAACCTCTTCAACCTGAAGGAGTTCACACTGCCACTGCGGAGGAGATGAGGTACTTCAGCTTCCTCGTCCGGGCTTCCACGTCCTCAGCGGAGAATATACCCGATCCCACAACGATCACGTCCGCCCCCGCCCTCACCACCTCCGCTACGTTTTCCTCCTTTATACCGCCGTCTATCTCTATCAGGCAGTTCGGGTTAATCCTGTCCCTCATCTCCCTGAGGATCCTGAGCCTCTCAACGGACCTGTCTATGAACTTCTGACCGCTGAAGCCCGGGTTGACCGACATGAGAAGGACAAAGTCCGCATGATACAGGACCTCTTCAAGGAGCGACAGGGAGGTCCCTGGATTTATAACAACCCCCGCCTTTGCACCGAGGTCTTTTATCAGCTGAAGGGTCCTGTGGATGTGGGGAACGTTTTCTATGTGGACGCTGACCCAGTCCGCCCCCGCCTTTACAAAGGCGGGTATGTATCTGTCCGGGTTCTCTATCATGAGGTGGGCGTCTATGGGTATACTGACCCTCCTCTTTACGCAGGATAGGATCTCGGGACCCGCGGTGATGTTGGGTACACAGTGTCCGTCCATCACGTCAAAGTGGAGAAGGTCCGCCCCTCCACGGATAGTGGCCTCTATCTGCTCACCTATGTTCCACCAATCACCCGCAAGGATAGAAGGTGCGAGGAGCTTTTTCATACCACTTTAATTCTAAGCACAGGACCGTAAAAACCCAAAAAACATGACGGATATCATATTGAAATTTCGGGTGATTTCGTTTATCCTTTGACTGACAAAAGCGGGAGAGGATCTCCCGCCCGGCTCCTTGGCAACCGAAAAGGGGTGGATCTCGGGAAGTCTTAGAGCCATGCACTTCGGAAAGATCTCATTGATACTCCTTGATTTTCGTGACATCAGGTCTAATTGAGAACTTTTCGCACTCCATGACCCTTGATTTTCAAAGGGTTCAGAAGAAGGGTTGCAACGCCCTCAAAAAGGTGGAGGGATTGCGACTCTTTGGAAGGAATACCCTCTCTCTTCTCTCCTCATGGGTTGCAACGCCCTCAAAAAGGTGGAGGGATTGCGACGAAGATTCCGAATTTCTTTCCTCACCATGACTGCACACCTGTTGCAACGCCCTCAAAAAGGTGGAGGGATTGCGACCCGCCACCCCTTTCCGCTCTTCGTCTTCTCTAAACGCCAGTTGCAACGCCCTCAAAACGGTGGAGGGATTGCGACTAATGATTGCATTTTCCTTCAAGTTTCTTAAATATCGTTGCAACGCCCTCAAAAAGGTGGAGGGATTGCGACGAGCCTCTGAGAAGGCAACAGCCAGAGTATGGATACCTTGAGGGTTGCAACGGCCGCAAAAAGGTGGAGGGATT
>JAUZRJ010000105.1 GCA_030950545.1 Aquificota bacterium | reverse complement strand
GGCTTCACCCGCAAGCAGGCTAATACCTAACAGTAAAGCCACGAAGAGGTTCATTGGTAGCCTCCCTCACTATCTCCATCCTGTCCACTCTTGATGATCTCGGTCCCTTCCAGAGGTCTTTTATGAAGTGGAATAGGACTTCCTCGTCTCCCTCCACGAGAACCTCCACCCTGCCGTCGGGAAGGTTTCTGACCCACCCGGAGAGGCCGTAGCTCTCCCCTACCCTCTGGGTGTAAGCCCTGAACCCTACCCCCTGAACGACACCCGAGAGAAAGATCCTGAGGCGCATGTTCCATATAATATTAAACATGATAGATGAAGAGCTCCTGAAGATCTTAGCCTGTCCCGTGTGCAAGGGAGATCTGGAATACAGGGAAGACAGGGACGTACTGATATGCAAAAACTGTAGGGTTTACTACGAGATCAAGGACGGGATACCTGTTCTCCTTCCCGATTCGGGCAGACCTCTCCGAGAAGAAGAGTCCTGAGGTCTCCCTCCTCCTCAGCGGTGAAGTCCGCAGGGAGGTTGATCTTAACGACCTTTCTGAAGTGGACGAACCTAACAGGTTTTCCGTAGATCTTCCTGTAGTAGGCTACCATCTCCAAGTCCGCGGGGCTGTCTCCCACGTAGAGGGCCTCACCCACGCCGAGGGTTTCCATGCAAAGGTGCAGGGGGAAGGGGTGGGGCTTCCTTAAGTTCTTGTCCGCTACGTCATCCTCGTCAACGGTAACGTCAAAGAAGCCCCTTAGGTTGAACCTGTCGAGAACGAAATCGAGGTCACTCTTGGGCCTGCCCGTGACTATTCCGAGGGGCACGCCTCTTTCCTTAAGCTCACGGAATATACCGCTGGAGAGTATCTGTTTCTCTCTGTCCCTGAGGCCCCTGTATACCTCGGTGAATCTCTCAACGATCTTCCCGTAATCCGCTGACCCGCCCAGATGCTTTATAACCTCATAGGTCACATCCCAGTCGTTGTTTATGGACTTGGAGTATTTGATCTCCCTTATAAGATCTAGGGAGACTTCTTTTCCTAGGAACTCCTCAGCGGTTCTCTTTATGGCTAGGTGGTAGCTCTCCCTAACGTCCACTATTACACCGTCAACGTCAAAGATCACCGCCTTCATACTCTTTCGGGAACTATGTCGTGGGTTTTGGAAACTATGAACTTGATGAAATTGCTCGTTAAGAACGTAACGTTCGTGTTCTTGGGATAGATTATGTTGAAGCGTCTTTTTACCTTAAAGCCCTTTATCTTGACCGGGACTAAGGCTCCACTCTCGACCTCCTTTATTATCAGGCCCTTGGATAGGAAGGAGCACCCGTATCCGCTCTTGATGATGTTTATTATCGTTCTGCTGTTGTTGGCCTCTATCTTTATGTTCAGTCTCTCGAAGACTATACCGAGCTTCTCCAGAGTTTCCCTCACTATCTTTCTGGTCCCGGAGTTCATCTCCCTCATGACCAGGTCAACGCTGTAAAGCTCCTCCGGTTCTATCTCACCCTTACGGGCTATAGGGTTGTCCGGGTAGGTGAAGAATATGATCTCGTCCTCGAGCCAGGGGACAGATACGAACTTGGAGGAAGGTTCCCTCTCTATTATCCCGAGGTTGAGTACTCTTGAGAGGAGCCCCTCCTCAACGTCGTGGGAGTTTCCGGTGAAGATCTTCACCGTCGCACTCGGGAACTCCCTGTGGAACTCCGCTATCAGGGAAGGGACTATGTACTCGCTGAGGGTCGCGCTCACGCCGAGAAACAGGGTGTCCTTGAGGTCCTTCTTTATCTTCGCTATTTCCTCCATCAGACCCTCATAGCTCCCGAGAAGCATCTTCGCTATCTCGTATATCCTCTTTCCCTCCTCGGTAAGACACATCTTTCCTCCCTGTCTCTGGAAGAGCTTCGCTCCTATTGTCTTTTCGAGGGACTTTATCTGCTGGGTGACCGCGGGCTGGGTTATGTAGAGTATCTCCGAAGCCTTTGAGAAGCTGCCGAGATCCGCTACTGTGACAAAGGTTTTGAGCTTCGATATGTCGATCATACCAAACTTAATTATAGTATAACGATTTCTTATTGCAACTATAAAGGTCATAAATACTCAGCGGATCCCCAGGAACTTGTGGATCTGCGGTATGACGCGAACCGTAAAACCTTTGCGGGAAAGGGATCTCTGTATGGAAAGTGCCTTGCTTATCATCTCCTCCCTGTTGCTCTCAGGCTGAAGGACCACAAGACCCTCCTCAAGATGCCTTCTGAACTTCTCCTTCAGGATGACCTCTTCCGTGAAGGCGTCGTCGACTACGAACTTGAGCTCCTTGGTGTGTTTCAGGATCTTTGGGTGGACGAAAAAGTCCGCAACCCCTTTTGGCGAGCAGGTTATGTGGATTCTGTCCGCAACTTCCTCGAGGTCTTCGTTCCAGAAAGTCCCGTTCGTCTCTATCTGAACGGAGAAACCCGCCTCAAGGAGACCCTTCACAAGCCTGCCCAGATTCAGCTCCGTGAAAGGCTCTCCTCCTGTGATGACAGCGTGCCTGAAGGGTGATTCCTTCGCCCTGGCGAGGACCTCTTCCAGGCTGACTCTAATTCCCTTTCTGAACTCCAGGGCCTCAGGCTGGTCGCACCAGGGACATCTCAGATTGCACCCCTGTATCCTTATGAACAGGGAAGGGGTCCCTGCAAGGAGACCCTCTCCCTGAATCGTCTCGTATATCTCGTTTACGCTCAGAGCGTTGGTTGCTCTAACCTTATCTCGTAGCATTCTATTACATCCCCCGCTTTGACGTCATTGTAGTCTTTCAGTTTAACACCGCATTCGTAGCCTTTGGTGACCTCCTGGACGTCTTCTTTAAACCTCCTGAGGGACTCTATCTCACCGTCGTATACGACCACCCCTTCCCTTATAAGGCGCGCTTTTGCACCCCTTACTATCCTGCCCTCAAGGACGTAGCACCCCGCAACGGTCCCCACCTTCTTTATCTTGAAGGTGGCCCTGACCTCCGCGGTTCCTATGATCTCCTCCCTCTTAACAGGTTCGAGGAGACCCTGAAGGGCTTTCTTGACGTCGTCTATCACATCGTAGATAACCCCGTAGGTTCTCACGTCAACCTTTTCCTTGTCCATCAGCTCCCTGGCCTTTGGGTCCGGTCTTGTGTTGAAGCCTATGACTATGGCCCGCGATGCTTTCGCCAGCATGACGTCGTTCTCGGTGATACCGCCGACCGCTCCGTGAATAACGGTAACCGTCACCTTGTCAGTGGATAGCTCTTCCAGAGACTTCCTCAGGGCTTCAAGAGACCCCATGGTGTCAGTCTTGAGTATGATCTTCAGCTCCTTCGTCTCTCCCGCCTCTATCTTCCTGTATATGTCCTCGAGCCTTAGGCTCTGGGCGGTCTTCTCCTCCTTCTCCTTCTTCTCCCTGAACTTCTCCGCTATCTCCCGGGCCTTCTTCTCATTCTCAACGACGACCAGAGTATCTCCCGCCTCCGGGAGGTCCTCAAAGCCGAGGACCTCAACGGGCATCGAAGGTCCAGCTTCCCTGACCGGTCTTCCCCTGTCGTCAAACATCGCCCTAACCCTTCCGTGGGTTATACCTGCGACGAACACATCACCTACCTTCAGGGTTCCTTCCTGGACTATGACAGTAGCCACAGGTCCCCTGTGCCTGTCGAGTCTGGTCTCTATGATCACACCTTTAGCCCTCTTGTCAGGGTTGGCCTTCAGCTCGAGGATGTCCGCAAGAAGAAGGATCATCTCGAGGAGCTGATCAACGTTCTGGCCTGTTTTGGCGGATACATCGACGAATATGGTCTCACCTCCCCACTCCTCAGGTATGAGCCCGTGGTCGGAGAGCTCCCTCCTGACCTTCATGGGGTCCGCCTCAGGTTTGTCTATCTTGTTAACCGCCACTATTATGGGTACGTTAAAGGCCTTCGCGTGGTTTATGGCCTCAACGGTCTGGGGCATAACACCGTCGTCCGCAGCGACAACGAGTACCGCTATGTCTGTTATCTGGGCTCCTCTTGCTCTCAAAGATGTGAAGGCCTCGTGGCCGGGCGTGTCCAGAAAGGTTATCTTCCTCCCGTTTACCTCCACGACCGATGCCCCTATGTGCTGGGTTATGCCCCCCTTCTCCTTCTGGGCAACGTTAGTCTTCCTTATGGTGTCCAGAAGGGTGGTTTTCCCGTGGTCGACATGTCCCATGACCACCACTATAGGTGGTCTGGGTTTCAGGTCTTCGGGTCTGTCTTCGGTTTCCTCTATGAGGATTTCCTCCTCCTTCTCCTTCTTTACCTCCGCCAGGAACCCGAACGTCTCCGCCACCTCAACCGCCACTTCGGGAGGGACGCTCTGGTTTATGGTTGCGAGGACTCCTCTTTTCATCAGCTCCGCTATAACCTTGTTGGCGGGGAGACCGAGAAGCTCGGATAGTTCTCTCACGGTTATGGTTTCCGGTATCTGGATTATCCTGATCTCGTCCTTCTTCTCTTTCTGTTGCTTCTGCTTCTTTTCCTCCTTCTTTTTCTCCCTCTCCATCTGCTGTTGAAGTTTCTTCAGGGCTCTGTCCTCTTCCTCGGAAACAGCCTCCTTGGGTGGTTCCGGAGTAGCTTCTTTCTTCCGCTCCGCAACATCCTTGGGTTTCTCCTCAGCGTGAACGGGCTTTCTGAAATCCTTCACCGTTTTCTTCTTTGGTCTCTTTTCTGGTCTGGTTCTCTTCTGTTCCTTGGGCTTCTCCTTCACCTCTTTCCCGAGAACCTCGGCGATCACCTCCTCTATAGGCTTTTCCTCGACCTTTATATCCTCACCTTCTTCCTCCTCGACTTCCGTTATGCCTTCTTTAACCTGATCCTCCTCGGGCTTGATGGGTTCCTCCTCCTCCTCCTCGGGCCTGCCGAAGGCGGAGTATATCATCTCTATCTGTTCTTCCTCGAGGACGCTGAAGTTGGACCACCTTTTGCTCTCGGGAGACCACTCCTTTAAAAACTCTATTATCTCCTTCGGTTTTACGCCGAGCTCCCTGGCTATGTCCTGAACACGCTTCTTCTCCAAAAGCTGAAACCTCCTAAGAGATATATTATAGGCTTTGAGGGAAAGGCGAAGTCCCTGTTCTGGAGTTCTATCAGGGTTATCCAGGAGTTGAGCGCGGTCGTGGACCTTTTCGCCTTTCGGGTATAGCGGAGTCCAGACAGGTTCCTTCCTATAAGATGTTATAATTCAGGTGAAGATGGTAGAAGCCCTCTGCGCTGAACTCGGAGGGAAGCTCCTCCAGACCCACACCTCCTGGGTGATAGTTCTGGAAGATGTGGTTTACAAGATAAAAAAGCCTGTGAACTTCGGCTTCCTGGACTACTCAACACCCGAGAAGAGGAAAGAAAACTGCGAGAGGGAGGTGGTCTTAAACAGGCGTCTCTGTCCCTGGGTTTACATCGGGGTGGTTCCCGTAAGCGAGGTGGGGGGAAGGTGGGTCCTTGAGGACCGGTCCAACGTGGTTGAGTGGGCTGTGAAGATGAGGAGGATACCGGAGGGGAGACTTCTCTCGAACAGGCTCGGAGAAACGACCGGGGAGGAGATGAGAAAGGTGGCGGAGGTGGTCGCTGAATTTCACCTCTCCGCGGAGAGAAGGGACGAGTTCGGTAAGCTCGAGATAATGAAGTTCAACACCGATGAGAACTTCTCCCAGACGGAGAAGTACATAGGCACAACCGTAGACGAGGAGGACTACAGGTTCATAAAGGAGAAGACGGACGCCTTCTACACCAGATACAGACACATGTTTGACAAGAGAATAAGAGACGGCAGGATAAGGGACGGCCACGGGGACATAAGGCTTGAGCACGTTGCCTTCTTGGATGAAGGGATATGCATCTTTGACTGCATAGAGTTTAACGATAGGTTCAGGTGCGGTGATGTACTCAACGACATGTGCTTCCTCTCCATGGAGCTGGACCTGGCGGGGAGGGAAGACCTGAGGAGGGCCTACGAGGAGGAGTACCTGAAAAGGACAGAGGACCAGGAGGCGGATATCTTCTTACCTTTCTTCAAGACCTACAGGGCTTTCGTCAGGGGGAAGGTGACCAGCTTCCTCCTCGACGACCCCCACATAGGGGAGGAGGAGAAGGAAAGGGCAAAGGAGAAGGCGAGGAAGCTCTTCCGTCTTGCGAGAAGATATGCGGAGGAGATAAAGGTATGAGGGAGGAGACCGTACACAGGGTGTTCAGGGCGTCCTGCTACATAGCCCTCGGGATGATATACCTGAAGGACAACCCGCTCCTCAGGGAGCCTTTAAGACCCGACCACATCAAGGACAGACTGCTCGGCCACTGGGGGGCTAGTCCTGCTCTTTGCTTCTCCTACATACACGCAAGCAGGGCGGTAAAGGACCACGACCTTGACGCCATATTCATAGCGGGTCCAGGACACGGAGCGCCGGGGGTGATAGCCCCCGTTTACCTTGAAGGGACTCTTTCGGAGCTTTACCCGGAGTTCTCCCTAGACGGGGAGGGACTCAAAAGGCTGATGAGGTCTTTCTCCTTTCCGGGCGGGCTCGGAAGCCACTGCACGCCTGAGCTTCCCGGGTCCATACAGGAAGGGGGTGAGCTGGGATACACCCTCTCCCACGCCTTCGGTGCGGTTCTTGACAATCCGGACCTCGTGGTCTTTGCGGTCGTGGGAGACGGGGAGGCGGAGACGGGACCCCTTGCGACCTCCTGGCACTCTAACAAGTTCGTAAATCCCAAGAAGGACGGTGCGGTTATACCCATACTCTCACTGAACGGCTACAAGATAAACAACCCCACGGTTTTCGCCCGGATACCCAAGGACGAGCTCATCTCCCTCTTTAGGGGCTACGGCTACGAACCCATACTGGTTGAGGGGGAGGAACCCCTTGAGGTCCACGGCCTTATGGCGGAAGCCCTGGACAGATGCGTCACAAGGGTGAAGGAGCTGAAGGAAGCAGGTAAAGGACCCTTTCCCATGATAATCCTGAAAACCCCGAAGGGGTGGACCGCTCCGAGAAAGTTCAAAGACCGTTACATAGAAGGTTACTGGAGGTCTCACCAGGTACCCCTTCCGGATCCGAAAAAGGACCCTGACCAGCTGAGAGTCCTTGAGGAGTGGCTCCTATCCTACGGACCCGGCGAGCTCTTTAATGAGGACGGCTCTCCCTCGGAGGACATAAGGGGTTTCTTTCCCGAGAGGAGGATGAGCAAGAACCCCAAGGCGAACGGCGGGCTCGTGAGGAGGCCCCTGGTCCTTCCCGACCCGAGGGAGTTCGGGGTGAAGGTGGAAAGACCCTTTGAGGTGAGGGAGAGGAACACAAGACCCCTCGGCGAGTACCTTGCGAGGGTCATGGACCTCAACCCCAGCAACTTCAGGGTCTTCGGACCCGACGAGACCAAGTCCAACAGGCTTGACGCTACCTTCAGGCACGGGAAGAGGTGGAACGCCCTCAGGCTACCTGAGGACGAGGACGAGGGCTTCCTGTCCGAGGAAGGAAGGGTCATGGAGTACCTCTCGGAGCACACGGTTGAGGGCTGGCTTGAGGGCTACATACTCACCGGGAGGCACGGGATCCTGAACACCTACGAGGGCTTTGCCCCCATAATCTCTTCAATGGTGAGCCAGTTCGGAAAGTGGCTGGACATATCCTCGGACGTCCCCTGGAGACTCCCCTTACCCTCCCTTAACCTCCTCCTCACCTCGGTGGTGTGGAGGCAGGACCACAACGGCTTCACCCACCAGGACCCCGGTTTCATAAACTCCCTCGTGGACAAGTGGCCTCAAGTGGTGAGGGTCTACTTTCCTCCCGACGCGAACACGCTCCTGTGGACCGTTCACATGGCCCTTGAGTCCACCCACAGGATAAACGTGATAGTGGCGGACAAGCAGGAACACCCCCAGTACCTCTCCCCCGAGGAGGCCAGGGTCCACGTCCTCAAGGGCATAGGTATATGGGAGTTCGCGTCCCTGAACCCGGGCGGGGAGCCTGACATCGTGGTCGCCTCCTGCGGTGACATACCCACCAAAGAGGCTGTTCTTGCGGTGAGGATAGTTAAAAGGTACTTTCCGGACCTCTCGGTGAGGTTCGTGAACGTGGTGAACCTCTTCAGACTCACACCTCCCAGTGAGCACCCCGACGGTCTTCCGGACAGGGACTTTGATGCCTACTTCACCACGGACAAGCCCATCATATTCAACTTCCACGGCTATCCCTGGCTCATACACAGGCTCACCTACAGAAGAAAGGGCCACAGAAACCTCCACGTGAGGGGATACAGGGAAAACAGGAAGATCGGGATAGACGATGTCCACATAAGGGAACTGCTGAGGGGAAGGGGCGGGATAACCACACCCCTGCAACTCGCCATAATAAACCAGATAGACCGCTTCAGCATAGCTGTGGACATAATAGACAGGGTGGAAAGGATCAGGAACGTCGCGGGAGAGGTGAGGGAGGAGATCCAGAGCATGAAGATAAGGGCACTGAACTACGCCCTGGAAAAGGGTGTGGACGACCCTTCCTTTGAGGACCTATGAGACTGCTCGTGTTAAACTGCGGGAGCACAAACCTGAAGTGGGCCCTCTGGGATGGGAGCAGGTTCCTGAAGCGGGAGAGGGTTTACTTCAGGGACGAGAGAGATCTGAGGACAAAACTCGGGTATATAAAGGAGTCCGCAGGTCCTCTTAAGGGCGTGATCCACAGGGTGGTACACGGGAAGGACCTCTTTGAGCCAACACTCATAGACAGGAGCGTGAAGGAAAAGATAAAAGAAGCTGTATGCTTCAGCCCGCTCCACAACAGACTTGCCCTCGCAGGTATAGAGGTCTTTGAGGACCTGGAGATTCCCCAGGTCGCTGTCTTTGACACCTACTTTTTCAGGGACCTCCCCAAGGCTTCTGTCCTCTACCCTCTACCCTATGAACTCTTCGAGGCGGGCGTAAGAAGGTACGGCTTTCACGGCATCTCCTACTCCTTTGTCCTCGACAGGCTTAAGGAACTGCTCGGAGACCCGTACCCGACAGCGATCCTCCTCCACATAGGTGGTGGGGCGAGCGTCTGTGCTGTCAAGAACGGGAAGCCCGTTGACACATCCATGGGACTCACACCCCTTGAGGGTCTCATGATGTCAACAAGGTGCGGAGACATAGACCCGGGAGTTATCCTTTACCTGCTTAAAAAAGGCGTGAGTCCTGAGGAGCTTGAGGACCTCCTCTGGAGGAGGTCAGGCTTTGCGGGTCTCTGCGGTAGCGGGGACATAAAGGAGGTCCTCGGACGCGACGACCCAAAGGCGAGGGAGGCCCTTGAGGTCTTCGTGAGGAGGGTGAAAAAGTACATAGGGGGTTACATAGCCCTCATCGGCAGGCCTCAGGCGGTCGTCTTTACGGGAGGAGCGGGAGAAGGAAGCCCTCCGCTGAGGAACATGATCCTGAGAGGGCTATCCCACCTGGGCATAGAGATAGACGAGGAGAGGAACTCACGGAACGACACCCTGATAAGCGGGGGAGAGGTTAAGGTGTTCGTGATAAAAACGGACGAAGAGCTCCAGATGGTAAGGCTCTCCCTCGGATTTTTCACATGAGCTGTTGCTGTTTTTTGAGGGCCTTCAGGATCCTCTTCCTCCTTGCCCTCTCACGCTTTTTCTTCCTCTCGCTCGGCTTTTCGTAGTACTCGCGCCTTTTGACCTCGGTGAGGATCTGCTCCTGGTCCACTATCCTCTTGAACCTCTTGAGCACCTTCTCGGGTGGCTCCCCTTCCTGAACTATCACTATCGCCAAAACCCGCACCTCCTTTCCGCTTTTTAAAATTCTAACACAATTCCCCGGGAACGTTTATCCTTAAAGATATGCTGGTAGCTCTTCTGACCGACTTCGGGACCGGGGACGGCTTCGTGGGAGCTGTGAAAGGAGTCATACTCTCTGTGAATCCGGAGGTCCGTATAGTTGACATATCCCATGAGGTTGAGCCTTTCAACATCCTTGAAGGCGCCCTTATCCTGAAGGCCCACTACAGGTACTTCCCGGAGGGGACCGTGTTCCTTGCGGTGGTAGATCCGGGTGTGGGATCCGAAAGAAGGCCCCTGGCTTTAAGGTGCGGGGTACACTTCTTCGTAGGTCCCGACAACGGGATCTTCGACCTCGCGGTTGAGGACATAGGGGAGGACCCGGAGGCTGTCCTCATAGAGAACGAGAAGTTCACTCTACCGAGGGTGAACAACACCTTTCACGGGAGGGACATCTTCGCTCCGGTTGCGGCTTACATCACCAGAGGGGTTCCCTTAAAGGAGTTCGGGAGGAGTGTTTCCTACGAACGGAGGCTGAAGTTCCCGAGGGTTACAGCGGAAGGGAAAAAGGTTGTCGGCGAGATCGTCTACTTCGACAGGTTCGGTAACGGCATAACCAGCATACCCTGCGGTGATTACTCCTACGGGGTCTTCAGGGGTGAGAAGATAAAGGTAGTTCCTTACTTTCAGGCGGGAGAAAAAGGAAAGCTAAGCCTCACCTGCGGGAGCTTCGGCTTTATGGAACTATTTGTCCCCATGGAGAACGCTAAGGAAAGGTTCCGTCTCAGGAAGGGAGAGGAGGTCGTGGTCTGGAGGCCTTGAGGGGTTTTGTTCTCTACCTGCACTTTCTTGTCGCGTCTTTGCTCGTTTTCGTGTCCCACATACTCGTTATCTTCGTGATACCCGACCTGCTGAAAACAGGTATATACTACGAGCTTTTTCCCATCTTGCCTGTCCTTGCAGGGTTTGGAGTGTCGTACCTCTACTTCAGGATTTTCAGGGTCGAACGCCCTGCGATGAGGGCGGTCATCTCAACAATAACCGGTACCGTCCTCTTTCTCGGGTCCTGCCTGGCGCTGGTATGCTCCATAGCACCCGCCCTGAGGAATATGTAGCTTAAAATATCCCTATGAGGTGGAGCAGGTACTTCCTCTACACCTCCAAGGAAGACCCAGCGGAGGCGGAGGCCCCCTCCCACAGGCTCCTTCTGAGGGCTGGCTTCGTGAAGCAGGTCTCCGCAGGTGTCTATGAGATCCTCCCGGCGGGCTGGAGAGTGATAAGAAAGATAGAGTCTGTGATCAGGAAGGAGATGGACCGCTCCGGCGCCCAGGAGCTACTCCTTACGGTCCTGAACCCTGCGGAGCTGTGGAAGGAGACGGGAAGGTGGGATTCTTACGGAGATGAGCTTTTCCGCCTCAAGGACAGAAACAGCAGGGAGTACTGCCTCGGACCTACCCACGAGGAGGAGATAACGGACCTCGTGAGGAGGTTCATAAGGTCATACAGACAGTTACCTCTTATCCTCTACCAGATACAGGTCAAGTTCAGGGACGAGAAGAGGCCGAGGTTCGGGCTAATCAGGGGAAGAGAGTTCCTGATGAAGGACGCCTACTCCTTTGACACGGACGAGATGTCCGCCATGATGTCTTACGAAACCATGAAGTTCGCCTACGACAGGATATTCAAAAAGCTGAGGCTAAATGTGGTGATGGCGGAGGCGAGCGTCGGGAACATAGGCGGGTCCATGTCCCACGAGTTCATAGCACCGACCGAGTACGGGGAGGCGAGGTTCGGATACTGCGAGAACTGTTCGTACGCTGCGAACGCGGAGATAATACCGCTTCCAAAACCAGCTCAGGAAAGCGAGGAGGAAAGACCACTTGAAAAGGTGAAGACCCCGGGAACGAAGACCATAGAAGCCCTGTCGGACTTCCTTAAGGTTCCGCCCAGGAAGATCCTGAAGGCCCTTCTCTACAGAGTGAAGGATGAATGGCTTATGGTCCTCATAAGGGGTGACAGGGAGGTGGACGAGAACAAACTGGAGGCGGTTCTGGGAACCGACGAGTTCAGGCTCGCCACCGACGAAGAGGTTAGGGAGCTTCTCGGGACCGAGAAGGGCTTTATAGGTATATTCAACCTTCCGGACCGTATAAGGACCCTCTGGGACAACTCAGTTCATGGTGTGAAGAACATGGTCGTCGCCCTGAACGAACCTGACTGGCATTACGTAAACGCAAACCCCGGAAGGGACTTCCATTACGGGGAGTTTGCTGACCTCGCCCAGGTAGCGGACGGTGATCCCTGCCCCAAGTGCGGTAGTCCGCTGAAGGTGAGGACGGGTCTTGAGGTCGGCCACATATTCCTCTTAGGGACGAGGTATTCGGAGCCCATGAAGGCCTACTACACGGATCCAGAAGGAAAAGAACGACCTATAGTTATGGGCTGTTACGGTATAGGTGTTTCCAGGGTAATGGCAGCGATAGTTGAGCAGAACCACGACGATAAGGGCATAAAGTGGCCTACACCCGTCGCCCCCTTCGAACTTGAGGTCCTCTGCCTCAACATGTCCGACAAGGACATGGCAAGCGTTGCGGAGAAGATCTACATGGAGGCGGAGGAGAAGGGAATAGAGACCATATACGACGACAGGGAGGAGAGCGCAGGCTTCAAGTTCGCGGACGCGGACCTCGTGGGCTTTCCCTACCGCATAGTGGTCGGTAAGAAGGTAAAGGAGGGGAAGGTTGAGATCCAGAAAAGGGCTACAGGGGAGTCCTGGGACGTCCCCGTGGGGGAGGCGGTCAACAGGGTAAAGGAGCTCATAGAGGAGGACAAGAGGTGAAGGTGGGCTTTATAGGTCTCGGGAATCTGGGAAGGGCTGTTGCGAAAAGGTTAAGGGAAACGGGAGTTGACCTTGTTGTCTGGAACAGGACGATCAAGAAGGCGGAGGAGTTCGCGGAAGAGACCGGCTCCGAAGTTGCCAAAAGCCCGAGAGATCTGATAGAGCGGGTTGAGAGGGTCTTCGTTATAGTCTTCGACTCCCAGGCGTCTGAGGAGGTGATCTTCGGAGAGGAAGGGATAGCGGAGGGGAACGTGAAGGGGAAGACCGTCATAGACATGACGACAAACCACTTCAGGTATGCGGAGATGGCTTACAGGGAGCTAAGGAGCAGGGGAGCTCACTACCTTGACGCCCCGCTCCTCGGGAGCGTGATACCAGCCCTTAAGGGAGAGCTAACCGTCGTGGTCGGTGGGGACAGGGAGAGGTTCGAGGAGAACAGACCCTTATTTGAGAAGTTCTGCAGGCATATCTTCTATGTAGGTGATGCGGGAAGGGCCTCCAAGGTGAAGCTGATCAACAACATAGTTCTCGGGGGGTTCATGGACCTGATCGCGGAGGCGGTCGCCATAGCGGAGAAGGCGGGTATACCGAGAGACCAGATGATAGAGATACTGAACGCGGGTGCTGGAAGGTCTTACATCCTGGACGTCAAGAAGAAGAAGATCTTGGAGGAGGACTTCTCACCCCACTTCAGCGTGAACCTCATATACAAGGACCTTCACTACGCCCAGGACCTACTCAGGGATCTCGGCCTTTTTTCCTTCACAGCGTCAGCGGTAAAGGAGACCTACGGCCTCGCCAGAAAGATGGGTTTGGGAGGCCTTGACTTCTCCGCGGTCCTTGAGGTCTTCAGATCTCAAAGTCCTTGAGATACTTTGCCCTTGAGGGATGCCTCAGCTTCCTGATAGCCTTTGACTCTATCTGTCTTATGCGCTCCCTCGTTACGTTGAACATCTTTCCCACCTGCTCGAGGGTGTACTCGGTCCCGTCCACGAGACCGTAGCGGTATCTGAGGATCTCCCTCTCCTTTTCAGAGAGGGTCTCAAGGACCTTCTCAAGCTGTTCCCTGAGGAGCTTTCTGGAAACGTACTCCTCAGGATTGGGTATGGATTTGTCCTCTATAAAGTCCTTCAGGAATGTGTCCTCGTCGTCCCCTATGGGTGTTTCGAGGGATATGGGCTCTTGAGCGGACCTGAGGACCTTCCTGACCTTTTCGGGAGACATTCCCAGGTGCTTCGCTATCTCCTCGGGTGTCGGCTCCCTGCCGAGGTCCTGGAAGAGCTTCTTGGAGGCTTTGATGATCCTGTTTATGGTCTCTATCATGTGAACCGGTATCCTGATCGTCCTCGCCTGGTCCGCTATCGCACGGGTGATCGCCTGCCTTATCCACCAGGTCGCGTAGGTGGAAAACTTGTAGCCCTTTCTGTAGTCGTACTTATCAACCGCTTTCATCAGGCCGATGTTTCCCTCCTGAATGAGGTCCAGAAAGTGGAGCCCCCTGTTCACATACTTCTTGGCGATGGACACAACGAGCCTGAGATTTGACTGGATCATAACCTGCTTCGCCTTAACGACCTTCCTCCTCCCCTTCTCTATTATCTCCATAACCCTCTTTATCTCCTCGGGGATTATGCCGATCTCGTTCCTGAGCTTTTCGACCTCTCTCTTCAGGGATACGTACTCGCTCACCAGTGAGTTGAACTTGTCGAAGGTGTACCCCGCGTTCCTTATCTTCTCCTGAAGCTCCCTGCTCTCCAGGTAGCTGTTTATCAGCTCGTTTATGTCAGGGTGTATAGCCTGGAGCTTTCTCTTTCTTGATTCGAAGTCCCTCTTCTTTCTCACGTACTTCTGGTAGAGCTTCAGAAGATCGTCCGCTATCCTCTCGAACTTGGAGTACTTTATCCTCATCTGGTGGACTATCCTGTTCATCCTGGCGTGCTTTATCAGGTACTCCTTCTTGGCTTCGGGGGTACCCTCCTTAAGGTATCTTTCCCTGGCTTCAAGGAGGTCCTTGTAGGCTCTTGCCAGCTCAAGGCCCTTCTCCATGAAGAACCTTTCGTGCTTTTCGCAGTTCTCCTCATAGCACTCGCTACTCGGGTCCTCGTCGATCAGGTCCATTATGTCCCCTATCTTGAGCTTCCCGTTGCAGACCTTGGCCCAGTCTTGGAGCAGTTTCTCAACGAGGAACGAACTCCTCAGAAGTCCCCTCCTCATTATCTTCCTTCCGATCTCTATCTGCTTTGCGTAGTGGATCTCCTGCTCCCTGGTGAGGAGGGGTATCTTTCCCATCTCCTTGAGGTAGAGCTTGACGGGGTCCCCGTCCCTTCCCATTACGGTGAAGGACTCCGCGGAGATCACGAGCTCCTCGATCTGGTCCTTCTCCTCGTACTCCTCCTCGCTCTCCACAACCTGGATGTTGTAGCTGGCGAGGATGTCCATGACCTCCTCGAACTCCTCGGAGGAGATGATGTCCTCGTCGAGGACCTCGTTGATCTCGTCGTAGGTGACAAAGCCCTTCTCCCTTCCTATCTCGATAAGATGGCGGAGGGACTCCCTGTCTAACATCTCCTACCTCCTACACAAATTTATTAAAGATAGCTGATCTCTCTCAGAAATCAAGCTCTTCTCCTCCTGAGAGGTCTGAACCCGCCCCTGTGGGTCCTCACCCACTCCCTGATGACCTCCCTCACGGTGCGGTTTTCCCTTATCTCCTCCTCCGGTATGTCTATCTTTATCCTCTGGATCGCTTCCCTGAAGCCCTCCTCAAGGTTTTCCACCTTGAGGTTTATCACCTCCTCGGGAACCTCGTAGTACTCTTCCCTCATTATGCTCTCCGCTATCTCCCTGACCCTCGGGGTGAGGTTGAGTTCGTCCAGCGATATGTCGGGTTTTAGATCCATGAGACCTTTCAGGAAGATCCTCTCGGTCCAGCTCAGCTTAGGCCCCTCCTCCCTGGGCCTTTCGATCCTCTCCTTGGGGTACATGTGGGACAGGAGGACCTCCTGAGGTATTTTCGTCTTCTTGCTGAGTTCCGAGACCATGGTGTAAGCCTTTATCTCGTCCTTCATAAAGGAGACGAAGTACATGAAGTCCTTTATCTTAGCCTCTCTGTCTGTGCCCTCCTCTATATCCCTCATTAAGCCTCCGAAGAGGTCGGAACCAGACTCTATGAGCTTTCTCAGGGCTATCTTGCCTTCCCCTTTCAGGAAGTCTTCTGGGTCCACACCTTCGGGCAGGAAGACAGGGTAAACGTCGATCCCCTCCCTCAGCAGGTGGGGGGCAGCTATCCTGACAGCCCTCCTTCCCGCCTCATCGCCGTCGAAGAGGAGGTAGACCTTCCTCGTAAACCTGGACAGGATCCTGGCGTGGGCTTCACCGAAGGAGGTCCCGAGGGGTGCTACCGTGTTCCTGAAACCCTCCTGGTGCATGCGTATGACGTCAAAGTAGCCCTCCACCACTATACAGTAGCCGAGGTCCTTTATGTAGTTCACACTTTCATGAAGCCCGAACAGAACCTCTCTCTTTCTGAAGACCTCGCTCTCGGGAGAGTTCACGTATTTGGGACCGCTGTCCCTGACCGCCCTCCCGCCGAAGCCCACGACCCTCCCTTTGTGATCCCTTATGGGTATAACTATCCTCCCGAAGAAGAGGTCCCTGTACCTGTCCTCTCCCACCTTAGAGATGTTCCCCGTCCTCTCGTACACTTCAAGACCGCCTATCTCCTTAAGGAAGCTCACGAGGTCCTCGGAGGAAAGAGAAAAGCCGATCTTGAAACGCCTTATTGTGGAGATGTCTATGCCCCTGTTTCTCAGGTATGCGAGAGCCTCGTCGCTCTTCCTTATCTGAGAGTGGTAAAAGTCCGCCACCTCCTCGAGGACCCTGAAGGTCTCCGTGTCCTCGGGGGATCCCTCCTTTATCCTCACCCTTATCCTGTACTTCCTTGCGAGCTGAAGGGCAGCCTGCATGTAGGATACGTTTTCGTAAAGGGAGACGAACTTGATGGCGTCTCCGCCCACACCGCACCCGAAGCACTTGAAGATCTGCCTTGAGGGGGAAACGTAAAAGGAGGGTGTCCTGTCGGGGTGGAAGGGGCAGTTGGTTCTGTAGTTGGACCCTACCCTCTCCAGGTTCAGGTATTCGGATATGACGTCTACTATGTCCAGCTCCCTTCTGAGGTCCTCTATGTCTGAAGACATTATCTCTTGAGAATTTAGACCCCTACCAGGGGGTGTCAAGAACCGGACAGCCTTTTGAGGACCTCTTTATAACCTTCCATGAGTTCGCCCAGGTCGAACCTGAACCTGTCCTTGTCCAACCTCTCGCCCGTTTTCATATCCCAAAGCCTCATGGAGTCGGGAGTTATCTCGTCAACTACCGCAACGCTCCCGTCGGGCAGTTTCCCGAACTCGAGTTTGAAATCGACGAGCTTTATACCAGCCTTCGCGAAGATCCCCGAAAGTATCCCGTTTACCTTAACAGCGGTCTCCTTCATCAGGGACACAGCCTCAGGAGGTGCGAGCTTCAAAAGGACTATGTGTGCTTCGCAGACAGGGGGGTCGTGAAGCTCATCGCTCTTCATGAAGAACTCAACGAGGGGAGGGCTGAACTCGGTCCCCTCCCTGACACCGAGCCTTCTCACTATGCTACCCGTTGCCACGTTCCTCACAACCACTTCTACGGGAAACCTCTCCGCCTTCCAGACGAGCATCTCCCTATCCGAGATCTTCTCTATGTAGTGGGTTTTTACACCTTCCCTTTCAAGGATCTCGAAGAGGATCGAGGATATGGTGTTGTTGATAACCCCCTTTCCTTCTACATCAGCCCTCTTGACACCGTCAAAGGCGGAGGCGGAGTCCTTAAAAAGGAGTATGACCTTGTTCGGGTCTTCGGTCTCGTAAACTACCTTGGCCTTTCCCTCGTAAAGCTTCTTCCTCTTCTCCACGAGGATAATTATAAATCCCATGAGGGATGTCTTCTTTTTGCTGATCCTGTCCGTCTTTTCCCTTGCGGGTATACTCTGGAGCGACCTATTTACGGGTTTTAAAGGTCTCATCGTTCCCCTTCTGGTGGTCATCATGCTGAGCATGGGTGTGACGCTAACTCCGGAGGACTTCCTGAGGATCCTGAAGAGGCCGGTCACAGTTCTTTATGGCGCCCTGCTTCAGTTCACGGTGATGCCTCTTTCCGGATTCCTGGTGGCCCTGATCTTGGGTGTCGGTCCCGATCTTACAGCGGGCTTCGTTCTCGTCGGCTCAGCACCGGGTGGGACAGCCTCCAACCTCATAACCTACCTGTCGGGGGGAGATCTGCCCTACTCCATATCCATGACAGCCCTCTCCACCCTCATATCACCCCTGATCACTCCCCTCTGGACCCTTATCCTTGTGGGAAAGATCGTTCCTGTCCCGTTCATGGCTATGGCGGTCACTACCCTGAAGATAGTTGTGCTTCCCGTTCTCGTAGGCATGGGTGTGAGGAAGATTGCGGGTGAGAGGGTCAAGAAGGTGGAGGCGGTTCTCCCTTATGTCTCCGTGATGGCAATATCCTTCATAATAGCGGTCATATTCGCCCTGAACGTGGACAGGCTGAAGAGTCTGTCCCTTCCCGTCCTTATAGGTGTTTTGGTCCACAACTCACTGGGTTTTGCCCTTGGGTTCCTCTTCGGCAGGTTAGCGGGTCTGGACACAAAGCTCGCAAAGACCCTGTCCATAGAGGTCGGTATGCAGAACTCCGGCCTCTCCACCGTCCTCGCCCTCAAATACTTCTCACCGGTTGCTGCCCTTCCCTCCGCCATATTCAGCCTCTCCCAGAACCTCATGGGGGTTGCCCTGTCTTCCCTTTTCAGGAGGATTCGGTGATCCTCTTCATGTCCCTGTAGGCGTTCAGAAATCCCGACACGATCCCCACGAAGAAGAATATCAGGAGTCCCCACGGAGAGGTTTTAAACCCGAACCAGCTCTCCGCGACGTAGTCCACACAGTAACCTACCAAGAGGCCCGCTATTATACCCCCCAAGAGGTTTAGACCCACGGTCAGGGCTGCCACGTCCTTTGACCTCATACCGCAAGCTCCGTGTACCAGGAGTAGGCAACGTAAGCGGTGTAAAGCAAAAGAAAGACCGCTCCTTCCCTCCTCGAGACCGTGTACCTGCTCCCCATGTAGCTGGATACAAGGAGGGTGGCGGTGGCTATGAGGAGGAGCACGAGGTCCCTGAAGATCCTGTCGGGAACAGGAATGGGGTGTATCAGGGAGCTGGCTCCGAGAACGAGGGATACGTTGAATATGTTGGAACCCGCCACGTTTCCCAGCGCGAGATCGGAGTTTCCCCTGTAGGCGGCGACCGCGGAGGCCATAAGCTCTGGAAGTGATGTCCCGACAGCTATTAGGAACAGACCCACTATCACCTGGCTTATCCCCAGGATCCTGGCTATCTCCACACCCCCCGTTACCGTCCACTCGGAACCGAGTATGAGACCCGCAAGGCCGAGGACCACGATCACCCCTCCCTTAAGGTAGCCGACCTCCTGCACACTTCCCGCCTGCTGGTCTTTCTCCAGGAAGGCTGCCAGAAAGTAAAGGTAGCCAACGAAGGTGGTCATAAGGACGAGTCCCTCTGACCTTGAGATCACCGCACTCCCGGACCCGTCCACGATCCTGTCGCTCACCATAGCGAAGAGTATGAGTATGCTGAGAAAGTTCAGGGGTATCTCCTTCTTCACGAAGGTCCTGTTAACGGAGAGAGGCCTTATGAGGCTCGCTATACCCAGTATGAGCAGTATGTTGGCTATGTTAGACCCTATTACGTTCCCGAGGGTTATCTCCGACGCACCCCTCAGACTCGCCTCCACGTTCACCGTAAGTTCAGGAAGAGATGTACCGAAGGCAACGAGGGTAAGCCCTATGACGAACTGGGGGACGCGGGCCCTTTTTGCTATGCCCGAAGACCCGGTAACGAACAGGTCCGCACCCTTCACGAGAAGGGCTATACCCGCGGAGAACTTTATCAGGTTCAGGATTAGGTCCTCTCCCATAACTCCTGAAGTATTTTAAATCTGCGGAGGACTGTATCCTTCAGGTCACTGTCCCCGGAGGTGTTCAGGAACCTGCTCAGATCCTCGTTGAGGTCCCTGAGGTGTTTTCTCTTCCTTCTGCGATCCGCAGGCTTTTCCGCCTGGAGCTTCGGATTTCCCTCCCTGAGGCCTTCCGGAAAGTACCAGTCCCTGAACCAGGTGAACCCGCGCTTCGCGATCTCAAAGCCGAGGCGGGAAAGGGGAGGAGGAACTCCGAAGGAGAGCTCCCTCGCGGTTACCCTGTCCTCCACATACTCAAAGAACACACGGTCGGTGTACCTTCCGAGGACGTCCAGAAATACTCCCTCAAGCTTAGACCCGAAGAACCT
This sequence comes from Aquificota bacterium, assembly GCA_030950545.1. Classification (GTDB taxonomy): domain Bacteria; phylum Aquificota; class Aquificia; order Aquificales; family Aquificaceae; genus Hydrogenivirga. Next base: position 7,688 of record JAUZRJ010000105.1, on the reverse strand, counting down.
CCCCGAAACGGAAAATACCTCGACCCAGCCCCTGTAGTAGGACCTTCCCGGAAACAGCAGGACTTTAAGTAGCCTAACACCTCCAGAGAAGACCTCAAGGAGCTCCTCCCCTTTGAACCTCCCCTTCCTCAGGACACACTCAAAGCCACGGGACTGGAGGTCCTTGAGGAACGCGCCCGCGTCCATATCACTCTCCGTAGATGGCCTTAAGGAGGTCCTCCTCCGTCACACCCGGGAAGTCGACCTCCTCCCTCTGGAGGAACTTCCTGATCCTCTCCAGGATCCTCTCCCTCTCAAAGGGTGTGCCTATGAGGGACCTTTCGAGGGTGTCGAGGGAGTCCTTGGGATACAGGGTGAAGTCTCCCCTTATCCTCACATCCTCTATCAGACCCTCCTTTATAAGGACCTCCGCCTTTATGAGACCGCCCCTGGCCTTGTGGATCCCGTTCCTCACGTGGACACCTTCTCTTATCTTTATGGTCCTGTGCTTTCTCCCCGTGTCCTCGAGGAGGAAATCGTCGGAGGTAAAGAGGTGTTTCAGCTGGTCCGCGAGCTTTACAGCCTCCTCGGGCACTTCTGCCTCTCCCTCCAGGTCCAGCACCTTTGAAAACTCCTCTACGAGCAGGTTCTCCACCTCTTCGTAGGAAGGCTTTCTCCCCGTTTCCCTCTCAACCCAGGTTATGTTCTCCTCGAGGGTCTTGTGGATCTTGTCCCTGAACTTCTCCTCGGGAACCTTGAAGATCTTAGCCATCAGGTCCACGTTGAACCTGAGGAGTATACCCCCTACAAACACGAAGGACCTCTCTATGTCCGCCGCTCCCTGGCCCGTTATCTTCCTCTGGTTTCTCCTCACCACTATGTCGTTTATGGGTCTGTACTCCGCCTCTATGCCCAGCCTCCTGTAAACCTCTATCACGGGTCCCGAGAACCTCCTGTAGGCTTCCTCTATCCTGAAGGGAAGCCTTTCCGAGTCCCTCCTCATGACTATCTGGTAGAAGACCTGATCGGGGTCTAATAGAACCGCACCGCCTCCCACCTCACGCCTTATCACGGGTAGCCCGAGCTCCCTGCACCTTTCGAGGTCCACTATGTCCTGTGTCCTGTCAAAGTAACCAACGCTCACATAGGTCTCCTCAGGTGAGGTTACTATCAGGCCTTCGTATCCGAGCCTTGCCATCGCGTGGAAGAGGGTTATGGACCTTAAGTTTCCCTGCCTTCCCACCCTGTATACCTTCATTCAGACCTCACCCTCCAGGTCCCTCAGATAGACCTTCCACCTCGGCGGTGTCAGCTCGGTTGAACACCCGAGGGAAGAGGGGTCGTATATCTTAAAGGCTTTCGGGTTTTCCGGTTCGTGGACGAAGGCAAAGACCGTTGTCCTGGCTAGGGTCGAAAACTCCTCCTTCCAGCGCTTTATCTGGTCCGCTATCTCCCTGAGCCTTCTCTTCACCTCCTCGTCCGGGAGCGTCTCCTTCCTACCCTCCTTCACCTCCTCAAAGACCCACTCTCCCCCTTTTACGGACTCTATGATCTCCTCAAACCTCTCCTCCGAAGGTATACCGTAGAACCTCATACCTCTCCCCTGTTTATCATCTGGGCGACCTCTTTGGCGAAGTAGGTTATGATCATGTCCGCACCAGCCCGCTTTATTGAGAGAAGGGTCTCGATCATAACCTTCCTCTCGTCCACCCAGCCGAGCCTTCCCGCGGCCTTTATGAGGGAGTACTCACCGCTCACGTTGTAAGCGCAGACGGGCACAAGCACGTTCTCCTTCACCCTGGTTATTATGTCCAAGTAAGCGAGGGCCGGCTTCACCATAACCACGTCCGCCCCCTCCTCGACGTCCATGAGAACCTCCTTGAGTGCTTCCCTGGAGTTGGCGGGGTCCATCTGGTAGCCCTTCCTGTCACCGAAGGAGGGCGCGCTCTCCGCAGCGTCCCTGAAGGGTCCGTAGAAGGAGGAGGCGAACTTTGCGGAATAGCTCATTATGGGTATGTGTTTAAAACCGGCTTCGTCGAGGGCTTCCCTTATCGCCCTGACCATCCCGTCCATCATGCCTGAGGGTGCTACCATGTCCGCCCCGTTCTCCGCGTGGGAGACCGCCTGCTTCCTGAGGTTCTCCAGGGTCGCGTCGTTGTCCACCTCGCCGTTTCTCACAACGCCACAGTGCCCGTGGGTCGTGTACTCACAGAAGCATATATCCGTTATTACGTACACATCCTGGACTTCCTTCTTTATGACCCTCAGGGCCCTCTGGATTATACCCTGGTCGCTCCAGGTGTCCGATCCGACCTCGTCCTTGCGATCTGGTATGCCGAAGAGTATGACCGCGGGTATGCCGAGGTCCCTGACCTCTTTGACCGCGTCCGCAACCCTGTCAACCGAGTACCTGAAGACGCCGGGCATGGAGGGGACCTCCTCAACCACACCCTCTCCGTGTCTCACGAATATGGGGTATATCAGGTCGTCAAGGGAGATCCTGGTCTCCCTCACGAGCCTCCTTATGTTTTCGTTTCTCCTGAGACGCCTCGGTCTTGAGAGGGGAAAGCTGGATATCCTCATCAACTGTATAATTATAGGCACGTTCAGTATGAAATACATGCTGATACTCCTCTTCGCGTTCCTCTCCTTTGGGGGAGAGGTGAGGAGCGTGGTGTTCGTTGTCGGTGACGGGATGGGCGTCCCCGTCGTATCCTACACGCGGGAGAGGTTCGGACCCTTAGTCCTTGACCAGCTTCCCCATATAGCCCTTATCCTGACCTCTCCCCTCGGAGGAGGTGTCCCCGACAGCGCATCGACCATGACCGCCTACATGACGGGGGAGAAGGTGAGGAGAGGTGCTGTGTCCTACAAAGGCGGGGAGCTCACAACCCTTCTTGAGCTTGCGGAGAAGAAGGGTATGTGCACGGGGATAGTTACAAACACCAGGATAACCCACGCAACACCCGCAGCGACTTACGCTCATGTTCCTGACAGGGACAGGGAGGAGGAGATAGCCCGCTTCCTGGTTCCGTCCCTCCACAGGCATCTTGGCGACGGCATAGAGGTGATCTTAGGAGGTGGGAGAGAAAAGACCTCAGGGGTTCTGGACCTCCTTTCGGAGGAAGGCTACAGGGTTGTCTTTTCCCTCGAGGAAGTTCCAGAAGACGCAAGGAAAGTGATCGGCCTTTTTTCGGACGACCACATGGGATTCGGGACACCCCTTGACCTTATGGTGGAAAAAGCCCTCAGGATACTTTCCAGGTGCGGGAGAGGGTTTTTTCTCGTTGTGGAGAACGGTCTTATAGATATAGCCCTTCACAGGAGAGACCTTGAGACCGCAGCGAGGGAAGTTCTCATACTGGATAAGGTTGTCAGGTTGCTCACGAAAAGGTTAGACCTTAGTAAGACGCTTATCGTTGTCGTCGCGGACCACGGACACGGTGTGGTGCTGGAAAGGTTCTCGGATAGAGCCACAGGCAACCACACCAGGGAGGATGTGATCCTGAGGGCGGTGGGGAGGGGTGCGGGAGCTTTTAAGGGTACCCTGAAGAACACTGACGTCTTTCACATTCTCAGGGATCTGATAGGGTTTTAGATTATTAAATAATGGTCCTGAGGATAAACGGGAGGGTTTACAGGGTAGACGCGGAACCGGACACACCCCTTCTCTGGGTCATCAGGGAGAGGCTTAGGCTCACAGGGACAAAGTTCGGCTGTCTTAAGGGCGTCTGCGGTACCTGTACGGTCCTTGTGGACCGCGAACCCGTGAGGTCCTGCATAACTCCCCTCGTTGCGGTGAAGGGTAAGGAGATAACTACGGTCGAAGGCATACCTGAAGACCATCCGGTGAAAAGGGCCTGGAAGGAGGTGGGTGTCCCCCAGTGCGGATACTGCCAGAGCGGTCAGATCGTTATGGCCTTCTCCCTTCTTGAGAAGAACCCGAAGCCTTCCCACCGGGAGATCGTAGCCCACATGGACGGGAATCTGTGCAGGTGCGGTACGTATCCGAGGATAGTGAGGGCCATAAGACGGGCGTCCGAGATCCTGGAGAGGGAAAGGGCATGATCACAAGAAGAGACCTCCTCAAAGGGTGGTTTCTTTCGGTGGTCATAGCGGTGAGTCCTCATGGTGTCGTCCTTGTGAAGGCTCAAGAGCTGAGAAGACACTCCCCGAGGGTCTGGATCAACCTCACCGAGGACAACCACCTCACGGTGCTGGTGAACAAGTCTGAGATGGGTCAAGGTGTGTACACCGGGATAGCCCAGCTCGTTGCGGAAGACCTGGACTTTCCCTGGGATAGGGTCAGGGTGAGGCCCGCGCCCGCAGGCTGGCGGTACGTGGACCCCTACATGGGCATACAGCTGACAGGAGGTAGCACCAGCATAAGGCACATGTACGAGATAATGAGGTCCGCGGGAGCCGCGATGAGGGAGATGATCCTGACCGCAGCATCAAAGGTCTGGAACGTCCCGAAAAACAGGCTGAAGGCGGAGCTCGGCTACGTTGTTGACACGAAGACGGGAAGGAGGGAACCCTACGGGAGTTTTGTGAAGGAGGCGGTGAACCTGCCCGTTCCCGGAGACCCACCCCTCAAGCAGGAGGAGGAGCTGAGATACATAGGAAGGTCCGTTCCCAGGATAGACCTGGACGACAAGGTTAACGGGAGGGCGGACTTCGGCCTGGACCACTTCTTTGAGAACCAGATCTACGCGGTTGTGGAAAGGCCTCCCTCTTTCGGGTCCAGGGCGGTTTCCTTTGACGCGAGTGAGACCTTAAAGGTCAAGGGGGTTACCCACGTCTTCAAGGTAGGGAAGGGGGTCGCTGTCTGCGGAGAGGATCCCTACGCGGTCCTGAAGGGGAGGGAGAAGCTGAGGGTAAGGTGGTCAGAATCGCGGATGAGAGGCATGGACCAGAAAGATCTCAGGAACTACTTCCTGAAACAGCTGAGGAAAAAGGGGCTCACAGCGAGGCTGGACGGCGATCCTCAAGGGGAGATAAGGAGATCGGAGAAGAAACTGGAACTCACATACGTCCTCCCCTATCTGTATCACGCCTGTATGGAGCCCATGGCCTGCACCGTAAAGCTTGGAAGAAACTCCTGCACAGTGTACGCACCGACCCAGAACCAGACGGGGGTTCTGGCAGTTGCACGGAAGGTCACAGGCCTTCCTCCTGACAGGATAGAGGTTGTGACCACATACCTCGGAGGGGGTTTCGGGAGGAAGTCAAACACGGAGTTCGTCGAGGAAGCTCTGATGATAGCCAGGAGGACGGGAAGGCCGGTCAAGCTCTTCTACACAAGAGAAGACGACGTGAAGGCGGGCTGGTACAGGCCCATGTGCGCAGCCAGGGTGAGGGGTTCGGTCGATAAGGAAGGGAACCTGTCCGCCCTCGACTTTAAGATAGCGGTTCCCGCGGTCTTCGAGTGGGCTGGGAGAAGGAGCGGGGGTGTGGATCCCGCCGCTGTTTCAGGTGTTGCGAACACGCTCTACGAGATCCCGAACGTCAGAGTTGAGTTCGTTAAGGTGAAACTGCCTGTTCCCGTGTGGTTCTGGAGGTCGGTCGGCCACACCCATAACGCCTACATAATGGAGACCTTCGTGGACCAGATGGCCTATCTGGCGGGAAAGGACCCGGTCGAGTTCAGGCTAAAGCTTCTCGAACTCAACCCAAGGGCTTACAGAGTTGTTGAGGAGGTCGCTCAGAGGTCAGGCTGGCACAGGGGTCCCCTGGTGGGTCAGGCCCTCGGTCTTGCCTACCACTTCTCCTTCGGCACACACGTAGCCCAGGTCGCGGAGGTTTCGGTCGAAGAGGGTAAGGTGAGAGTCCACAGGGTGGTCTGTGTTGTTGACCTCGGTCCCCTTGTCGTTAACCCGGACCTCGTTGTTCAGCAGATGGAGAGCGGGATAATAATGGGACTGAGCGCCTTCCTTTACGAGGGGGTGAGGTTCAGAAACGGAGGTCCAGAGAACCTGAACCTCGACACCTATCCCGTACTCAGACTCTCCGAAGCACCCGAGATAGAGGTCCACATAGTAAAGTCTGAAGGTCCGATGGGAGGCATAGGGGAGCCCGGAGTTCCCCCCGCAGGACCCGCTGTGGCAAACGCGATCTTCAGGATAACCAGGACTCCCGTAACGGAACTCCCCTTTTACAGGGGATAAAATATCCCTCATGAGCCCGGAAGAACAGCTGAGGGTTTTAAAGCAGGGAACCGCGGAGATAATAGAGGAAGAGGAGCTACTGAACAAGCTCAGGAAGGGAAGGCCTTTAAAGGTGAAGGCGGGCTTTGACCCTACCGCCCCCGATCTCCACCTCGGACACGTGGTCCTCCTCCAAAAGATGAAGCAGTTCCAAGATCTCGGTCATGAGGTCTACTTCGTCATAGGGGATTTCACCGCCATGATAGGTGACCCGACCGGGAGGAGTGAAACGAGACCGCCCCTGTCAAAGGAGGAGGTGCTGAGAAACGCGGAGACTTACAAGGATCAGGTCTTTAAGGTTCTGGACCCAAAAAGGACGAAGATCGTCTTCAACAGCTCCTGGCTGGAAAATCTCGGAACGGAAGGAGTCATAAAGCTCTCCGCCAAGTACACGGTGGCGAGGATGCTCGAGAGGGAGGACTTCTCCAAGAGGTTCAGGGAAGGAAAACCCATACACATACACGAGTTCCTTTACCCGCTCCTCCAGGCCTACGACTCGGTAGCAATAGAGGCGGACGTTGAGCTGGGGGGAACTGACCAGAGGTTTAACCTGCTCATAGGCAGGGATATACAGAGGGAGTACGGACAGGAACCTCAGGTCTGCATGACCCTTCCCCTGCTCGTCGGCCTCGACGGTGTCAGGAAGATGTCCAAGTCCTACGGGAACTATGTGGGTATTACTGAGGACCCGAAGACCATGTTCGGGAAGCTCATGTCCATATCCGACGACCTCATGTGGGATTACTACTTACTTCTCACGGACTACACCGGTGATGAGATAGAAGCGATAAAGAGGGAGTGGCACCCCATGGAGGCCAAAAAGCACCTCGCCTTTCTGATCGTGAAGCGGTTCCACTCCGAGAAAGAGGCGGAGGTCGCCAGGGACTGGTTTGAGAGAACCTACTCCAGGAAAGAGTTCCCCGAAGACGCCCCCTTCTTCGAGCTTGACGTTGAGTCCGTAACCGCGATGGATCTGCTCCTCAGGATAGGAGCTGTGTCCTCGAAGAACGAGGCAAGGCGTGTGATCCAGGGAGGGGGTCTCAGGGTAAACTCGGAGAAGATCACCGACCCCTATGCTAAGATAGATCTCGGAGAGGAAGTCAGGGTTCAGGTGGGTAAAAAAAGGTTCTACAGGGTGAGGGGGAAGGTGGTTTGACTTTCCTTTTACTGCTTGCGGTTTTGGGTACCGCCTTCGGAGAAGTCAGCGTCCTCCACTACTGCGGGAGGATAGAGGTCCTGAGACCCGCGGACACAAACGTCCCGCTCCCCGTCAGGGGGTTCGTATCACCCAGAGGCGTCGACCCGAGCCCGCCCAAGTCCTGCGTATGGGTAGTCTTCGGGGAGAAGGAAGGCTCCGAGTATATACCCGTCCTGGTGGTGGTTGTGTCAGGGAAGGGCTACAGAGTGAGAATATACAGCGATCAGGAAAGGATCCTGACCGCAGGTGGGCTTGGCGTCGAGGAGGCGGAGACCTTCTTGAACCTGACCGCGGGCGGGAGGGTG
>JAUZRJ010000104.1 GCA_030950545.1 Aquificota bacterium | reverse complement strand
GTTCCTCCACTAAACCCTCTTCACCAACAGCATAAACCCTGGTCTTACCGGCTATCCTCCTCAGAAGCCTCGCCGCGCTGAAGCCACTAGTCACTATCCTGCCGCTATCTATATTCAACCCTAGCCTCCTGAGGGCGCTGGAGTAGAGCCTCCTGCTCCTGGTCGAGTTATTCGTGACCACGATAAGCCTCCCCTCCTCGGCAAGCCTACGGGCGACCGATAGGTTAGCCTCAATAGGCTCTCCATCGACCCATATAACCCCGTCCAAGTCCATAAGCACCAGAGTGAACCTTGATAGAGGCGGGCACCAGCTACCCATAGCCCGCAGCCCGCAATCTATCTAGGCCAGGCCGGGAGCCTTTATTGCAGAATGCGATGATAGCGAGTAATGCTATATAGACGGGTTTAAAGGGTCCGGGGCTAGAGCGTGTAAACCCGGCTTAACAGTAGATACTAGTGATTAAGGCCCGCTATGAAATGGAGGGTTCTTGCCTGCAACGCTCTTTAGGGCGGGCAGCCCGCTAGACTCGTATACAGGGCCCCGTTGAAGCGTACTCCCGACTCCGACGAGGGCCATGGGGAGAAGGCATTTGGCTGAGGGGCCACTCCCAAGCGTCATAGATTGACTGTAGCCCGCGTCCCAGTATCTCCGGGTTTATCCTGTTTATAGCTTCTCCCGGGTAACTTTTAGGAGAGGCGGCGGTTGCCCAGGCAGAAGTATATCTTTATTACGGGTGGCGTGCTCTCCAGCGTTGGTAAGGGTATCACGGCTGCTAGCATAGCCCTTCTCATGAAAGCTAGGGGCTACGAGGTGGAGGCTATAAAGATAGACCCTTATATAAATGTGGATGCTGGTACTATGAATCCGTATATGCATGGCGAGGTGTTTGTGACCGAGGACGGGGGGGAGACCGACCTGGACATAGGGCACTACGAGAGGTTTCTAGGTAAGAACCTCGGCAGGAGGAACAATATCACTACGGGGCAAGTGTTCTACAGTGTTATATTGAAGGAGAGGAAGGGCGAGTACCTGGGGCAGACCGTCCAGATAATACCCCATGTTACCGACGAGATTAAGCGTAGGATTGAGGAGGCAGGCGAAGGAGCAGATATAGTGGTGGTTGAGATAGGCGGCACTGTGGGTGATATAGAGGGGCTCCCGTTCCTCGAGGCGGCGAGGCAGATGAGACTCGAGAAGGGGTTTGAAAACACGTTCTTCGTGCACGTAGCTTTAGCCCCGTACTTGACTACCACAGGTGAGCATAAGACTAAGCCCGTGCAGCATAGCGTCCAGGAGCTTAGAAGGATAGGTATACAGCCCGACGCTATTGTAGTTAGAAGCTCTAAACCCCTGGAACCCGAGGCCGCCAGGAAGATAGCCCTCTACGCAACACTACCCATGGAGGCTGTCGTGAACAGCTACGATGTGGATATAATATACAAGGTCCCTCTAATCCTGGAGAACCAGGGTCTACCCAGGCTTATAGAGAAGAGGCTGGGCCT
>JAUZRJ010000103.1 GCA_030950545.1 Aquificota bacterium | reverse complement strand
TTCCTAAATCGAATAAGCAAAAGCGTGGAACGGTGTGGGGTGAGAAGAATTGAAGAGTAAGAAAGAAAACAGGAAAAGAACGAAAACTAGCAGTTTTGGTGTTACTGGTAGAGTAGCGCATGATTCTACTCCATTTTATTCAAGAAAATTATACAGGGATATGCCGCTGCCGAAGCCCGCTCCCGGGGATCTCAGGGAGAATCCTGTCCCCCGGGAGCTTCTAGATAGGGTTATACTTGGTGATGCCCGGGAGGTGCTGGGGAGGCTTCCGGATAACTGTGTGCACCTCATGGTAACCTCTCCGCCGTACAACGTGGGTAAGGAGTATGACGAGGACTTGACGCTGGGTGAGTACCTGGATTTCATTGAGGAGGTTATGAGGGAGGTTTACCGGGTCCTGGTGTGGGGTGGGCGTGTCTGCTTCAACGTAGCCAACCTAGGCCGGAGGCCCTACATCCCCCTGCACGCCTACCTGATTGAGAGGTTTGAGAGGATAGGCTTCCTACTCCGGGGGGAGATAATCTGGGACAAGGGGGACGCCGTCTCCGGCTCCAGCACAGCCTGGGGGACGTGGATGAGCGCCGTGAACCCCATACTCAGAGACCAGCACGAGTACATAATAGTACTGAGCAAGGGCGACTTCAAGAGGAGGAGGGGGGCTGGCAAGCGGGACACAATAACCCGGGAGGAGTTCCTCGAGTTCACCAGGAGCGTGTGGAGGTTCCCGCCCGAGAGCGCGAGGAGGGTGGGCCACCCGGCACCCTTCCCCGAAGAGCTGCCATACAGGTGCATCCAACTCTACACATTCGAGGGCGACGTAGTGCTAGACCCCTTCGCAGGCTCCGGGACTACATGTGTAGCCGCTGTAAAGACGGGGAGGCACTACATCTGCATCGATATAAACGAGGAGTACGTCAGGATAGCTGAGAGGCGGGTAGAGGAGGCGGGGAGTATGCACTATAGGCGCTAGTACTAGCTGTGTAGAGTGACCAGCAGTATTGTCGTCGTGTTGATCACCAGCGGAAGTGCACCTGCAATCAAGGCAGCATAGAGGAGAGACTTGAGGAAAGCACCCCTCCCCCCAACGGCAGATATGACGGCAGAGTCCATACTTGTCATGCATACCCTACACCTCATCATAGCCTCCAGGGTGAAGGGTAGCATAACGCCAACAGCTATAGTGAAGGCTAGGAAGAGTAGAAGCCCGGGACCCAGGCCTAGAAGGCTTATAAAGACCGCTGGAACAGGGTTAAG
>JAUZRJ010000102.1 GCA_030950545.1 Aquificota bacterium | reverse complement strand
CCTGAGCTGGTTCATCTCCTGCCTGAGCTGATTCATCTCCTGCCTGAGCTGACCCATTTCTCCTCTTAGCTGACCTGTCTGGGTGTCTATCTTCTGGTTCAGGTATCTGAAGTCTTCCTACCTCTTCCTCTCAATCTCCTCTATCCTGCGGATTATCTCTTTTGTCCTCTCGTCAACCACCTCATAAACAAGCTCAAGGGTCACCTTCCTTATAACCCCCTTCGCCTTCTCAAAGACCATACCTATATGTTCCTCCGGAACTCTTCGGGTGTCAAGCAAGCAGGTCTTTTACTCCACCCCCGTTCATGTTAAGCTATAAGGAAGGAGGGAAGAAAATGGGTGAGTGGAGAACCTTCGAGAAGGACGGCGTTCAGGTCAGGGGTTACCTTGCGGAGCCTGAGGGCAGAGGACCCGCTGTTATAGTCATACACGAGTGGTGGGGGGTGGAGTCCCCCAAGTCCAACATAAAGGAGATCACAGACAGGCTCGCGGGTGAGGGTTTTGTCGCCTTCGCCCCGGACTTCTACAAGGGAAAGAGCGCGGACAATCCCGACGATGCGGGAAAGCTCATGACCGACATGTTCGAGAACAGGATGGCTGAAGTGGACTCCATGTTCAGGGTTGCGGTTGAGTCCCTGAAGGGTATGGATAAGGTGGAGCCCAAAAAGGTTGGGGTGACCGGCTTTTGCTGTGGCGGGACCCTCTCCATGTACTTCGCAAGCAAGTTTTCGGATCTAATAAACGCGAGCGTTCCCTTCTACGGCCTTCCCCAGCTAGCCCCCATAGACCCGAAGAACATAAAGGTTCCGATATTCTTCGTAATGGCGGAGAAGGACGAGTTCGTCAACAACGACGAGGTCATAGACCTCATGAAGAGTTGCTGGAAGAACGGTATAGAGGTTGCGGGTAAGGTCTACCCGGATGTGAACCACGCCTTCCTCAACGACAAAAGGCCCGAGGTTTACTGCGAGGAGACCTCGAGGGACGCCTGGAGGATGATGGTGGAGTTCTTCAGGAGACATCTGGTATAATTTCCCGCCTGGAGGTAAAAGGGTATGGCCGCCTGTCAGATATGCGGGAAAAGACCCGTCCACGGAAGGAGGGTCACCTTCTCGGGAGCTAGGAACCCCAGACTCTTCAAGCCGAACGTCCACAAGATGAGGGTCAGACTGCCCGACGGGACGGTCAAGAGGATCTACGTGTGTACCAAGTGCCTCAAGGCGGGCAAGGTTGTGAAGGCTGCGAGGGTTCCAAAAGAGGAGTGAATGTCCCTGAAGTTTCTCAGGTTCCTGACCGCAGGTGAGTCCCACGGGAAGGGGCTGACCGCGATCCTCGAAGGCATACCCGCAAACCTGGAGATCTCTGAAGACTTCATAAACAGGGACCTTGAAAGGAGGCAGAAAGGTTACGGAAGGGGAGGGAGGATGAAGATAGAAAGGGACAGGGCCAGAATACTCTCAGGTGTAAGGTTTGGGAAGACGACAGGGTCTCCTATAACCCTGTGGATAGAAAACAAGGACTGGGAGAACTGGAAGGAGAAGATGGCGGTCTCGGGCGAAAGACCCGAGAGTGCGGTGCCCTTCACAAGGCCCAGACCGGGGCACGCGGACCTCTCGGGAGGTATAAAGTACAACCAGAGGGACCTCAGGAACGTTCTCGAGAGGGCATCCGCGAGGGAGACCGCGGCGAGGGTCGCGGTCGGTGCTGTCTGCAAAAGGCTCCTTGAGGAGTTCGGTATAAAGGTGGGGAGCTACGTGGTGAGCATAGGAAGATGTGCGCCGGAGATAAAAGAGCGGGACCTCCTGAGGAGGCATGAACTGGCTGAGATGTCCGCGGTCAGGTTTCCCGACCCGTCCAGAGACGAGGAGTTCATTAGGCTAATAGACGAAGCCAGGGAAAGGGGGGAGAGTCTGGGAGGTGTGTTTGAGGTGTTCGCTGTAGGTGTCCCTCCCGGCCTCGGGAGCCACGTCCAGTGGGACAGGAGGATAGACGGGAGGATAGCCCAGGCGATGATGAGCATACAGGCGATGAAGGGGGTGGAGAGAGGGTTAGGCTTTGAGGCGGCGACAAGATACGGCTCCGAGGTCCACGACGAGATAGGCTACGACCCTGAAAGGGGCTTCTTCAGATACTCCAACAACCTCGGAGGTACGGAGGGAGGCATAACCAACGGTATGCCCTTACTTGTGAGGGTGGCCATGAAACCCATACCCACCCTCGGGAGGCCACTAAGGAGCGTTGACGTGGAGACAAAGGAAGAGGTGAAGGCGGGTAAGGAGAGAACCGACGTGACATCCGTTCCCGCAGCCTCGGTTGTGGGTGAGGCGATGCTCGCCCTTATCCTCGCGGACGCTTTCCTAGAGAAGTTCGGGGGAGATTTTATCGAGGAGATAAAGGAGAGGTTCGAGGCCTACATGAGGCACGTCAGGAACTTCTGATGAAGGAAGGGCTCCTGAAACTCTCGGGGGAGGTGGGAAGGGCGACACTGCTGGTTCTTGAAGCCCTGTTCTTTCTCATCAGGAAACCTCCCAAGATAAAGCACTTCCTCAACCAGATCACCTATGTCGCAGCGGAGACGTCACCCGTGGTTATCATCACATCCACCTTCACGGGCGGTGTCATAGCCCTACAGACCTACGGGACCTTTCACAGGTTCAACGCGGAGTTTCTCATAG
>JAUZRJ010000101.1 GCA_030950545.1 Aquificota bacterium | reverse complement strand
TGGAGACGGTCTATGACGTCCCCAGACAGGCCTGAAGCTTCTAGGATCTCGTCCACCGTTCCGGGAAAGCCCGGGGCCGTGCTTATACTCTGGGGACCATAACCCACCCTGCCCGAGACTAGAACACTCCCAGCCTCCGGTTTTATGAGCCCCAGGATCAGCTTGATCAGGGTGGTCTTGCCGGAACCGTTGGGGCCTATTATACCCACAAACTCCCCCTCCTCCACCTGAAAGGTGACGTTCTCGATAACGGGAGTCCTCCCGTCGTAGCTGAAGCTCAGGTCCCTTACCTCTACTCTCCGCATTTCAGGGCTTCCTTCAGAACCTTCAGGTTGAACCTCATAAGGGAGAAGTAGTCTCCCCCCCTGAGTCTGACCTTCAGGGTGTAAGGCCTGAGACCTTCCTCCTTAAGGAGGTCAGTAACACCGCTGTCTTCACCCTCCGGTACGAAGAAGTAACGGACTCCCTTTTCTTTAAGTGTCCGTATGAATCTGCTCAGATTACCGGGGAGGACTTCGCCGTGGTGTCCTCCCGTCGTCAGGGGTATGTGGGTCAGGCTGTAGTCGAGGGCAAGGTAACGTAGGGATGGGTGTACCTCGGGAAGATAAGGGTGTACGCACCCCTTCAGGGTTTCCGAAAACTCCCTGTCAAGGGCTTTCAGCTTGGCTAATAAGTTTTTGTAGTTTCTGAAGAAGTAGCGTTTCCCCCCGGGGTCCACGGTCTCCAGAATATGGAGCACCCTCTCCGAGACAAGGATCATCCTCTTCGGTGACATCCAGAGATGCGGGTCCTTTAAGCTGTCCTTCCCTGTGATCCTGTAGACCTTGTCCTTCGCCACCTCCTCCAGCTTCCTTTCCCAACCGCCCACGGGTATCCCGGTAACCAGGACAGCCCTCGACCTGGAGACGAGGACAAGGTCGCGGGGTCTCAGCTCGTAAGTGTGGTAGTCGTAGGTGGCGGGGACCAGGGCGAGAACCCTGAACCTGTCCCCCGCTATACCCTCAACCAAGAAACGGAACGGGTGTACCGAGACGAGGATTATATCTTTCCCAAAGGTTATTCCCACCAGGGACAGGACCAGAAGGACGGGTCTCATCTGAGCTTCTTAAGGATCACCCTGATCATCTCGAGCATAGAGTTAGGGTCCGTGGCGGTTATAAGGTTCCCGTCCACCTCCACAGGCTCACCTGTGTATATGGCTCCCGCGTTCTCCAAGTCGTCCCTGATAGCGTGGAAACCCGTCACCTTTCTCCCCTTCACAACCCGTGCGGATATAAGGACCCAGGGACCGTGGCAGACCGCACAGACCAGCTTCCCCTCCTCGTGGTGGTTTCTGACTGTATCAAGAACCTCCCTGTACCTCCTCAGCCTGTCGGGTGCGTACCCACCGGGTATGAAGACACAGTCGAACTCCTCTCCCAGAACTTCCCCGACCGTCTTGTCCGGCTTGAAGGCCATACCCTTCTTACCTGTGTAATACCTTCTTTCGGGAGCGACCGAGATAACCTCGAACCCTTCTTCTTTGAATCTCAGATACGGGTAAAGGAACTCGGAGTCCTCCACAAAGTCCTCCAGGAAGATCAAAACCCTTCTCATGAGATTAAATTTTACTTCATGAGAGAGGGCTTAACCCTTTTGTTTCTCATAACCTCCTACAACGCCTTCCTATGGTACATAACCGAGTTTGACCTGTCACCCGTTCCCCTCTTCCCCGAGGACGTTGACCACAGGGTACTGGTTCTCTCCTACAACTCGGTACTTTTCCTCAGCTGGGTATTCGGGGAGAGGGAGAGGATAGTCCAGTGGCTGGGATACCTTTTCTTCGTCCAGATAGTAGCTCTCAGCTTCTATTTCAGGGACCTCGAGATAATAGTCAGGGACCTTCCCCCCGTCATACTTACCTTCATGCTGGTAGCCATGTTCGAATCACCCACTGAGAAGGAGAGAAAGCTCATCCAAAAGGAGAGGGAAGACCTCCTGAGGGAGATGGACAGGATAAGGAGGGAAAGGGAGAGGACAGAGGAACGACTCAGAGAGCTAGAGGAGGAGATGAGGAGGGTTCGGGAGGAGAAGAGGGAAGGGTATGAGGAGAGGATAGCCCAGCTCCAGAAAGAGATAAGGGAATACAGGGAGAAGGAGTCCAGACTCGTAGAGGCTAACAGGAAACTCTTCCAGCTTCTGGACATGCTCAGGACCGAGGAGGCTACGTCTCCCGGGAGGGAAGAGCTTGCGAGCCTGAGGCGTGAAAGGAAGAAGCTTATAAGGGAGCTCCTCCAGCTCCAGGAGATCGTGGACCTTTACACGGACGAGAACGAGAAACTGAAGGAGGAGAACGAGAACCTCAAGAGAAAGATGTCCGATCTGGAGAGAAAGCTCGCGGAACTCGAGCTCAGGGTCCAGGAAAGGATAGAAGACCCCAAGAGGCTAAAGAAGGAACTGCTCTCCCGGATATTCTCGGTGGGATTCTGTGACAGGGCTGTTGACGAGTTTGAGAAAATACCCCCTGACAAGAGGCAGATCTTCGTGAGGGAGCTCCTGAAGCTCTCTACCGGAGGGACAAGGGTAGAGCGGTTGGCCACAGCAAGGGACATATACAAGGTCAGGTTCTCGGGAGGTCGCATATACCTGAGGAGAAAGAACAGCAGGTGGGAGGTTGTGGGCCTGCTCGCCTCAGAAAGCGACAAGGAGAAGGACAGGTACATCAGGGAGGTTTTGAGTAAAATAGTTTAGGGATGTCAAGCCTGAGGGAAACCCTCCTGAAGCTTTCCGGATTCAGGCCTGAAAAGGTCTGGGTAAGCTCACTGTATCTCCACCTCAGACCCGAGGACAGGGTGAAGGGTAAGTACATGACCACCTTCAAGGACATGGCCAGGGAAAAGAGAAAGGATCTGGAGTCCTGGAGTCTGCCGGGGGAGATCGTAGCCTCAATAGATGAGGACCTGAGGAGAATGGAGGAGTTCCTTTCGGACCCGGAGAACCTGAAGGGTTGCAGGGGTATAGCCCTGTTCTCCTGTTCCGGAGAGGGTTTCTTTGAGGCTGTGAAGCTACCCTACATATACAGAAACAGGCTCATGTTCTCTCCGGACCCCCTGATAAGGGAGGTCCTGGCGGTGGAGGAGGAGATCGGGGTAATCGGTATAGCCCTTGTTGACAGAAAGCACGTGAGGTTTTTCCTCATGGACATAGAGGGTGTGGAGGAGAGGATCGACCTGATAGAACCCCTGGCAACGAGGACCCACAAGTTCCACAGCGGTGGAGGTCTCCTGAAGGGAGCGGAGGGAAGCTTCCGGGTAAAAGTTCCACCGAGGACCACCCTGTTCCAGCACGCTTACGGTGAGTGGCGGTTCCACATGAGGATAAGGGAGGAGTGGCACAGGATACTGAAGATAACCTCCGATGCGCTTTTTGAACTCTGGAAGGAGGTGAGGTTCACGGGTCTGGTGATAGGAGGAACTCCTTCGGGAAGGCTCAGGGAGATAGAGAACCACCTCCACACCTACCTCAGGGAGAGACTGATAGGTTATGTGGAGGTCAACCCATCGGAGGCTACACCTGCCGAGATAAGGGAAAAGGTGATGGGCCTTCTTTGGAAGAGAGACAGGGATCAGGAAAGAGATCTGATAGCGAGACTGGAAGACCTCCTGGGAAAGGGGCTTGCGGTGAACGGAACGTCGAAGGTCCTGGAGATGATCGCCATGGGAAACGTCAGAACACTCCTCGTTCCTGAGGACTTTGAAAAGCCCGGGTACCTGTGTTCCAGAAGCCACCTCCCGTCCCTCAAGCCCGAGTGTCCCCACACGGAGGACAGGCCTCTCCCCGTGAGCGACATAGTGGACGAGGTCATAGAGGAGGCTCTGGACCAGAGGGCTGAGGTGGAGGTGGTTGTGGATAAGGACCTTCAGAAGAGGATAGACGGACTCGCAGCCTTCCTAAGATTCAGCCTATGAACGAAGAGAGGATCATGATCTTCATAGACGGGTCCAATCTATTTCACGGTATAAGGCATCTCAACATAAAGATAAACTACGCCAAGCTGGTGGAGTTCTTAAGGGAGAGCAGGAGGCTCGTAAGGACCTACTTCTACACCGCGGTTCCTCAGGAGAAGGACATAAAGAAGGGCACCCAGGAGTGGGAGAGCTTTATAAGGCAGAGGCGCTTTCTGGAGGAGCTCTCCAACACGGGCATAAAGGTCAAGGTCGCCCGCCTCAGGAAGCTCCCCTCAGGCGAGTTTGTCGAGAAAGAGGTGGACATAATGCTCGCAACCGACATGCTCTCCCTCGCCTATCAGAACGCCTACGATACCGCGGTCCTCGTAAGCGGTGACAGCGACTTCATATACACGGTGGAAGAGGTCCAGAGGATAGGAAAGAGAGTCGAGAACGCAGCCTTTAAAAAGACGAGCTCCCACCAGCTAAGGAAGACATGTGACAGGTTCATACTCCTGGACGACTACGTGGACAGGTTCATATACGAGGACAAGCCCGCCCTCCTTGAAGAGGTGGGTTTCTGGGCAAAGATAAAAAGCCTATGGAAGAGATGAAGGTAGTTCTCGCCACCTCAAACAGGGGCAAGGTTGAGGAGATAAGGAGGATACTGGAACCCTTCCGTTTTGAGATCATCGTCCCTGAGGAAAAGCTCCGGGTTGAGGAGAAGGGAAACACCTTTCTGGAAAACGCCCTCATAAAGGCCAAGGCCTACTTCGACAGGTTCGGTTTACCCGCCCTCGCGGACGACTCGGGTCTCGAGGTCGAAGCCCTCGGGGGTTACCCGGGTGTGTTTTCGAGCAGGTTTCACTCTCTGGATTTCGGAGGTATTGAGGAGGTCAGAGATTCCGAGGATGAGGCGAACGTCAGGAAACTGCTGAGACTCATGAAGGGAGAGAAGAACAGAAGGGCCAGATTCGTCTGCTGGGTAGTCCTCTATACGGGATACGGAGGGGTTTTCGGATACGGAGAGTGCAGGGGGACCATAGCGGACAGCCCCAGGGGAGAGAAGGGTTTCGGGTACGATCCCGTCTTCGTCCCCGAGGGTTTCAGCAGAACGATGGCGGAGATCGAGCCCGAGGAGAAGGACAGCATATCCCACAGGGGCAAAGCCCTTAGGAACCTGATCAGAACCCTGGAAAGGTGCAGGATATAAGACCTGTACAGAGAAAGGTCCGAACCCTGAAGGCTCTCAGGGGTGTCCTTAGGGAAAGGGAGGAGACAAGGGTGGACCTCCTGATCCTCACATCCGACAGAGGCTACGTGGGAGGCTTCGTTGAGGCTGTCCTGAAGGAAACAGTGAGCTTTATAGAGAAATTTGCGGGCTAAAACCCCGTATCTATGATGCGGGGATACAGCCCGCCCCGAAGGGGTTGACCAAAAGCATTTGTGGAGTAGATTGGTAAATAGCTTAAATACCCCACCGCTCCCGAGAGGGAGCTGAGCGACTTTAAGGTGGGGTAGAAGAAGAGCGAAGGGGTTGAAAGTAGCTCCACCTGACCGAAGGTATCTCCGTAAGCTCTGCCTTCGGCAGGGCAGGAGTAGGGGCGGAGTGAACCCGCCCGTGGTGGTAAGGGACACATTAAGTGTCCAAACCCACCACGAAGCTCCGCATCTCTGATGCGGGGTAGTTCACAGGCAGAAATCCGGGAAAGGACTTCAGGCTTTTCGTCGTTGGGAAAAGGTGGTCTCAAACGATCCCCGCGGAGGTGTTTGAGGGCGTCCTAACAAAGGACGTTGACTGGTCAGCGGTGGAGAAGGTGGGTGAGGTTCTCAT
>JAUZRJ010000100.1 GCA_030950545.1 Aquificota bacterium | reverse complement strand
CATGTACTACGCACTCCTTACAGTTTTCGTTATAGTGGCGGTCCTGCTTCTCATACTGACCTTGGTCCAGAAGGGAAGGGGGGACGTGGGTTCTGCCTTCGGGAGCGGTATGGGACAGACCATCTTCGGAGTCGGCGGTGTTGAGACGATCCTCACCAAGGCGACCTACTGGCTTGGGGGTGTTTTCCTTTTTCTTGCGGTCCTGCTCTCCGTGGTTCCTAAGGGTGAGAGGGGGTCCGTAGTCGAGGAGAGGCTCAGGTATGAAACTCAAACAGCTCCTGAGACAGGTCAGAAGGGAGTTCAGGAGGGACGCGGAGATAATACTCGCACACCTTCTGAGGGTAAAGGTGGCGGACCTGCACCTTCTGGAGGAAAGTGAGCTCAGCGACGGTCTTGTATCCGCTTTCCGGGATATGCTTAAGAAAAGGGAAAGGGGTGTCCCGACAGCTTACATAATCGGTGAGTGGGAGTTCTTCGGGAGGACGTTCCTTGTGGAGGAGGGTGTCCTCGTTCCGAGGCCCGAAACGGAAACCCTTGTGGAGAAAGTCCTCGGTCTGATACTATTAAACTCGGGACTCTTGGGCCTTGACCTCGGGACGGGAACAGGCTGTATAGCTATAACACTTCTCCTGGAAAGGCGGAACCTCAGGATGTGGGCTACCGACGTGAACCCGGTCGCAGTCAGAACCGCCCTCAGGAACGTGGAGATACACGGTGTATCGGACAGGCTCGAGGTCCTCGAGGGAGACCTATTTGAACCTGTTGAGGGTACGGTTTTTGACTTCATAGTCTCAAACCCTCCTTACATACCCGAACGCCTGTGGGAGAAGCTCCCGCCCGAGGTGAGGCTGGAGGGGAGGATCTCGGTGCTGGGCGGAGAGGAGGGCTACGAGTTTTACAGGAGGATAGCGGACCGCATCGGCGAGTTTCTGAAACCGGGAGGCTTCGTTGCCCTTGAGATAGGTCACGACCAGGGAGAGGTTGTGAAAGGGCTTCTGGAGTCCGCAGGCCTTAAGGTTAATATATTTAGGGACCTGTCCGGTCAGGACAGGGTTGTTGTGGGATGGAGCTGATAGGTTTCTTCATAGGTGTTGCCTTCTTCATCCTTCTTGAAGGCTTCTTTGCGGGTTCCGAAATAGCCCTTCTCAGTGCGGATAAGGGGCTCCTTAAGGCTGTCGTCAGGAAGAAGAAGCTCAGCTACGTCGCCAACTTTCTGGAAAACCCTGAAGAGTACATAACCCTGACCATGCTCGGCTACACGGTGAGCATAGTCTTTGCCGCGACCCTGTACACACTCGCCCTCATGAACCTCACCAGATACATACCCCAGATATCAGGCTACGAGGTCGCCCTTGCGGAGACCTTGGTCATACTCACCATAATCTTCGGCGAGATAATACCCAAGAGCTTCTTCCAGCATTACGCCAACAGGGTTGTGATCCCGAGCCTCTTCATACTCGAGAGGCTGAGGATACCGCTGAAACCCTTTCTTGTTCTCTCCAAGGTTATAAGCAGGGCGGTTTCAAAACACCTTGCCAGGAAGAGGACAAGCATCAGGAGGGAGGACATACTGGACCTTCTCAGGGAAAAGAGGACCTTCACCGAAAGCGAGAGCTTAATGGTTTCCAACATAATCTCCTTCAAGGACAGGAGGGTCGGGGAGATAGTCAGACCCCTTTACGAGACGGTCATGATCTCCGAGAACGCGAGCGTATCTCAGGCGATAGAGAAGATAAAGGAGAGCGGTTATTCGAGGATACCTGTTTACAGGATAAGGGTTGACGACATAGTGGGTTACGTGAGCGCCTACGACCTTCTCAGGGCAAAGCCCGAAGAGCCTATAAAAAAGTATGTAAAAAGCATAGTCGTTTTCTCAGAGTACACCTTCCTGCCGGACGTTGTGCGGACCTTCAGGGAGAGGAGGGAGCACATGGGCGTTGTTGTGGACGAGAGGGGAGTTATCATAGGCATAGTAACCCTCGAGGACATACTCAGGGAGATAGTTGGGAGCATACAAACGGAGAGGGACGAGGACCTCATAAAGGAGATAAGCAGGGACACCTGGATCATAGACGGGAAGCTCGAGGTAAACGAGCTGGAGAGGATCACGGGTCTCAAGGTCCCCGAGGGAAACTACAGCACTGTGGGAGGTCTTCTCTCCTTCCTTCTGGGAAGGATACCCGGAGAGGGAGAGGAGGTTAAGATAAACGGCTTCAGGTTTAAGGTGATCTCGAGCGACGACAGGAGGGTGAAAAAGGTCCGTCTTGAGAGGGTGAGGGGAGATGAGGTACAGACCGAGGAAGCTTAAGGACCTGCCTGAGGATCTGAGACCGAGGGAAAAGCTCAGGAATCACGGTCCCAAGGCCTTGTCCGATGAAGAACTCCTCGCTGTGATCCTGGGAACGGGAACGAAGGACAGGGACGTTCTCAAACTTTCGGAGGATCTCCTGAGGGAAGGGTGGGAGGGTCTCAGGAAGCTCTCCCTTGAGGATCTCATGAGGAAGAAGGGTCTTGGTGAGGTGAAAGCTCTTCAGGTGAAGGCCCTGCTTGAGATAGCGGAGAGGATAAAAAGGCCGGGAGGAGACCTGAAGATCCTGAGCCCGGAAACAGCCTACATGTTTCTCAGGAAAAAGTTGAGATCAAACAGGGAAACGCTCGTAGCCCTGTACCTTGACCTCAGTCACAGGGTAATAGGGGAGGAGGTTGTTGCGGTAGGTTCCGCAAACAGGGTCCTGGCCCAGCCCAAGGACATACTCTTCAGAGCCCTTGAGCTTTCCGCCTACGGAGTGCTGATAGCCCACAACCACCCTCAGGGTACCCACGAGCCTTCAAAGGAGGACATAGACTTCACAAGGAGATTAAAGGAGGCCTGCGAACTTCTCGGCTTTGAGCTTGTTGACCATCTGATCATCTCTGAGGAGGGCTACACATCTCTGAAGGAGATGGGCTACCTTTAATACCTATGTGGATAGCCCTTTTGATATTAGCGGTCAGCACAGCCTTTTCCGAGATACTGTACGTTGCCTCAGCAGCGAGCCTGAGGCCTGTGATCTCCGAAATCCTGGAAAGCTTTACCCGTTCCAACCCAGGTGTCAGGGTTAAGGTCGTCTTCGGTTCTTCGGGAAGCCTGTACGCAAAGATAAAGGGAGGAGCACCCTACCATGTGTTCCTGTCAGCGGACACGGTTTACCCGAAGAAGCTCATAGAAGAGGGCCTGGCTGTAAAGGAAAGCTATCTGGAGTATGCGGAGGGAAGGCTGGTCGTGGTCTACAACGGGATCAGGTTAAGGGCACTGGACGACCTTGAGAGCGCGAACAGGATAGCGGTCCCAAACCCCAGGTTTGCACCTTACGGTAAGGCTTCTGTGCAGGCACTCAGGAGATCTGGCCTTTTCGAGAGGGTAAAGGACAGGATAGTTTACGGTTCTGACGTATCCCAGACCGCCCAGTTCATCAGCACAGGTACCGCGGACACAGGCTTTCTGTCCATGTCCCTCGCCCTTTACATGTCCGTCAACTTCATACCTGTTCCGGAGCACCTCTACGACCCTGTAATCCACGCACTCGTCATAACAGCCAGGGGTAAGGGGGTTAGGTCCGCCTGGGAGTTCGTCAGATTCATGAAAGGCGAAGAGGCAAAAAGTATTCTGAAGAAACACGGTTTCGGGGTCAGGTGATGCTGGAAGCTCTGCTCATAAGCCTCAAGCTCTCCCTATTAACCACACTGATACTCCTGTCTGTCTCGATCCCGATCTCTTACCTGATCGCTTACAGGAACCTCAGGGGCAAGGAGATACTGGAAGCCCTTTTGGTCCTTCCTATACTTCTACCGCCGACGGTCTTGGGCTTTTACCTGCTGTATATTTTCTCTCCTTCGTCGCCTCTCGGTAAGGTCATTAGCTTGTTCAGCTTCGAAGCCCTGCTTGTGGGGTCGGTGATATACTCACTTCCCTTCGGAGTTTTCCCTGTGAAGGACGCCTTCAGCGGTATAGACAGAAGGTACATAGAGACCGCCTACGTGTTCGGCTACTCACCTCTGGAAACGTTCCTTAAAGTCATACTTCCCCTGAGTTCACGGGGTGTGTTTACAGCCACGGCCCTTGTCTTCGCCCACACTATGGGCGAGTTCGGTGTTGTCCTTATGATAGGGGGGAACATACCGGGTGAGACCAGGACCCTGTCCATCTACATATACGATGAGGTCCAGGCTCTCAACTACAGCGAGGCCCACAGGGCGTCTCTTCTCCTGTTGTCTGTATCTCTGGTCGCTCTTGTTCTTATACTTCTCTTCAGAAGAAGATGGCAAACAGAATACACCTGATATTCAGGAAGGTGTTTCCGGGTATAACCGTTGAGGGTGAGTTTGTCTTCGAGGAGGGCTTCAATCTGATCCTGGGTCCGTCCGGTTCAGGTAAAACAACTGTCCTCAGGGTGATCTCGGGCCTTGAGAAACCGGAGGAAGGCTACATGGCCTGCTGTGGGAAGGTCTACATGGATACAAGAGAGGGTCTGTTCTTACCTCCGCAGAAAAGAAGGATAGGTATAGTCTTCCAGGACCACAACCTCCTGCCTCACCTGACCGTCAGGGAAAACATCGAGTTCGCCCTCAGGAAGTCGGAAGGGAACCTGTCCGTTGATGACCTCATGGAGAGGTTCGGGATAAAGGGACTTGAGGACAGGTACCCCCACCAGATATCCGGCGGAGAAAGACAGAGGGTCGCCATCATAAGAGCCCTCGCCTACGAGCCTAAAGCCCTGCTTCTGGACGAGCCCTTTTCATCCTTGGACTTTGACACCAAGTTGAGGGTCGTAAGGTTTCTGAAATCCCTCGATCTGAACATACCCGTGGTCCTTGTAACCCATGACCCATTAGAGGCTTCCCTGCTGGCGGGTAAGGTGTTTGTGATGAGCGGAGGTAAGAAGGTCAGGGAGGGCGGTAGGGAGATAGTGGAGGAAATACTGAAAGACCTGAGTTCTCTCGGTGTCAGGCTTCCTGGATCTTCCTGACAAGATTCTTTGCAGCTTCCTGCTCCGCCTCCTTTTTGCTCCTTCCCCTTCCGATGGCGGAAAAGCCCCTTATGGAGCTTTCCACGGTGAAGACCCTCGCGTGCTCAGGACCTTCAACGCTTATCACCCTGTAGGTGGGCCTTTCCTTCCACCTCTTCTGGGTTATCTCCTGGAGAAGTGTTTTGTAGTCCTTCCTTATCTTCCTGTTTCTGACCATCTCTAGGATCCTCTCCCTGAAGAGCTCCGAGAAGATCCGCCTGACCAGGTTAAAGTCCCTTCCGCTGTCTATGTAGATCGCAGCCCAGATGGCCTCGAAGACGTCTCCCACTATGGAGGTGTTCTTCTTTCCCCTGCTTATGAGTATGTAGTCGGGAAGGCGGAGATCCACCGCCAAGTCGTAGAAGAACTCTTCGCTGATCAGGTAAGCCTTGAGGGAGGCGAGTGTCCCTTCCCTCTTTTCGGGAAACTCCTGCACGAGCAGGTCGACTATCAGAAAGTTAAGCAGGGCGTCTCCTAAGAACTCCAGCGTTTCGTAGTGGGATGTGCCCTTCTCCTTGGCGTAGGATATGTGGGTGAGTGCCTGTCTGAGGAGATCCTTGTTCTTGAAGGAGTAGCCTATCCTCTTCTCGAGGTCCTCATACATCTTCGGGCTTTCTGAACACGAGGCAGGCGTTGGTCCCACCGAACCCGAAGGAGTTGGAAAGGGCGACCTTCACATCGGATCTCACCGCCTCGTTGGGAACGTAATCAAGGTCGCACTCGGGGTCAGGGTTCTCCAGGTTTATGGTTGGGGGTATGATCCCCTCCTCTATGGTCTTTACTGTTGCGACCGCTTCAACCGCTCCCGCTGCACCGAGCAGGTGGCCTATCATGGACTTGTTGGAGCTTATCTTCAGCCTGTAGGCGTGCTCTTTGAAGAGCTGTTTTATGGCCATGGTTTCTACTTTGTCGTTGAGGGGTGTTGACGTGCCGTGGGCGTTTATGTAGTCGACCTCCTCGGGCTTTATACCCGCGTCCTCGAGGGCTATCCTCATGCACTCGTAGGCTCCCTCACCGCACTCGTGGGGAGCGGTCACGTGGAAGGCGTCGTCGGTCGCACCGTATCCGATGAGCTCCGCGTATATCCTGGCTCCTCTGGCTTTGGCGTGTTCGTACTCCTCAAGCACAAGTATACCCGCCCCGTCTCCCATAACGAACCCGTCCCTGTCCCTGTCGAAGGGTCTCGAGGCCTTCTGAGGTTCATCGTTCCTTGTGGACAGGGCTCTCATCACAGCAAAGCCCGCAACACCGAGGGGGGTTATAGCAGCTTCGGAACCTCCCGCCAAAGCGACGTCTATGTCCCCCGCCTGGATCAGCCTCATGGCGTCCCCTATGGCGTGGTTTCCCGTGGCACAGGCGGAGACTATGCAGTAGTTAGGTCCCTTAAAACCCCACCTTATCGCCACATAGCCGGAGGCCATGTTGGATATGCCGTAGGGTATGAAAAACGGCGAGACCCTCCTTCCCCCCTTTCCGATCAGAACAGAATGCTCCCTCTCTATGTCCCTCAGACCACCTATGCCCGTCCCTATTATCACACCCACCCTCAGAGGGTCAAAGCGGGACTCCAGAAGACCGCTGTCCTCGAGGGCTTCCTGGACCGCAGCTACCGCATACTGGATGAACAGGGAAAGCCTTGAGGCTTCTTTCCTGTCCATGTAGTTTAACGGGTCAAAGTCCCTGACCTCCGCAGCTATCTTGACGGACAGGTTGAACTCATCCGGGTCGAAGCTCCTTATCCTGTCGATCCCGCTTACACCTTTAACCAGATTGCTCCAGAACTTCCCGACCCCGGTCCCTATGGGGGTGACCGCCCCCAGCCCCGTTACGACGACCCTTCTCCTCATCCACCTACCTTTTCCTTGAGGTAGTTTATGACGTCTCCGACCGTCTGGATCTTCTCCGCGTCCTCGTCGGGTATCTCTATCCCGAACTCCTCTTCGAAGGCCATGATCAGCTCAACCACGTCCAGGGAGTCCGCACCGAGGTCGTCCACAAACTTCGCCTCAGGGGTCACCTTCTCCACCTCTACCCCCAGCTGGTCCGCTATGATCTCCCTGATCCTGTCCTCGATAGCCATTCCCGCACCTCCAAAAGGTTTATCTAAAACAGACCGCCGTTCACGTGGATAACCTCACCCGTTATATAGTCCGCAAGGTCGGACGCCAGAAAGACCACAACGTTGGCCACGTCCTCCGGCCTGCCGAACCTTCCCATAGGTATCTGCTTAAGGTATGCCTCCTTTACCTCTTCGGGAAGTGCCTCCGTCATGTCCGTCTCTATGAAGCCGGGAGCTACCGCGTTCACGGTTATGTTCCTGCCAGCGAGCTCTTTTGCGAGTGTCTTGGTAAACCCCACTATACCCGCCTTGGTTGCTGTGTAGTTCGCCTGTCCCACGTTGCCCGTAAAACCCACCACAGAGGACAGGTTTATTATCCTCCCCCATCTTTTCTTCATCATGTCCCTGACGACTTTCTGGGTCATCAGAAACGTACCCGTCAGGTTCACCCTGATTACCTCCTCCCAGTCCTCGGGTTTCATCCTGACAAACAGCACGTCCCTGTTTATCCCTGCGTTGTTCACAAGTATATCAACTCCGCCGAAGATCTCCTTCACCTTTGAGTAAGCCCTCTCTATGGACTCGGGATCTCCCACGTCAAGACCAACACCCACCGCTTCGGAACCCGTTTCCTCTCTAAGCCTGCTGGCGACCTCCCTGGCCCTCTCCTCAACCCTTCCCGTAACCACCACCCTTGCTCCAGCCTCCGCGAGCCTCTTTGCGGTCGCCCTTCCTATACCCCTCGTGG
The DNA here is from genome assembly GCA_030950545.1 of Aquificota bacterium. Taxonomy (GTDB): domain Bacteria; phylum Aquificota; class Aquificia; order Aquificales; family Aquificaceae; genus Hydrogenivirga. Next base: position 5,534 of record JAUZRJ010000100.1, on the reverse strand, counting down.
ATCCCGTAACAAGGGCTGTTTTTCCCGAGAGGTTTATCATAATTGCTTACAAATTATAGCAGATCTTGACCCCTTCCGCTATATTAGAGGTAGATGGGGAGGTTTTTCATAGTTCTGTGCTCCTTTTTGATCCTGATCCTCTCCTGTTCCCAGAAGCCGAGGGACATTAAAGCCTACGAGAGGGAAAACCCCTATCCGGGACAGGAGGTGGAGGAGAAGAGGGCAAAGGGTAGCCTCTTTGCGGGTGACAGGTGGGTGAACCTCTACGGAGCGAACAGGGCGTCCCAGCCGGGGGACGTGATCTTTGTAAGGGTCATAGAGAGCCTGAACGCTGTCGAGAGCGTGTCCACGGAGCTCGAAAGATCCACAGAGTTTGCAACCGCCATATCCTCCTTCTTCGGCCTTCCACAGAGCACCCTCGCCAACCTGGGAGCTGAAGGAGAGGGTGAGTTCGCTTCCGAAGGAGCCAGCAGGGTGAGGCAGAGGGGGCTTCTGGTTACCAGACTGGCGGGAAGGGTCCTAAAAGTTTACCCGAACGGGACGATGTTAATAGAAGCCAAGAAGTACATAGTCGTGGGTGGCATGAGGAGAGAGTTCGTGCTGAGAGGTGTTATCAGACCCGAAGACATAGACAGCACCAACACCGTTACCAGCGACAGGATAGCCAACATGGAGGTCTTTTTGGACGGTAAGGGCTACGTGGCGGAAGGGGGTAAACCGGGATGGCTCGCCCGCATATTCGCACGTATCTTTCCCTTCTGATAGTCTTTGTAAGCCTTGCCTTCGGTGAGAGGATAAAGGACATAGCGACCATAGAGGGCCACAGGGTAAACCTCCTCCACGGTTTCGGTCTCGTTGCGGGTCTAAGGGGGACGGGAGACGGAAAGGCGACCCTGTTCACGGTAAAGAGTCTCGCAAACGCCCTGCAGAAGATGGGTATAGTGGTGGACCCGAACAGGATAACCATAAGGAACGTTGCAGCGGTCTGGGTGGTCGCAAAGGTCCCGCCCTACGCCAAGGCGGGTATGAGGTTCGATGTCACCGTCTCATCGATAGGTGACGCGAGGAGCTTGGAGGGTGGAACCCTGCTCCTCACACCTCTGAGGGGTCCGGACGGTAAGATATACGCCCTCGCCCAGGGGCAGGTCATAGTGGGCGGTTATGAGGCGAGGGGAAGGGGAGCCAGGCAGGTGAAGAACGTGCCGACGGTGGGTAGAATCCCGAACGGGGCGATCCTGGAAAGGGACCTTCCCTTCACCATGGACTCCCGTGAGGTCAATATAAACCTTGACTTTCCGGACTTCACCACAGCCAAAGCTATTCAGGATGTCATAAACGAACGTTTCGGGAGGAAGATAGCCAGGGCTGTGGACAGCGCGACCGTGAAGGTAACCATACCCGAGGAGTACGACCCCGTTGACTTTCTCGCCATAGTCGAGAACTTGGAGGTGAGAACCTCCTACCCCGCAAAGGTGGTGATAGATTCGAGAACAGGGACCGTCCTCCTCGGTGGAAACGTGAGGATAGACCCGGTCGCGGTCGCTGTAGGTAGTCTGGTGATAAGGGTGGTCGAAAGACCTGAGGTCGTCCAGCCACCGCCCTTCTCCCCCGGGGAGACGAGGGAGGTCCCGAGGACGGAGATAGAAGTCAAGGAGGAGAAGAGGAGGATCGTTCCTATAAGGGGAACCACGGTTCAGGAGCTGGTGAACTCCCTTAACTTCCTCGGGGCAACACCGAGGGAGATAATATCCATACTCCAGGCTCTGAAGGAAGCGGGAGCCCTGAAGGCGAAACTGGAGGTGCTATGATAGAGGTGCTTCCCGTACCTCCCCAGACATTCAGGGAACACATGAAGAAGGACGTAAAGGCCCTTGCCAGGGAGTTTGAGGCTGTCCTTCTGAAGGAGGTCCTCAAGGACGCCTTCAGACCCTTCCTCAGGGAGAAGGCCTTCTCCCAGAGGGTTTACTACGATATGTTTCTGGAGGCGGTAAGCAGAAAGCTGGCGGAGGGCGGGGGTATAGGTGTAGCGGACTACGTTTTGAGGAGTCTGAAAGGCAGGGAGGCCTATAAAAGTGAAGGCGGACCGAACAGACCGCTCGGGAACATGGTTCTGGACCTGGTCAGAAAGCATAACCTTCCCTCCTGGGTAGCTTACATACCCGCGGTGGAAAGCGGCTACAACCCGGAGGCGGTGTCCCCAAAAGGTGCGGTCGGACTCTGGCAGCTCATGCCCGAAACCGCAAGGAGGTTCGGCCTGAGGGTAGATGATGAAGTTGACGAGAGGTTCGATCCTTTAAAGTCAACCCTAGCTGCACTCAGGTACATAAGATATCTGTTGGACAGGTTCGGAAGCTGGGAGCTTGTCCTGATAGCCTACAACTGGGGTGAGGGAAATGCGGAGAGGTTCAGGGGCTTAAACGTATGGGAAAACCTCGATAAACTTCCCGGGGAGACGAGGAGTTATCTCCTCAGGTTCAGGGATATAATCGGTATATGATAGGTGTTGACGTTGTCAAAAACAGCCGCATAGAGGACGCTCTAAAACGCTTCGGCGACAGGTTTCTGAGCAGGGTATTCACCCCGAGGGAGATCGACTACTGCATGTCCCAGAAGAACACAGTCCCCTGCCTCGCCGCAAGGTGGGCCTGCAAGGAGGCGGTTCTTAAGGCCTTCTATCAGGAGTTCGGTATACTTCTGAGGTTCAAGGAGATAGAGGTCCTGGGGAACTCGGGCAAGCCCGCGGAGGTCGTGATAAGGAGGGAGGAGGTCCGCGACCTTTTGAGGGGAAGGAGGATAATAGTCTCCCTGTCCCACGAAAGGGATTACTCGGTAGCGGTGGCCCTTATAAGATGAGATACTCAAAAAGGCTGGAGAGGCTTGTCCTGAACCTCAAAGGGGGCGGTTTCTTCCTCTCACCCAGGGACAGGGAGTTCCTGAAACTGCTGGAAGATCAGGGGATACCCGAAGAGGTTGTTGAGGAGGGCATAAAGAAGTGCCTTACGGGTATTAACCCTTCAAAGAGAGGCAAAACACCCCTTTTTCTGTGCTACAGAACCGTGATGGAGACCTACGAAAACTGGAGAAGAATAAAGGCGTACGGTGAGATGCCCGACTGGAGGGAGAGGTTCAGGAAAAAGCTGGAAGCGGTAAAGGGCTTCATCAGGAAAGTTCCGCCCGCACCCGGGACCGAGGAGGAGGCGAGGAGGGTGTTGAGGGAGATAGAGGACAGGATAATGAGGAACCTCTGGAAGAAGATGCCCGCGGAGGAGAGGAGAAAGATACGGCGGAAGTACGAAAGATACCGTGAGGAGAGGGAGCTCTACAGGGAGCTTGTAAAGAGGGAGATAAGGAAGATGTTCAACCTGCCCGACCTATCCCTCTACGTTGATTAGGTCCGCTGTGTCAACCGCCTTCATCAGGGCCTTTGCTTTATTAACCGTCTCCTCCCACTCCCTCTCCGGAACAGAGTCCGCAACCACCCCCGCTCCCGCCTGGACGAAGACCTCCCCGCCCCTCAGGACAGCGGTCCTTATGGCTATCGCCATGTCCATGTTCCCCTGGAAGGATATGTAGCCTACGCTTCCCGCGTATATGCCCCTCCTTTCGGGTTCGAGCTCCTCTATTATCTGCATCGCCCTGACCTTGGGAGCCCCGGAGACAGTCCCCGCAGGGAAGGTCGCCCTCAGGACATCAAGGGGCCCCATACCGCTCCTCAGCTCCCCCACGACGTCGCTCACCATGTGCATCACATGGGAGTATCTTTCCACCCTCATGAAGTCCTCCACCCTGACCGTTCCCTCCTTCGAGACTCTCCCCAGATCGTTTCTCGCAAGGTCCACGAGCATCAGGTGCTCCGCCCTCTCCTTCTCGTCGGAGATGAGGTCCTCCTCAAGGGCCCTGTCCTCCTCGGGGGTTTTCCCCCTCGGTCTCGTTCCCGCTATGGGCCTCGTCTCCACCCTGCTTCCCTCGACCCTCACGAGAACCTCAGGGGATGAACCTATAACCTGAAGGTCCCTGAAGTCAAGATAGTACATGTACGGAGATGGGTTCAGGTATCTCAGGACCCTGTATATGTTCTTGGGGTCTCCCGAAAACTTCCTCCTGAACCTCTGGGAAAGGACCACCTGTATGGCGTCTCCCCGGGCTATGTAATCCTTCGCCTTCCTGACCGCGGACTCAAAGTCCCCCTTCGAGAAGTTGGACTCCCAGGAGGAGAGGTCGGGTTCTCTCTCGGTGATGCTTATGTGGGGTGCTCCCGATCCCCTGAGCATGTCCACGGTTCTCTCCATCTCCTCCTCTATCCGTCTGTACTCCTCCTCAACACCTCTCTCCACTATCAGGGGGAACACAACCTTTATCTTCCCGGTGAGGTTGTCGTGGATCACGACCCTGTCTGTGAGAACGAGGAAGATGTCGTAGGTGGATATAGGGTCGGGGTTTCTGTCCTCAACGGGTTCGTAAAACTTGATCACGTCGTAGGCGAAGTAGCCGACGATCCCGCCCCAGAACCTGGGAAGATCCCTGTCCTCAAAGGGTCTGAACCCGCTGACCACCTTACCTATCTCACCCAAGGGATCACGGGTCCTGAAGAAAACCACCCTTCCCCTGTCGTGGACCTCACCCAGCTCCCCCCTTGACCTTATGTAGAAGGAAGACCCCGTTATAACGAAGGAGAACCTCCCCCACTTCTCACCTCCTTCCGCACTCTCCAGAAGTATGTTGAACCTGTCAGGGCTTTCCAGCTTAAGGAACAGAGAAAGGGGTGTTTCCACATCCGCCAGGATCTCCGTGTAAACCGGTATGACGTTGAACTCCTTTGATATCCTCTTCACCTCACTCAGGGACAGGTTCAGGTCCATGGGAGTATGATAACCCAGTGTGATATAATATGCAGGCCTTCGGAGGTTCCCATCATGGAGATCTGGGTGAAGATAGGAAGGACAAAGAAGAAGTATCAGGGCTCCTTCAGGGCGGTCATGGAAAACATAGTGAAGGACGGGAAGGGAAAGAAAGCGGTACAGCTTCTCTCCTTTCATGCGGGGAAGAAGGAGAGGAGAAGACTGAAGAGAGAACTGAGAGAACACGACAAAGACCTCCTCAGGACCGCAAGTGCCATAGCGAGGTGGTTTTACGAGATAGACAGAAGGAAGATAAAGAGGAGGATAAAGGAGCTGAAGAAGAGGGCAAGATACCTGTCTAAGGGGGAGGTCTTCTACAAGCCCGAAGTCATGGAACAGGTCAGGGAGCTTGAAAAACAGCTTGAGGAGATAGACAGGAAGATGGAAGAGCTCAAGGTATGAAGTCCTACACCAAGTATCTCACCTTTAACACAAAGAGCAGAAGGGACCTCGTAAGGATCACCGATACCGTGAGGGAGGCTGTGAAGGAGTCTGGAGTGAGGGAAGGTCTCTGCCTCGTATCCTCCATGCATCTTACGTCCGCGGTCATAATCCAGGACGACGAGGAGGGCCTGCACGAGGACATCTGGGAGTGGCTGGAGAGGTTGGCGCCTTTCAGGGAGGATTACAGGCACC
>JAUZRJ010000010.1 GCA_030950545.1 Aquificota bacterium | reverse complement strand
GTCCCCGCGGTCGTTGCGGGAGTTAAAGAGGTGATCATGGTATCCCCCAGACCGAACAGGTACACTCTGGCAGCCGCCTACATATCGGGTGTGAGCAGGGTGTTCCAGATAGGCGGTGCCCAGGCGGTAGCAGCTCTGGCCTTCGGGACGAAGAGGATACCGAAGGTTGACAAGATAGTCGGACCGGGAAACGTGTATGTCGCACTTGCCAAGAAGCTTCTGTTCGGTACAGTGGACATAGACATGGTAGCGGGACCTTCGGAGGTTCTCGTTATAGCGGACGGAAGCGCCAGACCCGACTGGGTAGCCTCGGACCTTCTTTCCCAGGCGGAACACGACGAGCTTTCCGCATCCATACTCGTAACACCTTCAGAGGATCTGGCTGTAAAGGTGAGGGAAGAGGTGGAAAAGCTACTCGGGGACCTGCACAGAAAAGAGATAGCCTGGAAATCCCTGGAGAGGTTCGGGACGATCTTCATAACAGAGGATCTGATGCAGGCCTGCGAGGTCGCAAACCGCATAGCACCTGAACACCTCGAGATCATAACGGAGGAACCCATGGCCCTCCTTCCTTACATAAAGCACGCGGGGGCTGTCTTTCTGGGCGAATACACGACCGAACCCCTCGGGGATTACGTCCTCGGGCCGAACCACACACTCCCCACAGGAGGAACCGCCAGGTTCTTCTCACCCCTCGGAGTTTACGACTTTGTAAAAAAGTCCTCCGTCCTCTACGTTTCCAAGGAGGGTTTTGAGAAGGTAGCTGACCTCGCGGAAACCCTCGCCAGGGCTGAGGGTCTGGACGCCCACAGGCTTGCGGTCGCGATAAGAAGGAAGGCATGATACCTGTCCTCATAGCCTTCCTGGTCCTTTCATGCGCTCCCCTCCACAGGGCTGAGAGGGAGTGTCCGGGCACCGAGGATCTCATGAACATCTACGCATCGGGGAAGACACCGAAGGAGTTCAGGATATACGGCAAGGTAAGATACGGGCCCATGAAGGTCCCCTTCCTCATAGCCAGGTTTGACGATATCTACACGGTAAAGGTCCCGAGAAGGGACGTAAAAGTCTTAGACGGAAAGGTGTGCCTGAGGGACAGGTGCTACTTGCTCCCCCTTCCTCCCGAAAACCTGGTTTTCGGGGGCGTCCTCAGGGGCAGTGAGAAGGAGTTCTGTGATGGGGGTGTAAAGGTCTTCTCGGAAAGGGGATTTGTTTACGAGAGGACGGTTATATTCGAGGGAAAGAAGCTCAGGGAGATGAGGATAAAAAACCTGAAAAACGGCAAGGTCATAAGGGTGATCTTCGGAGAGAGGGACCCTAGGGGCTACTTCAGGGAGATAAAGATAAGGACGGGAGGGACCGGGTTTAAACTTCTAATAGAGGAGGTGGAGATCTGATGTTTCCCACCCTGATAGAGGTCTTCGGTGTGAGGATATCCACATACGGTGTCCTCGTCGCTCTCGGGCTTATAACAGCCTACTTCCTGTCCCTGAGGCTTGCCAGAAGAGAAGGTATTCCTGAGGACAAGGCGGAGTCCGTTTTCATATACGCTGCTCTCTTCGGTCTCGTCGGTTCCAGGATAGCCTTCATCCTTGAACACCCTGAGGATGTGAAGGGTCTTCTGGACATCTTCGCCATCTGGAAGGGGGGTGTGAGCTTTTACGGTGGCCTCGCGGGCGGGATCATAGGTGTTCTCGTTGCGGTAAAGAAGCACTCTCTGGACCTGTGGAAAGTGGCGGACGTTGCCGCACCGTCCCTCGCCCTTGCCCACTCCATAGGGAGGCTGGGGTGCACCTCCGCGGGATGCTGTTACGGGAGCCCCGTCCCTGACGCTGAGGATGTCAGCGTTGGGATCCACTTCATGAAGGACTTTCCTTTCTTTTACGTGGTCTTTCCTCCCGGAGCGGTAGCCCCCTACGGCATACCCCTTTACCCGACCCAGATCCTGGAGGCGGTCGGTAACTTTATCATATTCCTCGTCCTCCTGTTCCTCTTCAGGAGGAAGGCCTTTAACGGTGAGGTGTTCGTTGTCTACATGCTCCTGTACGGTGCGGAGAGGTTCGCCCTCGAGTTTTACAGGGGTGTCACCCCTCCCATAGAGGGTCTCGGTCTCACCTGGAACCAGATCGCCTCCCTTCTTATGGTGATCCTCGCGGTAGTGCTCTTTTTCCTTCTGAGGAGGCTTCCCTCTCCCGCAGGAGAACGCTGATCCTGTACTCTGCAAGTATCCTGAGGGCGTCCCAGCAGAGGTCGGGGTCCCTCATGGGAACGCTGTAGGGTGATGTTCTGGTCTTGAGGAGTGTCTCACGGGGGAGCTCTGGGACCTCACACCTCAGAGATGCCACGGTTCCCCCTCTTCTCCTGCCGACAGGGACAGACTCGCCCACCCTGAAGCCGAGGTCAAAGAGAGCCCTCCTCACAGGGAGGGCGGATGTGTAGGATACCCACACACCTTCAGGTGAGAGGGCCTCCTTCACGAGTTTCAGAAAGTCAAGGGTCCAGAGCTCAGGGTTTTTGAAGGGGGAAAAGGGGTCGTGGAAGACCGCGTCCGCTTCAAAGCGGAGCACCTCGTATATCCTCTTCCTCGCATCTCCGAGAAGGAGGCGCACCCTGACATTTCCCGACTCGTAAAGGGGGAGAGAGCTTATCAGCTCACCGTGTATCTTGCGGTAGGGCTCCGGGAGGGGAGGTATGTCCTCCGGGAGAGAAAGGTCAAGGGCTGTGACTTCAACGCGTGTCCGCGGGGATGTCCTCCTGATCTCGGTTATGGCTATGGCGGTGTTGTATCCGAGACCGAAACCCACGTCCAGTATCCTGACCTCCTCCTTGAGCTTAGCCTTTTCTAGGATACGCGAAGGCTTTATAAACTTCTCAAGGCACTCGGTAACCGCCCCCGCGGTTATGCTGTGGTAGGGTTCGCAGTATTCCGGGCTCACAAGGGTCAGGCTTCCGTCCGCGGTTTCGACAAGCCCCGGCGTGTAAACCCTGCGGGTCCACCTGCTCAGGTCGTTGACAACCCTTTCCAGGTCCCTCCCGTTTACGTCAAGCCCTCTCTCCTCCAGAAGACCTCTTACATACCTCCTCAGATCCATACCTCACACCCGCAACACCGGGGAAGAAGGCACGGGCTTTGAGCAGGAGCTCCTCAAACTCCCTCCGCGGGTCCGAGTCCCACACTATACCGCATCCCGCAAAGTAGCTTATCTCATTCCCCGAACCGTAAGCTGTCCTGATCAGAACGCTGAAGGTGAAGTCTCCGTTTCTCCGGAGTATCCCCGCTGTCCCGCAGTAGTAACCCCTCGCGTGGGGCTCCAGCTCGTCTATAACCTCCACAGCCTTTATCTTGGGAGCACCTGTGACCGAAGCGGGAGGGAAGGTGTTTCTGAGTATATCCGCTGTGTCCTTCTCCGTCTCCGCCTCCACGGTTGAGTGCATCTGGCAGAGGGTTGAGAACTCCTCCACCCTGAACAGCTCTCTCACCCTGACCGTGCCCGCCCTGGCCACCCTGCCCAGGTCGTTCCTCATCATGTCAGTTATCATGAGGTTTTCTGCGATCTCCTTCTCCTTGGAGAGGATCTCCTCAGGTGTCCTTCCGGTTCCCTTTACTGGCCTGCTCACCAGCCTGTCTCCCTTCCTTTTCAGGAACAGCTCCATCGAACCGGACATAACTATCAGGTCACTCGCTCTCAGGAAAAAACCGTAAGGGACCGGCTGTCTTCCGAAGAAGTCGAGAAAGAGGGAAAGCGGGTCCCCTTCAAGGCGGAAGACCATCTCGGAGGTCAGGTTTACCTGGTAGACCTCTCCCCGCTCTATCCTGTCCTTCACCTTCAGGACACCCTTTATGAAACCGTCTTCAGGGAGGGACATGCCCACAAAGTCCAGTCTGTAGGTTCCCCCATCTCCCGAAAACCTCTCAAAGCCCTCCAGCGGCAGGACTATGATGGGCGGGAGACCTCTGCACTTTATGTCAACACTGAGGGTGTCGCGGGAGAGATCGTAGGAGATTATAAGGAAAAGGTCCTTACCCGGGGGTATGTCTTCGAACCTCACCAGGTAAATGGGTTCTGAAGTCTTCACCCTCCAGAGGCCTTCCCTTCCGATCCAGCCCCCCGAGAGGATCAGTTCCATGGGGATATAATCTAATGCGGGAGGTGGGAAATGAAGGTTGTGAGCCCTGAGGGTGTGAAGGACCTTTCCGGTCTCATAGAGGAGAAGGCGGAAAAGGTAAAGGAGATAGAGGCTGTGAAGATAAACGAAACCGAGGAAATGACCCAGTTACTTGTTTTCATAAGGACCGCGGAGGTCCCCCACTACCACAGGGACCACGACCTCACCTTCCTGGTTGTTAGGGGACACGGCGAGCTGTACCTGGACGGTAAGAGGGAAAAGCTCAAGGAGGGAGACGTCGCCTTCATACCCAGGGGTAAAGTCCACTTTTACACGAACACCTCCGTAGTGTCCGTCCTGCTGGCGACGTTCAGCCCTTCTTACGACGGGAAGGACAGCGTTAAGGTGGAGTTATAATACTAAACCTCAAAAACCGAGGAGGCGCAAGGATGACCTTCGAACCTGCGGAGAGGATCAAAGCCCTCCCGCCATATCTCTTTGCGGAGATAGACAGGAAGAAGCAGGAGAAGATCGACCAGGGCGTGGACGTTATAGACCTTGGGGTCGGTGACCCCGACCTTCCCACACCCGACCCTGTGGTCGAAGCCCTCAAAAGGGCTTCAGAAAAGCCCGAGAACCACAGGTATCCCTCCTACGTCGGGATGAGGGCCTTCAGGGAGGCGGTCTCCTCCTGGTACAGGAGGAGGTTCGGTGTGGACCTCGACCCGGACAGGGAGGTCATAGCCCTTATAGGTTCCAAGGAGGGTATAGCCCACTTTCCCCTGGCCTTCGTAAACCCCGGAGATGTGGTCCTGTGTCCCGACCCCGCCTACCCCGTTTACAGGATAGGGACCATATTCGCGGGCGGACAGCCCTACACTGTCCCCCTTAAGGAGGAGAACAGCTTCCTTCCTGATCTCGGTTCTATACCCCGTGAGGTTGTTGAGAGGGCGAAGATAATCTGGATAAACTACCCGAACAACCCGACCACAGCGGACGCCACCGAAGACTTCTACAGGGAGCTCGTGAGGTGGGCAAAAAAGCACAACATAATAATAGCCTCCGACAACGCCTACTCGGAGACATACACGGGCGACAGAAAGCCCATCTCAATACTCCAGATAGAGGGGGCTAAGGAGGTTGCGATAGAGTTCAACTCCCTCTCCAAGACCTTCAACATGACAGGGTGGCGCATAGGTATGGCTGTGGGTAACGAGGAACTCATAAAGGCCCTCGGTAAGGTTAAGACCAACATAGACTCGGGCCAGTTCAACGCTGTCCAGGAGGCGGGCATAGTGGCCCTCAACCTTCCCGAGTCCGAGACCGACAGGATCAGAGCCATCTACAGGGAGAGAAGGGAGGTGATGACAAAGGCGTTAAAGAGCATAGGCCTTGAGCCCGTCGAGTCGGATGTGACCTTCTACGTATGGACCAGGGTTCCCGAAGGGTACACCTCCGCGGAGTTCGTTGAGAAGCTCCTCGACGAGGCTGGTGTGGTCTGCACACCGGGAAACGGCTTCGGGGATGCGGGAGAAGGATACTTCAGGATATCCCTTACTGTTCCCACAGAAAGACTTGTTGAGGCGGCAAGAAGGATAGAAAATTTAAGATGATGGAGGCGTCAAGGGTCAGCCTCGTGGACCTGAGCATAAGCGTGCCGACCGTTCCCTACGACCTCACCCTCAAAGAGCTTAAGAATGTGTTCGAGGAGCTCAGCATCTACAGCTACCTGACTGTTATGAAAGGTTCAACCCCCATAGGTATAGTTTACAGGTCCCAGGTTGAAAAGCTTACGAACGAAAACCTCACCGCGGGCGATCTGGCGGTACTCTGCTGTCGCCTCAGGAACGTTGAGGTGTCGAAGGAGTCGCTGATAGGAGTCTTTGAACTCCTCAGGCTGGAGAGGGAACCTGTGATAGTGACCGACAGGAGAGGAACGTACCTCGGGGTTCTCACTTACGATACGGTCCTTCACTACATAACCCGCCACAAAGAACACACCCTCCCTGTGGTCCAGAAGGTCCATTCGGTAATAGGGAGGGGAGAGTACCTGTGCGTTTTCGGTCTTAAGAACATGGACAGGTTCAGGAAGACGTTCGGTTCGGAGAAGCAGGAGAGCGTTTACAAGATACTTTACGAGGACATAAGGGACATGTTCGAGGGTGAGATCTCGGGCGTTGTTGATAAAGGCGAGATCTGGGTACTCTCGAAGAGACCGCCCTCCAAGGAGACGGTAAAGGAGTTCTTTAAGGAGTTTCACAGGGAGTACACACTCCTCTTCGGTGAGTTCCAGCATGTCTACGTCTACGGCCTCTGTCTTGATATGAGCCTGATAGACTCACAGGAGAAGCTTTACGAGAAGAAAAAAGAACTTTCCGAGAAGGCGAGGAAGATAGAGGGTTCCGTATTTATAGCCCACAGCCTCCAGCCCACCCTCGTTCTCCACGACCCCGCAAAGCAGAAGATAATAACCAACATAAAGAGGAAGATCCTCGGCGACTTCAGGAACATAGTGGAGAAGGTGAGGTCCTCCCCCAAGGACATGTGGGAGTTCATACTCTACGATGTTTTTGAGGAGTTTCCTTACTTCGAGCTTTTCTACATAATGAGCGGGAGAGGTCTCCAGATAACCAGCAACATAGTGAACCCCAAGGTCAACTACTTTGTAGCCCACGGCAAGAAGGGGACGGACAGATCTGAAAAACCCTACTTCAGGAAGGCTATGGAGGAAGGGTCCTTCATCTCAGACATATACCTGTCGAAGGCGACCGACGACTTCTGTATAACGGTCTCGGAGAGGTTCGCCCACGAGGGCAGGGACTACGTCCTCGCGGGTGATATAAACTTCAGGGAGATCCACAGGCTCGTCAGGACCTACAGGGAGATACCCGCGTGAGCGGAGCGAGACTCATAGGAAGCCTGAGATACAGAGATTTCAGGTACCCCAAAAACCACCCCCTCAGGGTACCCAGGGTGTCCCTCCTCCTTGAGTTCCTTCAGGCGGAAGGGCTGATACGGGATGAGGAGAAGGTGGAAAGCAGGTTCGCCACACTGGAGGAGCTCCTGCTGTTCCACAGCAGGGAGTATGTGGAAGCCCTTATGGAGGCTGACAGGTGTATGTGCGTCCCGAGAGGTGCGAGGGAGAGGTTCAACATAGGGACCTACGAGAACCCGGTCTCCCCCGCAACCTTCAGGGGGTCCTCCCTCGCGACAGGGTCCTCCGTTCAGGCGGTTGATCTGTTTCTCGACGGCTACAGACCCTTCAACCCGGCGGGTGGCATGCACCACGCCTTCAGGGACAGGGCTAACGGCTTCTGCTTCATAAACGACCCCGGTGTCGCGATAGAGGTCCTGAAAAGGAGAGGTTTCAGGAGGATCCTCTACGTTGACCTCGATGCCCATCACTGCGACGGTGTCCAGGAGGCTTACTACGACACCGATGAGGTCTACGTGGTCTCTTTCCACCAGTCCCCGGAATACGCCTTCCCCTTCAGGACAGGCTACCTTCACGAGAGGGGAGAGGGTAGGGGAAAGGGTTTTAACCTGAACGTTCCCATGCCTGAGGGCCTTAACGATAATGAGTTCCTTTACATACTGGAGAGGGTTCTCGGATACCTGAGGGATGTATTCATGCCCGAGGTTTACCTCCTTCAGCTCGGAACCGATCTCCTGAAGGAGGATTACCTCTCTAGGTTCGAGATTACGAACAGAGGGTTTCTTGAAGCCTTCAGGCTTGTCAGGGAGGCTTTCGGAGAGGGTATATATCTCGGCGGGGGCGGTTATCACCCCATCGCTCTCGTAAGGGCGTGGACCCTTATCTGGTGCGAGATGTCGGGGAGGAGAGCCCCGGAAAGAGTAGGTGTGGCGGGAAGAAAGGTCCTTGAGTCCGTTGACTGGGAAGAGTTTGACGATGAGGTGGACAGAAGCTACATGTACGAGCTTCTCCTGGACCCGCGGGGCGGAGGACCGGTCAGACAGGAGGTAAAGGATCTGGTTCTCAGGGTCAAGACGGAGGTTTACTCCTGACACAGGTCCAGCGGAGTGTAGTAAACCCTCCTGGAAGCGGGTTTTAAGGAAACCTCACCTACGGGGTGTTCCCGGACCTTCACGGGAAGTTCTCCGCGGACCAGGGACCTTTCTGATCTCAGAACCGGAACGGGTCTGAAAACGCGACCGCATGCCCTTTTGGGTTTTCCGAAAAAGATATCTCCGCTCAGGGAGAAGGAGTAGGTGTAGCCGATTAAGGTCGTGCCGTCCCCGTGTCTTATGGACTCCGTCCCATCACCGCCGAAGAGGTAAGCCCTCAGAGGCTCCATATCTTTACGGAGGGCAACCAAAAGACCGTCCCTGTTTCCGTCTACCTCCGTCTCCCCCAGGATAAGATACCCGTAAGGCCTCTCAAGGATGACCCGCCCGTAGTCAAAGGTACCGATATCGTAAACCCACCACATTCCTCTATCCGGTGAGAATATGAGGAGGTCGCTGTCTCCCTCCAGCTCGGTTCTCCCCACCGCTACCACACCGCCTCCAACGAGACCCACATACCTGAGGTAGTCCTTCCCAGCGCTCCCTACAAACTCAGCTTTCAAAAGGCTCCCGGCCATGTCGAGGACCGCCACAAAGCCGTCCCAGTTTCCCCTGAAGTTCGTCCTGCCGACCACGTATATCCTTTCTCCCTTAAGAACAACGCTGTAGGCGTACTCTTCCGCAGGAGTCCCGATCCTGAAGGATGCAACCGGGTTAAGCTCACGGTCCAGAAAGAGGACCCACACATCCCAGTCCCGCCGCCTCACCCCTCCCACAGCGATATAACCTCTGTCCGTCCTCCTGACGGACCACACCATATCGTCAAACTCACTGCCGAGGACCCTGATGGTTCTGATGTTATCTTCCAGAACCACAAAGGCAACGTCCATATCGCCCCTTGAGGTCGTCACAACCGGGAAAAGGCACCCGCCACCGAAGGACTCCGCGGAGTAAACCATCTCGTCCCCTGCGGTCCCCCACAGGTAAAAAGAAAGACCACCACCCTTCACATACCCCAGAAGGGCGTCGTAAAGGCCCTTTTCGGTCTCCCTCCTTCCCGCCACGCAGACACCACCTTTCAGATCCTTTATACCGAACCCGCCCTCGTTTTCGGGGGAGGAGAGAAGAAGTATCTGAGAAAAGGCGTCACCCCAGACCAGGAGGACCGATAAGAGGACACGGATCAAGGGCATGTATCCAGTCATCCCATTAGTAAGAAGTTAGTAAGCCAAAGTGAAACCCTCCACCTTTCTGAGGGCGTTGCAACAGGGCAATGCAACGGGTATCTTCCTTATCCTCTTACCGAACCTCTCCCTTGCATAGTCCCTGAAGAAGTGGATCCTCTTCATAGGTTAATTATGACTAACGGATTAATTATTGACAAAATCTGATTTTCATCATATAATTATGGCATAAGGAGGTTAGCATATGCGAATAAGGTTAATTCTTTTAGGACTGGTTTTTACATCTCTGGGCTTATCTCAAGATGTTGAGACCCTTCTCAAGAGTAAGGGCTGTTACTCCTGCCACGATGTTGAGAAGAGCAAGGTTGGTCCTCCCTACAAGGTGATCGCAAAGGAATATAGAGGGAAGTCCGACGCCC
>JAUZRJ010000001.1 GCA_030950545.1 Aquificota bacterium | reverse complement strand
CATTTCCAGGACATAAAAGGCTACAAGCTTATCTCCTTTATAATGCTTATAGTTCCCATACTGCTGGTGGGCTTCCTTCCACATCTGTTCTTTAGCATGTTCGACGGAACCCTTGAGCTTATCCTGCGGGAGATCCTCAGGCTGGAGTGAGGAGAGATGGACGTAAGGGAGATAATAGGTGAGATACAGATACCCGATGTCCTCGCCTTCCTGCCGGAGCTTGTTGTCCTGATCACAGCCTTCACGCTCTTTACCCTCGACCTTATTCTGTCTCCCGGCAGGAAAAGGGTGTTCCTGCCCGCCATAAGCGGTATAGGATACGTCCTCGCCCTTATGTCCCTCACCATCTCCGCGGGACGCAGGGGAGACACCTTCTACGGAACCTTCACAAACGATTCGCTCGGCACTTTGATGAAGACCTTCGAGATCGTTGTGACCCTCACGGTCCTCGCCTTCTCCCAGAGGTACTTCTCCCTAAAGAAGTCCTTTTACGGTGAGTTCTACTATATCCTCGCCTTTACACTGCTCGGGGCCATGATCCTGGTCTCTTCCTACAACCTCATAATCGTTTACGTCTCCCTCGAGCTTGTCTCCGTCGGCTTTTACATCCTCACCGCTCTCATGAGGGGGTCCTTCGTATCCAAAGAGGGCGCTTTCAAGTACCTTATCCTCGGCGGGCTGTCGATAGCCCTTGCCTCTTACGGCGCGGTCTTCATGTACATCTACGCGGGGTCCATAGACCTGAGGGAGATCCTCACGTACAGAGGTGAGGACGTCCACTACCTCATTCTGGGTCTTATCCTGTTCCTCATCGGGTTCGCCATAAAGATAGGCGCGGTCCCCTTCCACTTCTGGCTACCAGACGCCTACCAGGGTGCTCCCACGCCAGTGACCGCCCTGATGGCCTCGGTCGGTAAGATAGCCTTCTTCGTTCCCGTAGTCAGGATAATGCCCCTCATAGAGGAGAGGTTCTCATTTGCTTGGATGGTAACGTTGGGTGTGATAGCAGCGGTCACGATGGTATACGGGAACCTGGTAGCCTTGGTTCAGAAGGACATAAAGAGGCTTCTTGCCTACTCCTCCATAGCCCACTCGGGTTACATGCTCGCAGCGGTCGCTGTGACCGAGACCATCGGGATGAAGGCGGTCATATACTTTCTCGTAGTTTACGCCATAATGGGGGCGGGGTCGTTTCTGGTGGTCGCGCTCCTTGAGAGGGCGGAAGGCTGGAACAACGGGACCTACGAGTTCGCGGGTATGAGGTTCAACCTCCCTTATGTGGCCCTTGCCTTTATGGTCTACATGTTCGCCCTGCTCGGCGTCCCGCCCACGGTCGGCTTCGTCGGTAAAGCGCTGGTCTTCATGGCCCTCTCCTTCGACAGGCTGTGGTGGCTTGCCTTTGTGATGATCCTGTCAACCGCCATATCAACGGGCTACTACGTCAGGCTCGTGGTTCTGATGTTCATGAAGGAGAGGGAAAAGGAGGTCAGGATACCTGACAGAGGGTTCTTCGAGGTTCTTTCCCTCCTCTTCCTGACAGTGATGACCATAGGTCTCGCTGTTGTTCCGGGTGTGGTCTGGTCCCTGGTGGGTGTTTCCGCGGAAAACCTCTTTGAGAGGTGAGGAGGGATGGACTATATAGCCTTCCTTATCTTTTTCGGGGTTATGGTCGGTATAGCCCTTGTCTTCGTGTCCCTTAACTGGCTGTTCGGTCCCAAGACGCCCCAGGAGTACGAGGACTACCCCTACGAGTGCGGAGTTCCCCTCTACGACAAGAGTGCGCAGACCACCTTCCACCAGGGTTACTACCTTCTCGGACTCCTGCTTCTGCTCTTTGACATAGAGGCCGCGTTTCTGTTCCCCTGGACGATCGTCTACAGGTACCTGGGGGTGTTCGGTTTCATAGAGATGTTCCTGTTTATCCTTATATTAACCTACGGGCTCCTCTACGCCTGGAGAAAGGGAGCCCTGAACTGGCAGTTCGAGATGGAGGAGATCTGATGCCCTGGGCAAAGGAGAAGGACCTTTCGGACCTGAAGGAGAGGTTCCCCGGTATAGACATAAAGGAGCTTGAGAACTCAACCTCCGTTCACGTCCCCAAGGACAAGCTCATAGACCTCCTAAAAGTCCTCAAGGAGGAAAAGGGCTTTAGGCTCTTCCTTGACCACTCGGTCGTGGACCTTAAAGATGTGCTGGAGAAGGAAAAGGACTGGAGGAACCTGTCCCAGAAAGGTCTCATAGCCTTCCCCGAGGACAGGGTCTCAAGGTTTCAGGCCTTTTACATCCTCTACAACGTGGACGAGAGGAAAAAGGTGATAGTGAAGACAAGGACCGACGGAACCCTGCCCACGGTGGAAAGGCTCTGGTTCGCGGGAAAGTGGGCGGAAAGGGAGTGCTACGACATGTTCGGGATACGGTACGAGGGTCACGAGAACCTGGTAAGGGCTTTCCTCTGGGAGACCTACCCCTACTTTCCCTTGAGGAAGGACTTTCCGCTCGAGGGTATACCCGAGCAGGAGCTTCCATCCCTCAACGAGGTCCTCTTCGGCGATCCCTTGGAAGGGACCATGAACTACGAAAGAAGACACACCCTCGTCCCGACCCTTGAGGACCTTGAGATAACCGAGAAGAAAAGGCTCAAGAAGAAGGCCCAGATAGTTTTAAACTGGGGTCCGCTCCACCCGGGGACCCACGGTACCATGTGGTTCCTGTTCGACCTTGAGGGTGAGAGGATAGTCCAGTGTGATGTTATCCTTGGACAGCTACACAGGGGTGTTGAGAAATTAGCGGAGCATGAGATGTACAACCAGTTCCTCGTCTACACCGACAGGATGGACTACATATCCGCCCTCTGCTCAAACCAGGCCTGGGTGGTTGCGGTGGAGCGGATGCTCGGTATAGAGGATGTAATTCCGGAGAAGGCCAGGTACATAAGGACTATGATGTCGGAGCTTCAGAGGATAAACTCCCACCTCCTCTGGCTCGGAACTTATGCGCTTGATCTCGGAGCGCTCACCATATTCCTCTACGCCTTCAAGGAACGCGAGAAGATAATGGACATACTCGAAGGTATAACGGGTGCCAGGCTCACCATATCCTACCCCAGGGTGGGCGGTGTGAGGATGGACCTTCCCGAAGGAGCCCTCGAGGTCATAAAGGCCTTCATAAAGAGGTTCCCGAAGGAGCTGTCCGACTGGGAGAGGATACTAACGAGGAACAGGATATGGCTGAGGAGGAACAAGGAGGTCGGTGTCATAACTCCCGAGGAAGCCTACTACTACGGGGTGACCGGTCCCGTGATAAGGGGTTCCGGGATACCCTACGACATCAGGAAGTTCGAACCTTACGACGCCTATCCTGAGGTGGAGTTTGACGTGCCCGTCGGCGAGACGGGAGACTGCTACGACAGATACCTGGTCAGGATAGAGGAGATGAGGCAGAGCGTCAGGATAATAGAGCAGTGTGTTGAAAAACTCGAAAAACTCCCGAAAGACGCACCCTTTTTCGCGGAGATCCCCAAGGACAGGAAGATAAAACTCACCATAGACGGCATAGGCCTCAAAGCGCCCGTGGGCGAGATATACTCCTCAGGGGAGAACCCGAGGGGTGAGCTTGGCTTTTACATACTCTCTACGGGGGGAACGAAGCCCTACAGGGTCAAGATAAGGCCCCCTTCCTTTTACAACCTCTGCATATACCCGAGGCTCATGAAGGACAGGGTAATAGCGGATGCGGTCACGGTCCTTGCCAGCATAGACCCCGTTGTCGGTGAAACCGACAGGTGAGGAGGTGGAGATGGAGAGCGTCTGGGTAGACCTCCTTGTGGCGGTCATAAAGATACTTGTGATCCTCGGTATAGCCCTCGGTCTCGGCGCTTACCTGACGTGGGTTGAGAGGAAGGTCGCCGCCCACATACAGAGAAGACCCGGACCTATGGTGGTGGGCTGGCACGGGCTCCTCCAGCCTATAGCGGACGGTCTCAAGCTTATCACAAAGGAGGACCTCTTCCCCAGATACGGGAACAGGTTCCTCTACAATCTGGCTCTGGTTATGGCTCTCGTCCCCGCCACCCTCGTCTTTGCGGTTATACCCTTCGGTCCCGAGTTTGAGGTCTTCGGCTACAGGGTCAAGCCTATACTCACCGATGTGAACGTGGGTATACTTTTGGTCTTCGGTCTCGGGTCCCTTGCGGTTTACGCCATAGCCCTTGCGGGGTGGGCTTCCAACTCCAAGTACCCGCTCATAGGGTCCATGAGGAAGGCGGGGATCATAATCTCCTACGAAGTCGCGATAACCTTTGCGGTGATGGGTCCACTGATCCTGGCGGGAACCCTCTCCACCTACCAGATAGTCCAGAACCAGATCGAACAGAACCTATGGTACATATGGGTACAGCCTGTAGCCTTTGTGGTTTACATGTTTTCCCTGCTTGCGGAGACCGGAAGGGTTCCCTTCGACATACAGGAGGCGGAAGCGGAGCTGGTTACTGGTTTCACCGTGGAGTACGGCGGTATGAAGTTCGGTCTCTTCCCCTTGGTTGAGTGGTACATAGAGGTTCTCACCCTGTCCGCCATAGCGGTAGTTCTGTTCCTGGGAGGCTGGTCTCCGCTCAACATACCCTTCGTCGGTTTTGTGGACCCACTCTTCTTCTTGGGACCCCTGTCCCCTTACGCCTGGTTCCTCCTAAAGGTCACCGCCCTCTTCCTGTTCATCCTGTGGCTTCACTGGACCCTCCCGAGGTACAGGATAGACCAGATAACGGAGATAGCCTGGAAGATCATGCTCCCCCTTGCCCTTCTCAACATCGTGATCACCTCGCTCATAGCACCCTTTATCTGGGACTAAATTCTGTTAGAATATCTATCGCCTTTTGGAGGTGGTGTTATGGTAAAGCGTATGGTTATGAAACCGCTGACCTGGATAGAGAGGATCCTTTTCATAGACTTCATAAGGGGACTTTCCGTCACGATAAGGCACGCCTTCTCCAAGACTATAACCACCCACTACCCCTACGAGAAGCTGACTCCTCCCAAGAGGTTCAGGGGTTTCTTCGGCCACAAAGTTGTGGACGGGAACGAACCCCAGCCCGCCTTCGACGAGTGGGTGGAGAGGTTCAACATACAGGTGGAGTACGGGAGGAGCAGGTGTGTCGTCTGTCTCCTCTGCAAAAAGGCGTGTCCCGTTCCCCAGCTCTTTGAGATAGAGGGGAGGAAGCTCGAAAACGGAAAGAGGGTGGTGAGCGTCTTTAACATGAACCTTATGCTATGTACCTTCTGCGGTTTCTGCGTTGACGCCTGCCCGGTTGACTGCCTCTTCCAGAGCGACATACACGAGACCGCCAGCTACACGAGAAGGGACTCGATCCTGGACCTCGAGACCCTCGAGAAGATAGGAAGGGACTGGCAGATGAGAAGGGAACACGAACCGGACAGGATATGGATAGACGACGACCAGAGGGAGAAGCTCTGGTATGAGAACAGCGTAAGACTCCCGGAACCGAAGGTGAAGGGCAGGCACGAATGGTAAGGTTTTTGATCTTTCTTGTCTTCTCCGCCTGGGCCATAATCTCAGCCATAGGCGTTGTCACCTTCACAAACCCCATATACGTGATCCTGTGGCTCCTCTCGTCCCTGATAGCGGTTGCGGGGATCTTCTTCGTCGCGGGGGCGGAGCTGGTCGGAGCCCTTCAGCTCCTCATATACGCGGTCGCCATAGCGGTCTTTTACGTCTTCGTCCTCACAGCGGTTCCCTGGGAGAAGGCGGTCAGGAAGGACCCCCACTACAGAACGGAAGGTGTGCTTTCCCTCCCCCTCGTCCTTCTACTCTACCTGGAGATGGCTGTCGTGTTCCTGCTCGGGGTGGTCGCGTCTCCTGAGGGTAAGTTCAGGGAGGCGATAGCGAAGATAGGAAACGCGGAGGTGGTCGGATCGGTTCTTTTCACCAAGTACTTTTTCGCCTTCGAGGTCGTTTCCCTCGTTCTGCTCATAGGCATGATAGGTGCTGTGCTCATAGGAAGGAAGGAGAGCCAGACCTATGAAGACGATACCGGTTGAGGCCTACTTCGTGGTGAGCATGATCCTGTTCGGGCTCGGTGTCCTGGGCCTGATAGCGAGGAGGAACCTGATAACGGTCCTCATGAGCCTCGAACTTGCCCTTAACGCGGTAAACGTCGCCTTCGTCGGTGCGGACGCTCACATGGGCCTTGTGGAGGGGCAGATATTCGCCCTCTTCATAATAGCACTGGCTGCGGTTGAGGCAGCTGTAGGTCTCGGTATAATAATTGCCATCTTCAGATACAGGTATGTGGACTCAACCGACGAGATCACCGACATGAGGGGGTGATATGGAGGGAATACTTGTAGTATTGCTTCCGTTAATAGGATTTGCTGTTATAGGGCTTTTTGGGAGGAAGGTGGGGGACCTCGGGAGCGGGATACTGACGACTGTGGTGGGGTTTTTGAGCTTTCTCTTTTCCCTCGTAATGACG